>NZ_QDFI01000146.1 GCF_003254465.1 Meridianimarinicoccus zhengii
CTCCGTTTTCGATCTTGAATCAGAAATGAGACCAAACGGGAATCCCTTGATTGCAGACACGGCCTAGCCCCGTGCCCACGGAACCAGCAGCAGGCCACCAAGGGCATTTCCTTCCCAAGTCAGCAAGACGTAGCCGCCTAGGGATTGGCACCCGTGGAGTGTGTTCCGGCCTCGAGTCATCACTGGCCGCAATTGCCAGAGGGCGGCCGCGGTTTGGGACGGTCCGTCAGCGATGTCGGTTCCTCCTCTCGTCCACCTTTCGAGGTCGGCCACGGCAACCCACCGCGCCTGTCCACCAGATCGGACTGCGACCCGGTTCGGCGGCGCTTGAAATGGATCGTCTCGGGCACCGGCTTGTGCGGGATGCCCCGGGCGACGGTGGTCTGGTTCCAATGCCAGTCCTCGTGCCCGTAGCCGCGCTTAAGGTCGTTCGCGACAAACGGGTTCTCCAGCAGCAACGCGCGTCGGGCAAAGGCCAGCGCGTCCCAATAGTTCATCCATTCGAGATAGCTGTGATCGCAGGTCGAGCTTTCGGAATCTGCGTGCCACCAGAGCATGGAATGAGCGCCGAACACGATGTTGCAGGCCGAATGGGCGATGATGTCCGGGCGGGCCGCCAGCAACCGGTGAGCTTCCACCAGCCAGTTCTCCGACCAGAGGTCGTCGCCATCAAGAAAGGCGGCGTGACACCCCGCCGCAGCCTCCACCCCGCGGTTGCGGGCAAGGCCGGGGTCGCCCTCGCGGGTTTCAAGGATACGCGCACGATCACCGTAGTGGCACGTGAGCACATCGGTCGTCACGCTGTCCGCCCGGTCCAGTACGACCACCGTCTCGCAGCGCAACCCGGCGGCATTGGCCACATTGATGGCGGAGTCCGCGCTGCAAGCAGATATCCCGGCAAGAAGCCCCTCACCGTGGGCGGTGATGATGACGCTGATATCGATGGCGCTCATTCTGGTCACTTTCGTCTCAAGGCAGCAGGGTCGGACAATGCTTTCCGTGGCCGAGATGATCCGGGAAAAATACTGTCCGAGCCAGTCATGATGACCCTAACCCGATCCTGTCGAGGGCGGCCCTAAATGCCTCCGGGCTATGGCGTGTTCGGACACGTTTCTGAAGGGCGGTGGCGCGGCGGCTGCGGGCCTCTGGGTCGTCTAGCATGGCGCGCAGGGCCGCGACGTAGGCCTCGGGATCGTCCGCGTCCTTAACCGGCCAGCCGGTCGTGTCGTCGATCAGTTCCGGCACGCCGCCCACGGCGCTCGCCACGATCGGCATCCCCATCGCGCCGCATTCGATCAGGATCGTCGGCAGCCCGTCCCAGGCGGCTGTATAGAGCCAGCCGTCGCAGTCGCCCAACGGCAGTTCGTCATAGCTGCCGAAGGGCGGATTGAGCACCAAGTTCTTGGGCAACTTGCGTGCGGGTGGCGGCTTTCCCAGCACGGCCTTGCCCCAGGCGACAAAATCCACGTCGGGCATGGCGCGGGCCACGGCCTCCAGGATGTCGAACCGCTTCTGCCTGTCGAGCCGCCCGGCCCACAGGATGCGCGGCCGAGCGCGTCCCGCGGCGCTGGTGATCTGGGCCGCGACCAGCGGCGGGTCGTCGACCGGGCGCTGCGCGGGCGTGTGCACCGTGTGCAGTTTCCCCGCAAGCACGGGCGGCATGGCATAGCGTGAGGTCAACGTGTCGGCCAGCGATCGCGTATCCACCAGCGCTGCGTGCAGGTGCGGCAGAATGTCGGCGATGTACCAGACCGGATATCCGGTTTCCTGCCCCTCCGGCGTGCGATCGGCGCAGAAGTAGTAGGCATGAAGTCGGTGGCTGTCCGCGAGCCTCCCACCATAGGTGGAGAAGCACTCGAAACCAAGTCGGCTGTTGACGTTCCAAACGGCCCGAGGCGCGAGCAAACGCAGGAGAAGAAAAAGCGCACGAACCGAATTGCCCATGCCTGACAGTGCGCCCGACAGGTCGATGGCTGGCACGTCCTCCGGATACCAGTCGGGGCGGTCCCAGTCCGGCTGATCGGTGCGCAGGATGACCGTCCGACCGCGCTCTGCCAGCGCAGCGGCAAGGATGCCTGCCACGTAATCCGCTCCCCCGAGCTTGCCGAAGGGCACGAGTATCACGTTCTCCACCGACCCCGTCGGCAACACCGCCCGCGCCGCCGCATAGCCGAAGTAATCCACATCATGCCACGGCGGCAGGTAGCCGGGGCCTTCGGGGAGGCTGATGTTGGGGTCATGGGCAACAGCCGCGGCGACCAGCGCGGAACAGCGCTCGGAGCCGAAAAAGCGCTCGCGCTCAGCCTGTTCGGCATGGAACAGCGCCAGGTCGCGGTCCGCCCATGTCGCCAGCATGGCAAGCGGAATTCCGGCATTCTCCGGCTTCGATGCCCGCTCGATCAATTCGATCACCTGATCGCTCGTGGCATGCGGAACTACCCGGAGCATGGCGATCAGGTCTTCCTTGAGGAGTTGACGTTCGGAAGTATCGCGCTTTGCGAGATGCCGGACGATTTCGAGCGCGACCTGCGGTGACTGGGACGGGATGACCTCTCGAAGCCAGACCAGAAGCGAAAGATCAATGACTTCCCCCGCAGCCATGGACACTGCAATCTGCCGCGCGGCGGCGATCGCCTGCTCAGGCGGGTCCGAAGGTACGTACCGCAGGTAGTCGAGCGCGACATTGAAGTCCACGCCGGGTAGGTCCGCCTGCGCCGCACGAAGAGCCTTTTCGAATGGCCAGAACGTACCGGCCCTATGATCGGGCAGGAGAGACCAGTAGATGGCCGCCTGGGCGCGGGTCTTCCTCGGGACGAGGGCGAGCCGCGCGAGCGCATCCCGGGCGGCGTCCTGTCCCTCCCACGCATGATGTTTGCAGAGAACCGCAAAGGCGGGGTCACGGAGCACACGCGCGAGATCATGGATCGTGAACGGCACATCGCCTGCGGTCGGAAATGGCGGGTCGGTGGGCCGCGCCGCAACTATGGTTCCGAATGCGGTTTCGGGCGACTGATCCGAAAAGAGAAGATCAAGCCCTGCGATGGGCGATCCGGGCAAACCCGCCGCTATCCATGCCTCGAACACCGCTCTGAAATCACCGGAAGGCATATCGAGTTGGGCACGCATGTTCTCCAGATCAAACAGGCGCGCGCGGTCAGGGTTGCGCGGCCCGTTCAACACGTCTCGCGCCAGGGCCAGCCGGACAGCAAACGTATTTCGACTCCGCGCCAAGGCACAGAAGTGAAGGTAACTGAAGACTTTGCCCCGCACTGGGCCTGACGTCGACCTAAGCGCCTTGCTGGAAGCAAACCGCGCCAACAATTCGACCAACGGCTGAGAAAATCGAAGTGGCGTCAGCTCTTGACCCAAATCCGGAGCCCCCGTGTGCGGCTGCGCCGTCGTCCGACGTCCCTCATGCCTCATGCCTGCTTTCGTCAAAGGGCTCCATCGGTTGTCCGTTCGTCTCATTGTCACCATGTCAAAGCCGAAGTCGGCCAAAGTCAGACGCGCGCAAGCCGACCGCATTATTCTGGACCACCATCGCGAGCCAAAGGCCGGGAAGCACAACCCCATTGCGCACTAGGCCGTGTCTGCAATCAAGGGATTCCCGTTTGGTCTCATTTCTGATTCAAGATCGAAAACGGAG
>NZ_QDFI01000147.1 GCF_003254465.1 Meridianimarinicoccus zhengii
CCCGCCGGGACGGGACAGGCGGTGCCGTGCCGGGCGCGCGGCAGCGTGGGGACCGCGTGCCCCGCGGCGCGTGCGGTGCCCGGCCATCGGCGGTGGGCGTCAGTCGGCGACCACGTTCCAGTCGCGCAATTCGTCCGGGGACAGGATGTAGATCGCGTTGGCGGGCGTCGCCATGGCCGGCCCCATGAGCCGCAGGTCCACCCCCATGTCATCGAGATGGGCCAGAACCTCGGCCTGGCCGCGCTGGATGTCCGCGACGGCGAGAAAGGCCGGAACCATCGCGGAACTGCCGAAACTGTGCTGGTGCACGCCGACCCGGGCCGTGTCCGCGACATGCCGCGCCGTGCCGCCGACGAAGGCATAGGGACAGGCGGACAGGCAGACCGCCCCGGCCTCCAGCCGTGTGTCGATGTCAAGATCGCGCAGCACCCGCCCGAGCGCGAGCGCGTCCATGACGCTGCCGCCCGGACTGTCGAGACTGACGATGGCGGGGCGGATATCGTCAAGCTCCGCGGAAATCCGCTCCGCGTCGCCGGGGGCGATGGCCCCGCGCAGCGACAATGCCTCCGCCCCGTCGATGGTCGTCGGCGCGGCCAGCAGGCGGCGCGGCATGTCGCCGCCCGTGCCGGGGCCGGGGCTGGCCGGTGTGCGCGGCCGGTAGCGGCGGGTCTGGTCGCCGGGGCGCGTCGGCTGATCCAGTTCGGGCGCGCGCGGCGGCGCGAGCATGCCGGGGATGTAGGGTCCGAGATCGAGCCCCACCAGCAGGACCGCAAGGGCGATCTGGCCGCCCAGAAGCCAGCGCAGGACACGGCTGGTCCCGGAGGCGCGGGGTTTTCCCGCCGCGCTCATTCCGCGGCCCTGGCGGGGGGATAGGACCGCTCGTCGCCGCCGGGCCTGTCGGCGTCTTCCGCATCTTCCGGGTCTTGGGCGTCCTCGGCGCCGGGCCCGTCGCCCGGGGCGGTCGCGGGCGGCGATGGCGTGCCGCGCTCCGCGGCCTCCACCTGCCGCAGCGCGAGCACGGCAGCGCGCAGTTCGGCCACGGTCATCGCATCCTCCGGCTCTGCCGGGTCGCGGCCCGACCGGATCGCCGCCTGCGCGACGGCCACGATCAGCACCAGCACGGCGGGCAGCAGGTCGATGGCGATGGCCCCGGCCCATGACGGCGCGAAGTTGCCGGCGTAGCGGATCACCGCATCCGCCGTGGAAATCGGCGTGTAGACGACCTCGGCCGCGGGTTCGAGCGCAAGAACCTCTGCCGCGGCGGTCTGGAGCGTTTCGGCCCGCTGGGCGAGAACCTCCAGCAGCGAGGTGATCGTCGCCTGCTGGGCGGCCTGCCCGGTCGCATCCCCCGCATCGAGCCGCGGCAGCACGACCGACTGCGCCAGATCGCGCGCGGCGCGGTCCACCTGTGCTGCGACGGCAAGCTGGCGCATGGTCGTGATGACCCCGGCGAGGCGCACCGATTCCTCGGAAAACTCCACGCCGCGCTGGTCCACCGGCCCCGGCGCCACGGTCAGCGCCCGCATCCGGCTGAGAATGGCGTTGCCTTCGGCGAAGGCGGCCGCGACCGGGGCTTCCTGCGCGGCGATCAGCGCTTCGAGCGCCGCAAGCTCGTCGGATTTCTGGGTCAGGACCCGGAACACGGCCCCCCGCCCCGCCAGCCCCGACAGACCACCGCCCGCTTCCTGCTGCGACAGATCCTCGAACCCCTGTCGGGTGCGGGCGACATCGAGCCGGAGCGCCTGACCCTGCAAGGCGATTTCATGGGCGCGTTCGAGCGATGCCTGATAGTCCTGCACGGTGCGCGCGAGATGCTGTTCGACCGCAGCCGACCCGGCCAGCGCCGCGGCGTTGAGCCAGGACGACATGGCCACGATCGCCGCCGACCCGATCACCATCGACAGCACCAGCCACAGCCGCGACGCGGCGCTGCGCATGGCGGGCAGCAGCCGCAGCAGATAGGACCAGAACACGAAGATCGCCGTGGAGACCGCGGCGCTGTAGGCCACGGCGGCAAAGAGCGACAGCGCCCCGCCTTCGTCCAGCAGCCCGCGCACCCCGAGATAGGTATAGATGCCGGAGGCGACGGCGAGCACCCCGAGCGCGGCGGAGGTGAAACTGTCGAGGGCGCGCAGATGCCCTTCGACCTCGCGCGCGTGCCGGAGCCCCCTGGTGTCGTGGTTCATGCCGCCTCCTTGTCCGCGGGATATGGCGTGGCCCCGCCCGGGCGACACGCCGTGCTTGCAGGACGCTGCATGGCGGTACCGCCCGCGGTCCTGTGGCCAGTGTCGGGAAGCGGCCGGGCCAAGTCGAGTCCGAAACGCCGCGCCCGACGATCCCGTTGCCCATGGGGCAGACCGGGCATCCCGGCCATGACGGGCCGGGGCGGCATCCGGGGCGGGCTTGACCGCATCCCGGCGGCACCGGACATGCGGGCAGGTCAGTCTTCGGCGGGGGCCGTCAGTTCCATGGCGTAGAAGCGGCCCGCGATCTCGCGCGCCTTGCCCTTGCGGAACAGGTCCGGCATCGTCCAGTCGGGTTCGTCCCCGGCGAAGAGATCGAGAAACGCGATGGCCAGCGACGGGTCGCGCGACACGTTCTCGCGGAAGCTCCACCAGACGCGCGGATCCCCCAGTTCGGCACCGGGATGCTGCGGGTCGTGGAAATCGTGTTCCAGCACCAGCCCGCGGACATTCAGGCAGAACGCCACGTAAAGGTACCCTTCGGGCCAGAAATAGGCCGGGTGCGTGTCGTCGGCATCGGCGGGCTTCGCGGTCGCCACGACGGGCGCGCGGCGCACCAGCGTGCGCAGCATCAGCCCAGCGGCGAACCCGACATAGCTGGCCTTTTCCCCCAGTTCGGACGGTTTCTGGACCTGGAAATCCTGAAGCCATTCGGCGAAGGCCGCAGTCAGCGCATCCTGGTCGCAGCGAAAGGTGACGCCGGTTTCGGCCTCGGTCCGGCGGACCTGGTCGGAGAAGGCCGCAAGAAACCAGCGCAGCCGCTGGGCGGACTTGCGCACCGGGGCGGTGTCGGCGGCGTCGGCGTCAGGGCGCGACAGGCTGGACATGGGGCAGCACCCTCCGGGGTCAGAGATGGTCGGACAGGGTCTTGAGTTCGTGCGCCAGCCGGTCCGGGTCGCCGATGGCCGCAAGCACGCCGTGGCGGCAGGCCCGCGCCAGCGCCATCGCCATGTCGAGAAGGGCGGATTCCTCGGCTATGTCCGCGCCGCGTTCGGACAGCAGCCACACCATCACCGCGACGAGCTTGAGGTCCACCGCATCCTGTTCGTCGCGCGCCAGCGGCACCGGCAGGCCCGGCGCGTGCCCGGCCACATGCCATGCGCGCAGGTCGGCAAAAAGATGGGCCGCGTGGTCCGCAGCACCGAGCGGCCCGCCGTCGCGCAGCGCCACGAGCCGCGAGGCCGCGACGGTTTCGCTCAGCATGTGGTGATCGTCGGGCGTGGCCGACCGCAGCCGCGCCCAGGCGAAGGCCAGCACGCGCGCGCAGCCGGCC
>NZ_QDFI01000148.1 GCF_003254465.1 Meridianimarinicoccus zhengii
GCTGAAAACTGTCGCGGCAATCGTCAGAGCGGCCAGCCAGAAGTTTGTTCAGCCTGAACTACTTAGACCGGCCTAAGCCGACTTAGCTCAGACGACCCTATCAGCCGATGCAACTATATCTCGTGCTCGGATTGCCAACCACACAATCTCGGGTTGACCCTGTCTGGGCTCGGAGCGGACATCTGCAGTGTTTCTAGCCGCGCCTGCGTCGCGTTGAGAAGCTCAGCACATTAGGCAAGCGACGCGCCGATGCAGGCCGTCGCATTCCTTTGCGGACATGTTAAAAGACGATATTGCCGCAACGGAGCAACCTCATGCTGCACGCCATCGCCATCCTGTTCACCTGCCAGCTTGCCGGGCAGGTCGTCGTGACCGGCCTCGGCCTCGCGCTGCCCGGGCCGGTGCTGGGCATGGCGCTGCTGGCGGGGCTGATGCTCGCATTTCCGGCGCTCTACGGCGTGGTGCGGGGGCTGGCGGAGGGGTTGCTGGCGCATCTGTCGCTGCTGTTCGTGCCCGCGGGCGTGGGCGTCGTGGCGCATCTGCACCTGCTGGGGGAGCATGGGGTCGCCCTCCTGCTCGCGCTGGTGGCGAGCACGCTGGCGGGGCTGATCACGAGCGTGCTGACCTTTGCCGCCGTGCTGCGGCTGGTGGAGGGGCGGCTGTGACCCCGGTGGGCGAGATCTGGGTCTACCTGACCGACAGCCCGTTGTGGTGGCTGACGGCCACGGTGCTCGCCTATGCCATCGGTGACTGGGCGTTCCGGGCGAGCGGGCGGCGGCCCTTCGTCAACCCGGTGCTGATCGCCATGGTGCTGCTGGGTTCGGTGCTGCTGGCGACGGGGACGACCTATGACGTGTATTTCGACGGGGCGCAGTTCGTGCATTTCCTGCTGGGGCCCGCGACCGTGGCGCTGTCCGTGCCGCTTTATGCCAACCGCCGCGTGATCCTGCGCACGGTGCTGCCGATGCTTGCGGCGCTGGTGGCGGGCGGTCTGGCGGCGATGCTGACGGGGCTGGGGATCGGCTGGGCGCTGGGGCTGCGGGGCGAGGTGCTGCTGTCGCTGGCGCCGAAATCCGCGACCTCCCCCATCGCCATTGGCGTGGCGGAGGCGATCGGGGCGATCCCGTCGCTGACCGCGGCGCTGGTGATCCTGACGGGGATCACGGGGGCGGTGGTGGTGACGCCCTTGTTCGACGCGCTGGGGGTGACGGATTACCGCGCGCGGGGCTTCGCGGCGGGCAATTCGGCCAGCGGGATCGGGACGGCGCGGGCGTTCCAGGTGGACCCGACGGCGGGGGCCTTTGCCGGGATCGCCATGGGGCTGAACGCGCTGTTTACCGCGCTGGCGGTGCCGGTGGTGGTGGGCTGGCTGTTCTGAGGCTGGACGGTCGCGGCGCGATGGGCGAGGGTGCGGCCAAAAGGGGATGACATGACCGACGAGAGCGACGACCTGGCCCGGCACGCGGCGAAGATGGCCAAGAAGAAGGCCGCGCGCGACAAGATCATGGCGACGAAGGAAGGCGAGAAGGGGCTGGTGATCGTCCATACGGGGAAGGGGAAGGGGAAATCCTCGGCCGCGTTCGGGATGATCTTTCGCTGCATCGCGCACGGGTTTCCCTGTGCGGTGGTGCAGTTCATCAAAGGGGGCATGGAGACGGGTGAGCGCGACCTGATCGGGCGGCATTTCAGCGAGCTGTGCGCGTTCCACACGATGGGCGAGGGCTTCACCTGGGAAACGCAGGACCGCGCGCGGGACGTGGCGGCGGCGCAGGCGGCGTGGGGCAAGGCGCAGGAGCTGATCCGGGACCCGGCCAACCGGATGGTGCTGCTGGACGAGATCAACATCGCGCTGCGCTACGATTACCTCGACGTGGCGGAGGTGGTGGCGTTTCTGGAGGCCGAGAAGCCGGCGATGACCCATGTGGTGCTGACGGGGCGCAACGCGAAGGACGAGCTGATCGCGGCGGCGGACCTTGTGACGGAGATGGAGCTTGTGAAGCACCCGTTCCGCGCGGGCATCAAGGCGCAGCCGGGGGTGGAGTTCTGAGCGCGGGGGCTTAGGTGTTTTCCCGGTCAGGACAGGAGAGTTGACGATGACAAGGCTGAAACTGGTGGGGCTGTGCGGATCGCTGCGCGCGGGGTCATGGAACCTCAGGCTGCTGAACGAGGCGGTGCGCCGTGCCGGGGAGTGCGACTTCACGCAGGCCGATATCCGGTTTCCGCTCTACGATGGTGACCTGGAACAGGCGGAGGGCGTGCCGGGTGCGGTGCAGCGAGCCGCCGACCTGATCGCCGAAGCGGATGCGGTGGTGATCGCGTCGCCGGAATACAACCAGTCAGTATCGGGTGTGCTGAAGAACGCGCTCGACTGGATCAGCCGGACCGAGGGCAACCCGTGGCAGGGCAAGCCGGTGGCGATCATGTCGGCCAATGCGGGCCGGGCGGGTGGCGCGCGCGGGCAGTATGCGCTGCGTCTTTGCCTTGCGCCGTTCCGTCCGCTGCTTGTGCCGGGGCCGGAAGTGCTGGTGGCCGGACCGTCCAAGGAGTTCGACGCGGAGGGCCGGTTGCAAAACGAGCTGTACGAAAAGGCCCTGGTCGAGCTGATGGACGAGCTGCGCACCGCCGCAGACCTGCGGACCGCGCGCATGTCCTGACCGGGACCGCGGGCGCAGATTCTCAATTGAAAATCTGTCTTCCCCGGCGCGGTCAGCGCAGGTTGTCGGTCACGCGGAAGCCGTCGGGGATCGTGTCCCGCCCGTCGAGCACGAGATCGGCCATGGTCTCGGCCACTTTCGGGGCCATGCCGAAGCCGATCTTGAAGCCGCCATTGGCGATGAAGACGCGGGGGCGGGACGGGTGCGGCCCCAGCATGGGCGCACGGCTGCGCGCACGGGGGCGCAGACCCGCCCAGCGCAGGACGACCGGCGCGTCCGCGAGGACCGGGCATTGGGCGCGGGCGCGGGCGATCACGTCTTCGAGCAGGGCATCATGGCCGGCCGGATCGGCGAAGTCGGTTTCCGAGGTGGAGCCGATGGCCACCGTGCCGTCGTCATGGGGCACGATGTGCAGCCCGTCGGCATATAGCTGCGGCGCCCCCGCGCGGTCGCAGCGCAGCAGCGCCGCCTGCCCCTTCACCGCGCGCCCGACGTTCCGGCCAAGCTCTGCGGACAGCGACAGAAGGCCCGCGGCGCCGGTCGCGTGGATCTCGGGTGCGCCGCCGGTCCGCGCGGGCAAATCGGGGCCGATGGTTCCGCCCCACGCGCGAATGGCCGCGGCGAGCGCGGCGCAGGCGCGGGCGGGATGCAGCCGGGCGCTGAGCGTGTCGTGGATCAGCCAGCCGGTGGGGGAGGCCGGGGCCCAGTCGCCCGCGGTATCCGCCGGGACGAGCCGCCAGTCCGCCGCATCGCCCCACAGC
>NZ_QDFI01000015.1 GCF_003254465.1 Meridianimarinicoccus zhengii
CCGTGTCCAGCGCGCGCCGCGCGCCGCCGCCCGCGCTGCCGATGGGCTACGCGCGGTTGGCGCGCGGTCCCGTGACGGTGATCGCCGACATGGCCGCACCGCCCGAAGCAAGCCCCGGCACCGCCCACGCGGGCACGCTGGCGTTCGAAATGACGGTCGGAGGGGCGCCGCTGATCGTCAGCATCGGCAGCGGTGCGGGCTTTGGCCCGGACTGGCAGGAAGCCGCGCGCCAGACCGCGTCGCACTCCACGCTCGTGCTCGGGGGGCGGTCGCTGGCCACACTGGCGCCGGGACGCGGCGGCACGGTGCTGCGCGACGGGCCGACCGAGGTGGAAACCGACCTGCACCTGGACGTGCCCGATTGCCATGTGGTCGGCGCCCATAACGGCTATGGCCCGGCCTTCGGGCTGGTCCATGCCCGCAGGCTGGACCTGTCGCTGGCGGGCGACGAACTGGCGGGCGAGGACCTGATCAGCGCCGTCAGCGCGGCCGACCGAGCGCGGTTCGCCGGTATCGCGGGCGGCGTGGCCTTCGCGCTGCGGTTCCATCTGCATCCGGACGTCAAGGCCGATCTCGACCCGGACAGCGGGTCGGTGACCCTGCGACTGCCGGGCCGGGATGTGTGGCATTTCTCCCATGACGGGGGGGCGACGATCCGGCTTGACCCCGGCGTCTATCTGGAGAAAACCCGCCCCGAACCCGCGACCGGCCGTCAGATCGTGCTGGCAGGACGGATCGCCGCGCCCGCGCTGACCCTGCGCTGGCGTCTGACCCGCGACCGCGCGACCCCGGCCTTCGCGCCCCGGAACCGATACGAGGACACCAACCCATGACCGATCGCACCCCCATCGCCACCGCGCTGATTTCCGTGTCGGACAAGACCGGGCTGGTGGCGTTCGCCACGGCGCTGGCGGGGGCGGGTGTGCGTCTGCTGTCCACGGGCGGCACGGCGCGGACCCTGCGCGACGCGGGCCTGGCGGTGACGGACGTGGCCGAGGTGACGGGCTTTCCCGAGATGATGGACGGGCGCGTCAAGACGCTCCATCCAGCGGTGCATGGCGGGCTTCTGGCGCTGCGCGACAACCCCGACCATGTCGCCGCGATGCAGGCTCACGGGATCCGGGCGATCGACCTGCTGGTGGTGAACCTCTATCCGTTCGAGGCGACGGTGGCGGCGGGCGCCGATTATGACACCTGTATCGAGAATATCGATATCGGCGGCCCGGCAATGATCCGCGCGGCGGCGAAGAACCACGCCCATGTGGCTGTGGTGGTGGACCCGGAGGATTACGGCCCCGTGCTGAATGCTGTCGAAGCGGGCGGCACCGACCTGATCTTGCGGCAACGGCTGGCGCAGATCGCCTATGCCCGCACGGCGGCCTATGACGCGGCGGTTTCCACATGGATGGCGGGCGCCATCGATGAGCCGACTCCGCGGCGGCGCGCCGTGGCGGCGACGCTTGCGCAGCCCATGCGCTATGGCGAGAACCCGCACCAGGCCGCGGCGTTCTACACCGATGGCAGCGCGCGGCCCGGCGTGGCGACGGCGGTGCAGCACCAGGGCAAGGCGCTGTCCTACAACAATATCAACGATACCGATGCCGCGTTCGAGCTGGTGGCCGAATTCGCGCCCGAAGACGGCCCGGCCTGCGTGATCGTCAAGCACGCCAATCCCTGCGGCGTTGCGCGCGGCGCGACGCTGGCCGCGGCGTATGGGCGCGCCTTCGACTGCGACCGCACCTCGGCCTTTGGCGGGATCATCGCGCTGAACCAGCCGCTGGACGGCCCCACCGCAGAGGCGATCAGCGGCATCTTCACTGAGGTCGTGATCGCGCCGGGTGCCGACGATGCTGCGCGCGCGGTCTTTGCCGCGAAGAAGAATCTGCGCCTGCTGACCACCGATGGCCTGCCGGACCCGACAGCACAGCAACTGACATGGCGGCAGGTGTCGGGCGGGTTTCTCGTGCAGGACAAGGACACGGGCCGGATCGGCGCCGGTGACCTGAAGGTGGTGACAAAGCGCGCGCCGACCGATGCCGAACTGGCGGACCTTCTGTTCGCGTGGCGCGTGGCCAAGCACGTCAAGTCGAACGCCATCGTCTATGCCAAGGACGGGGCCACGGTAGGCGTGGGGGCTGGGCAGATGAGCCGGGTGGACAGCACCCGCATCGCCGCGCGCAAGGCGCAAGACATGGCCGAGGCGCTGGGGCTGGACGCAGCCCCGACCCACGGATCGGTCGTGGCCTCCGACGCGTTCTTCCCCTTCCCCGACGGGCTGCTGACTGCGGCCGAGGCCGGCGCGACCGCCGTGATCCAGCCCGGCGGGTCCATGCGCGACGCCGAGGTGATCGCGGCGGCCGACGCGGCAGGGCTGGCGATGGTTTTCACCGGCCAGCGTCATTTCCGGCACTGACCCGCGATGCGCGGGCTGATCATCGCGGCGCTGATCGTCTTCGCGCTGGACCAGGGCAGCAAGTGGGTGGTGGTCCACTGGCTGGGTCTGAAGCACCGGCTCGCCATCGACGTGCTGCCGCCTGTGCTGAACTTCCGCATGGGCTGGAACGAGGGCGTGAATTTCGGCCTGTTCGCCGGGCATCCCGTGGCGGTCCGCTGGGTGCTGATCGCGCTCGCCGTGGCGATCTGCGCCTGGGTGATCCGTTTTGCGCGGCGCGACGGGCGCCCGGCGATCATGTGGGCCGCGGGTGCGCTGGTGGGCGGTGCGATGGGCAACGTGCTCGACCGGGTGGTCTATGGCGCTGTGGCCGATTTCCTGAACATGTCGTGCTGCGGGATCACCAACCCCTTCGCTTTCAACGTCGCGGATGTCGGCGTCTTCGGGGGGGCCATCGCGCTGGTGATCTGGGCACAGCCCGAAAAGACCCGGTGACGGCGCGCGCGGCCTGCGCTAGACACGGGGCCGCGACCCGACCCGAGCCCGACCCGAGGATGAAACCGTGACCCTGCGTGTGCCGACCCTGATCCTGCTTCTGCCCTGCCTGCTGGCGGCTTGCGGCGCATCGGACCCGCAGCTCATGAGCTTCCCGGGCAGCCGTTCGCCGAGCGAGTTTCTGGTGGCGCCCGCGAAACCGCTGGAAACGCCACCCGATCCGACCGCCCTGCCGCCGCCCGCGCCGGGCATCGCGAACCGTGCGGATCCGACGCCGGTCGAGGATGCCATGGTTGCGCTTGGCGGCCGGCCCGATGCCGGGGTGGCGGGGGACAGTGCGTTCCTGACCCATGTGTCGCGCTATGGCCGCGACCCGGAAATCCGCGCGACCCTCGCCGCCGAGGATCTTGCCTTCCGGCAGTCCAATCCGGGGCGCGTGCTGGAACGGGTCTTCAACGTGAACCGCTATTTCGACATCTACGCAGACCTGTCGCTGGACCAGCAGGCGGAACGCGACCGGCTGACGGCGGCGGGCGTGCCGACCAGCACCGCGCCGCCTGCCGCGCTCCAGCCGGACTGACCGCTCACGAAACCGCGCGCGGCCTTGCGCGGGCCGCGCCGGGGCGTATCTGTCACCAAACGGAGGATCGCCCCGATGATGTCCATGTCCCGACGGTGCAGCGGGTTCGTCGCCGCTTTCGCGCTTGTCGCGGCCCCGCTGGCCGCCATGGCGGCGCCGGATGCCGGCGTCAGCCAGTTCACACTCGACAACGGCATGGAAGTCGTGGTGGTCGAGGATCATCGCGCGCCCGCCGTGGTGCACATGGTCTGGTATCGCACCGGGGCGGCCGATGAACCGGCGGGCGTGTCGGGCATCGCGCACTACCTCGAACACCTGATGTTCAAGGGCACCGATGACATGGGACCCGGCGAATTCTCGGACGTGGTCCGCGCCAACGGGGGACAGGACAACGCCTTCACCTCGTGGGATTATACCGGGTATTTCCAGCGGGTCGCGGCCGACCTTCTGCCTGACATGATGGCCATGGAAGCCGACCGGATGACCGATCTGGTGCTTACGGATGCCGTGGCCCTGCCCGAACGCGACGTGATCCTCGAGGAACGCGCGCAGCGGGTGGACAGCGACCCCGGATCAATCCTGCGCGAACAGATGCGGGCGGCGCAGTATCTCAACCATCCCTACGGCGTGCCGATCATCGGCTGGCGGCACGAGATGGAACGGCTGGATACCGAAGCGGCGATCGATTTCTACCGGACGCATTACGCGCCCAACAACGCCATCCTGATCGTGGCGGGCGACGTGACGCCCGGAGACGTGCGCGCGCTGGCCGAGGAACACTATGGCCCCATTCCGGCCAACCCGGAGATCGGGGCGCGCATGCGTCCCGCCGAGCCGCCGCAGATGGCCGCGCGCCGTGTCGTGCTGGAGGATGCCCGCGTGGCGCAGCCCTACGTCGCGCGCAGCTACCTCGCCCCCGAACGCGACGCGGGCGATCAGGGCCGCGCCGCCGCGCTGACGCTGCTGTCGGACCTGCTGGGCAGTGGAACGGACAGTTTCCTGTCGGAACGGATGCAGTTCGGATCGGGCAACGCGATCTATACCGGCGCGTGGTACGGCGGCATGTCGCTGGATGCCACGACCTTCAACGTGACCGTGGTACCGGGCGAGGGCGCGACCCTTTCCGAGATCGAGGCGGAACTGGATGTGGTACTGGCCGACTTCATCGAAACGGGCGTGGATGCCGACAAGCTCGCGCGGCTGAAACGGCAATATGCCGCCGATGCGGTCTATGACATGGACGACGTGCAGCGGCGTGCCCAGCGGATCGGATCGGCGTTGACGAGCGGGCTGACGCTTGATGACGTGGCCGCATGGCCCGACGCGATCCAGGCGGTGACCGCCGACGACATCCTTGCCGCAGCGCGCGACGTGCTGCGCCCAGAGGCTTCGGTCACCGGCTGGCTGACCGCGCCCGCCGAGACCCCCGAGGTGACCCAATGATCCCCCGCATCCTCTTCGCCGCGCTCGCGGTTGCTACACTGGCGCTGCCCGCCGCGGCCGAGATCGACATCGAGGAGATCGAAACCCCCGGCGGCATTTCGGTCTGGCTGGTGGAGGAACCGACGATCCCCTTCGTGGCGCTGGAAATCGTGTTTCGCGGTGGAACATCCCTCGATCCGGCAGACAAGGGCGGGGCGGTCAACCTGATGACCGCGTTGCTGGAGGAAGGGGCCGCCGACATGGATGCGCGCGCCTTCGCCGCCGCCCGCGACGATCTGGCCGCGAGCTTCCGCTTCGACGCGAGCGATGACAGCGTCAGCGTGTCTGCGCGGTTCTTGTCGGAGACACAGGAGGCCGCCGCCGACCTGCTGCGCGTGGCGCTCGTGGAGCCGCGCTTCGACGACGATGCGGTGGAACGGGTCCGGGCGCAGGTCCTGTCCGGTCTGCGGTCCGATGCCGAGGACCCCAACGCCATCGCGGGGCGGGCCTTCGCCGCGGCGGTCTATGGCGACCATCCCTATGCCCGGCCCGGCGACGGCACGCTGGACAGCGTGGCGGCGCTGACCCGCGACGATCTTCTGGACGCGCATGCCGGTGCCCTGGCCCGCGACCGGGTGCATGTGGCGGCTGCGGGGGACATCACCGCCGAGGATCTGGCCGCGCTCGTCGACCGGGTGCTGGGTGGGCTGCCCGAAACGGGGGCCGAATTGCCCGGTCCGGCGGCGCGGTCCTTCGACGGCGGCACCGCGGTCATCGACTTCCCGACGCCGCAATCGGTGATCAGTTTCGGGCAGCCGGGCATAGACCGCCATGACCCCGATTTCTTCGCGGCCTATGTGGTGAACCAGATCCTTGGCGGCGGCGGATTCGGGTCGCGTCTGACCGAAGAGGTCCGGGTGAAACGCGGGCTGACCTACGGGATCTATTCCTATCTCAGCGCGAAGGATCACGCGGACCTGTATGTCGGGGGTGCGTCGACCGCCAATGCCCGTGCCGCCGAAACCGTGGATGTCGTGCGCGCGGAATGGGCGCGCATGGCCGCCGAAGGCCCGACCGAGGCCGAGGTGGAGGCCGCCAAGACCTATCTGATCGGCGGCTACCCGCTGCGGTTCGACAGCAACGCGTCCATCGCGCGGATCATGGTTGGGATGCAGCTTGACGGGCTGACGCCCGATTACATCGCCACGCGCAACGACAAGGTCGCGGCCGTGACGGTCGAAGATGTGCGGCGCGTGGCGGCTGAACTGCTCGACCCCGATGCGCTGACATTTTTCGTGGTGGGCCAGCCCGAGGGTCTGACCGCCGGGAACTGATCGCCCCCTAGTGAATCACCTCCGCTCATGCTAGGTCTGGTGTCATGCAGGCACCAGACCCCAACATCCACCAGGCTACCCCCAGGATTGCGCAGCTTTCCGAGGCGGCGATCAATCGTATCGCGGCGGGGGAGGTCGTGGAACGCCCGGCATCCGCGGTCAAGGAACTGGTGGAAAACGCGCTCGACGCGGGGGCGCGGCGCGTCGAGGTGGCCTTTGCCGATGGCGGGCGGACGCTTCTGCGTGTCACCGATGACGGGCACGGCATACCCGCGGCGGACCTGCCGCTTGCGCTTGCGCGGCACGCCACGTCCAAGATCGACGGGTCGGACCTGCTGAACATCCACAGCTTCGGCTTTCGCGGCGAGGCGCTGGCGTCGCTCGGGGCGGTCGGGCGGCTGACCGTCACCAGTCGCCATGGCGGGGCCGATGCCGCCAGCATTTCCGTCGCTGGCGGGCGGCAGGGCGATGTGCGCCCCGCGGCACTGCGGGTGGGCACGGTGGTGGAGTTGCGCGACCTGTTTCACGCCACACCCGCCCGCCTGAAGTTCCTGCGCACCGACCGTGCAGAGGCGCAGGCGATTGCCGACGTGGTCAAGCGGCTGGCGATGGCGGAGCCCTTCGTGGGCTTCACCCTGCGCGACCTGACCGGCGGCGGCGATGGGCGCGTGGTGCTGCGCGCGGATCCCGAAGGCGGCGATCTGTGGGGGGCGCTGGACGGGCGGCTCGGGCGGATCATGGGGCGCGATTTCGCGGACAACGCGCTGCGGATAGATGCTGTGCGCGACGGGATCGCCCTGCGCGGTCTGGCGGCGCTGCCGACCTATTCCCGCGGGGCCGCGGTAGCGCAGTTCCTATTCGTTAATGGCCGCCCGGTGCGCGACAAGCTGCTGATCGGTGCGCTGCGGGCGGCCTATGCCGACGTGCTGTCGCGGGACCGGCACCCGGCGGCGGCCCTGTTCATCGATTGCGACCCGGTGCTGGTGGACGTCAACGTGCACCCGGCCAAGGCCGAGGTGCGGTTCCGCGATCCCGGCCTCGTGCGCGGGCTGATCGTGTCGGCGCTGCGCCATGCGCTGGCGGAAGCCGGGCACCGGGCATCTTCCACCGTGGCCGGGGCGACGCTGGGCGCGATGCGGGCCGAGGTTCCGGCCGCGCGTGTCTACCAGATGGATCGGCCCGGACTGGGCGCCCGGGCGACGGGCTATGCCATGCAGGCGCCCGAACCGATGGGCTTCGCGGAAACCGCCGCGCCCTCTGCCCGCCACGATCCCGTGCCCGCCGACACCGCGCCGACGGACCGCCCGCTTGGCGCGGCGCGGGCGCAGGTGCACGAGAACTACATCATCGCGCAGACTGCGGAAGGCATGGTGATCGTGGACCAGCACGCTGCCCATGAACGGCTGGTCTATGAGCGCCTCAAGGCGCAGCGCGCCGCCAATGGCGTGGCCGCACAGGCCCTGCTGATCCCCGAGATCGTGGACATGGGAGATGCCGCCGCCCTGATCCTCGACCATGCCGAATCTCTCTCAGCGCTCGGCCTGGTGGTGGAACCTTTCGGGGCGGGCACCGTGGCGGTGCGGGAAACCCCGGCGATCCTCGGGCTGGTGGACGCGGCGGGGCTCTTGCACGACATCGCCGACGAACTGGCCGATCTGGGCGCGTCTGGCCAGCTGGAGGCACGAATCGACGCGGTGCTGTCGCGCATGGCCTGTCACGGCTCTGTCCGGTCGGGGCGGCGCATGGGCGCCGAGGAGATGAACGCGCTGTTGCGCGAGATGGAGGCGACGCCACTGTCGGGCCAGTGCAACCACGGTCGCCCGACCCATGTGGAACTCAAACTGGCCGATATCGAACGGCTGTTCGGGCGGACATGATCGCGGTCGGGCCATGGCAGATCGACCCGGCGGACCCGGTGGGGATGGCCGTTCTGGCGGGCGCGGGCGTGGCGGCCCTGCTGGTGCTGCTTGTCCTGCTGGCGCTACGCGGGCAGGCGCGGGCCGCGCGCACCATCGAACCGTTGGCGCAGCACCTGACCGCCGTGGCGCGGCGGGTGGAGGACGTGAGCGACGCGCAGCAGCGCCTGTCGGGCGGTCTGACGCAGGTGGGCGAGGCGCAGGCCCGCGCGCAGGCCGCGACACTCGCGACGATGGAAACACGGCTTGCCGAGGTCACGCGGGCCATGGGCGACAGCCTGCAAGGGTCGGCCACGCGCACAGCACGATCGCTGGGCGAATTGCAGACCCGCCTGGAGACCATCGACAAGGCGCAGGCCAATATCGAGAAACTGTCGGGCAACGTGCTGGGCCTGCAGGACATCCTGTCGAACAAGCAGGCGCGCGGCGCGTTCGGGGAAATCCAGCTCAACGACATCGTGTCCAAGGCGCTGCCGCCGGACAGTTTCACGATGCAGGCCACGCTGAGCAACGGCAAGCGCGCCGATTGCCTGATCCACCTGCCGCAGCCGCCAGGGCCGCTGGTGATCGACAGCAAGTTCCCGCTGGAACCCTACGAGGCGCTGATCGACGCCGATACGGACCACGCCCGCTCGCAGGCGGCGCGCGACCTGCGCATGGCGGTGCGGCGGCATATCAAGGCAATCGCCGAGAAGTACATCATCGAGGGGGAAACCGCCGACGGCGCGCTGATGTTCGTGCCCTCCGAAGCGGTCTACAGCGAGTTGCACGCGCGGTTCGGCGAACTGGTGCGCGAAGGCTTCGCCGCGCGGGTCTGGCTGGTGTCGCCGACGACTTGCATGGCGACGCTGAACACCCTGCGGTCGGTACTGAAGGACGTGCGGATGCGCGAACAGGCCGGGCTGATCCGGCGCGAACTGCACCTGCTGCACGCGGATGTGGAGCGGCTGGTCGGGCGGGTCGAGAATCTAGATCGACATTTCGGGCAGGCGCAGAAGGATATTTCAGAGATTCGCATCTCTGCCGAAAAGGCCGGACGCCGCGCCCAGCGGATGGACGCGTTCGATTTCGAGGATGCGTCCGCGCCTGCGGTCATCGAGAAAGCGGGCTAATAGGAGGGCGTGCAGCGTTTGGGTGATACCCTATTGCGCAGTGCTGGCAGGAACCGCCCTGACGATGGCACGGGCGCTAGATCCGCAGGAAAGGCTGGGCGAGCCGCGGCAGCACGGACGTGAAGCGAAGCCGCGCATCGGTGGCTGTCAGGCAGATACAGTCGTCCGTGCCGAACGCGACGGGCGTGTGCTGCACGTCTTCATCCGCTACCTCGATGTCGCCGCGGTGATACGCGCCGTCCGCATCCCGGTAAGCGCCCTGAAGCACCAGCGTCATCTCCGTGCCGCCATGGCTGTGATCGGGCATGGCCATGCCGCTGGGGATGTAGAGCAGCCGCACCTTCGCGCTATCCTGCGTGGGCAGGATGGCCTGCTTCACGCCGCGTCCGACATTGCGCCATGCGACCGACCCGACATCGCCGCCGACATAGCGCTGCACCGCGTCGGGCAGGACGCCCGGCGTTCGGCGGGGTGTCGCCGCGCGCGCGGTGGGCGCGTGGCCCTTGATCCGCGCAAGCGTCGCCGACAATGCGCCATCGTCCATGTGCGCCGGGTCCACTGTGTCCAGAACGGCGCCCCCCACCGTCTCGTAGGCGCCGAGCCGTGCGCGGCTGTCATCCGAAAGGGATACATGGGCCGCCACGACCACGCTGAAAGCTTCGGGAAGCACGCCCGCGGCATAGGCCATCAGGAATTCATCGCCGATATGATGCGTTACAGCCATTCCACGTCTCATTTCATCTCGTGCCGCAATCGTTCAAGTGCCAACCTAATCCGCGACTTGATCGTGCCCAGCGGCAATCCCGTTTCTGCGGCAATTTCGCCATGGGACAGATCCCCGAAATAGGCGCGTTCCACCAGCACGCGCTGTTTCTCGGGAAGTGCCTTCAGGGCTTCTGCCAGCCGTTCGCTTTCCTGCTGAAGGACCAGGATGTCCGCCTGGTCCGGTTCGTCCTCCGGCCCCCAGGCCAGATCGTCCGGTTCCGGGCGCCGTTGCCGGCGCAGCATGTCGATCTTGCGGTTGCGCGCGATCGTGAAGATCCACGTTGCCACGCTGGCACGTGTGGGGTCGAACAGGTGCGCCTTCTGCCAGACCGTCGCCATCACGTCCTGCGCGCATTCCTCGGCCATCGTGTTGCTTGCCCCCGACTTCATCAGGAACCCCTTCACGCGCGGCGCAAAATACTGGAACAGCGTCACGAAGGCAGTTTCGTCCCGATCCGCACGTATCCGCGCGATGCAGTGTGCCCATTCCGCGTCCCGTGTGTCGTTCGTCGTCACCGTGAAGTCCCAAACCGCAGCATCGCGTGTCGTGTCGCAACATATGCGTGGCATGTCACGCGTCTAGCGGCTGCCTTCGGCCAAACCTCACATCTTCGGCATTGTATAGTGCCGAAAGCCACGTTCGGATCATTCTTTGTCGCCTGCGGATCGCATGCGCGCATACGGACCGTTCTTGGAAACGTGGGCACGGGCACCGGCCTTGTCGCCCATTGTCATCCGCTTGTGTCTGGCCTGCGTATGCCTTTCAACGGTGTAAGAAAAGATATCGGGGTAGGTATGCCATACGACACGACAGGCGGGGTGCCCTTGCGGGTGGCCGTGATCGGCGCGGGTATTTCGGGGATGGGCGCGGCGTATCGCCTGGGTCAGCATCACGACGTGACCCTGTTCGAGGCAGAACGGCGCCTTGGCGGTCATGCCCGCACGGTGATCGCGGGTCGGCGCGGGGACCAGCCCGTGGATACCGGGTTCATCGTGTTCAACTACGCGACCTATCCGCATCTGACGGCGCTGTTCGCGGAACTGGACGTGCCGGTGGCCGAAAGCAACATGACCTTCGCGGCGTCCATCGACGGCGGACGGATCGAGTATTCCATCGATACGCTGAATTCGCTGTTCGGGCGGCGGCGCAACGCGATCAGCCCCGGCTTTCTCGGTATGCTGCGCGACATATTCCGCTTCAACGCGCGGGCCGAGGCACTGGCGCAGGACGATGCCCTGACGATCGGCGATCTGCTGGACCGGCTGGGCACGGGTGCGCGGTTCCGCGACCATTACCTTTTGCCCTTCTCGGGCGCGATCTGGTCCATGCCGGAGCGCGACATCCTCGATTTTCCGGCGGCGGCGATGGTGCGATTCTTTCGCAACCATGCCCTGCTGGGCGCTACCGGGCAGCACAAGTGGTTCACCGTGCGGGGCGGGTCCATCGAATACGTCCGCCGACTAGAAAATGCGATGCGCGCCCGCGGTGTCGATATCCGGCTGGATGCGCCCATCGCCCGCGTCGAACGGGACGGGCCCGGCGTGCGGATAAAGGCCGAAGGTGCGGAGTGGGAATCCTTCGACCATGTTATCTTCGCCACGCATGGCGATGACAGCCTGCGGATGCTGGGCGACGCCGACAGCGTGGAGCGTGCGGCGCTCGCCGGAGTGCGCTATCAGCCGAACACCGCGGTGCTGCATTGCGACGAGAGCCTGATGCCGGTGCGGCGGCGCTGCTGGGCATCGTGGAACTATGCCGAGGGTCTGGGTGGGCGCGACCATATCGGGCTGACCTACTGGATGAACTCGCTCCAGCCGATCCCGAAGGAAGATCCGCTCTTCGTGACGCTGAATGCCACGCGCGAGATCGACCCGGCGAAGGTCTACGACACGGTGCAGTTCGGCCATCCGGTGTATGATCTGGGCATGGCGGCGTCGCAGCGGGCGGTGGCCACCCTGAACGGGCATCGCAACACGTGGTTCTGTGGCGCATGGATGCGCAACGGCTTTCACGAGGACGGGCTGGCCACGGCGATGGACGTGGTCAACGCGATCTCGGACCGGACGGGGGTGCTGGCGGCGTGACGCAGGACGGCGTGGATCATGTGCGGGGCGTGACCTTTCACGGGCGCAAGGGCCGGGTGGCCAATGCGTTCCGGTATTCGGTCGATTACGTCCTTTGCGATCCCGACCGCGCTGTGGGGCCGCGCCTGTTCTCGCGCAACCGGGGCAACCTGACCGCGCTGCACGATCGCGACCATGGCGGGGCGCCGGGGGAGGGGCATGGCGTGGCCTGGGCGCGCGAGGTGCTGGCGACGCACCAGTTGGATCGCTGCGATGGGCCGATCCTGTTGCTGGCGCAGCCGCGGGTGCTGGGCCATGTGTTCAACCCGGTCAGCTTCTGGCTGTGTCATGGCGCCGATGGCAGCCTGCGCGCGGTCATTGCCGAGGTGTCGAACACCTTCGGCGACCGCCATTCTTACCTGTGCCATCATCCCGACCAGCGCCCGATCACCCGGCACGAACGGCTGCAGGCATCCAAGATCTTCCATGTCTCGCCGTTCCAGCCGGTGGGGGGCGATTATGTCTTCCGATTTGACATCCGCGACGATCGGGTCGGCGTGTGGATCGACTATCGCATTCCGAACGGCGAGCGGCTTTATGCAACTCTCACGGGGCAGCGTGGGCCGCTGACCGACGGCGCGATCCTGCGGGCAGCGCTGCGCCGGCCCTTCGGGTCGCGGAGAGTGCTGGGGCTGATCCACTGGCAGGCGCTGGTCCTGTGGTGGAAAGGCGCGCGCTGGCATCCGCGCCCCGCACCACCCGCCGAGGAGGTGTCCCGATGACCGCCACGACCCTGACCGCCCCCGGCGCGCGCCTGCCTGCATGGGCGCTGTTCGGGGCCGTCCTGTCGGGGGCGGGGCTGCCGATCTACATCTACGCGCCCAAGTTCTTCGCCGACAGCTACGGTGTCAGCCTGACCCTGCTGGGGGCGGTTCTGTTCGGGCTGCGGCTGTTCGACGTGGTGCAGGACCCGGTGCTGGGCTGGGTGTCGGAACGGCTGGAGAGGGCGCGTGGCCGGGCCGTGGCTGTCGGGACCGCACTGCTGGCGCTGTCGATGGTCGGTCTGTTCGCGGTGGCCCCGCCGGTGTCGCCGGTTTTGTGGTTCGCGCTGACGGTGACGGGGCTGTTCACGGCGTTCAGTTTCCTGACGATCACCTTTTATGCGCAGGGTGTCGCCAAGGCGGGCGGGCTGCCCGGCGGCCACGTGCAACTGGCCGCATGGCGCGAAAGCGGCGCACTGACCGGCGTGTGTCTTGCGGCCGTGGCGCCGACCTTGCTGGCGGGCGTGTCGGCCACGCCCGAGGCGGTCTTTGCGTGGCTCTTCGCCGCGGTGGCGCTGCTGGCCGCACTTTCCATGGCGCCGGAATGGCGCGGCAGCATCTCACGCGAGGAGCCCACTCCCATCGGCGCGATCCTGCGCGACCGCACCGCGCGGCGGCTTCTGATTCTCGCGTTGGTGAACGCCGCGCCGCTTGCGGTCAGTTCCACCCTGTTCCTGTTCTACGTCGAAAGCCGTCTGGGCGCGCCAGGCTGGGAAGGGCCGCTTCTGGTGCTGTTCTTTCTTGCCGCCGCGCTGTCCGCGCCGGGCTGGGGCTGGCTGGCGGGGCGGATCGGGGCGAAGCGCGCGCTTCTGGGCGCGATGGTGCTGGCCATCGCCAGTTTCGCCACCGTGCTGGCCCTTGGCGACGGCGATACCCTGCCATTCGCCATCATCTGCGTGCTGTCGGGTGCGACCATCGGCGCCGACCTGACGCTGCTACCGGCCCTGTTCGCGCGGCGCATGGCCGATATCTCACCCAATGGCGGGCAGGGCTTCGGGCTCTGGTCGCTCGTTTCGAAATTCACCCTTGCGCTTGCAGCGGCGTCGTTGCTGCCGCTGCTGGAGGCCGGGGGGTTCACCGTGGGTGGGGACAACGATCCGGCCGCGCTGTGGCGCCTGACGCTGCTCTACGCACTTGTCCCCTGTGTTCTGAAACTGGTCGCCATTGGCCTGCTGGCCGCGACCAAGCTGGAGGAGAGCTAGACCATGGACGTTCTGATCTACGTCGCCCTGGGGGCCATCCTTGCATGTCTCGCCCAGGTACTGGCCCGCAGATTCGTCGGCTTCGGGGCGCAATCGCCCGAAGACTACGCCGGGCAAGGCCCCGATTTCGACATCCGCCGTCATCTGACCGGCGACATCGCCAGCGAAGGCGTGATCTACGGACCCACGGGCCGGGTCGCGGCGCGGTTCGTAGCCGAGATGCATGCGGAATGGGATGGCGATACGGGAACGATGACCGAGCATTTCCGGTATGACAGCGGCACCGTGCAGGATCGCTCATGGGTGTTGAAGGTCGGGCCGGAGGGTGCGATCACCGCCACGGCGCCTGATCTTGTGGGCGAAGGACGGGGTGCCCAGAAGGGGACCGGCGTGATGCTGCGTTACGCGATCCGGCTTCCCGAAAGCTCGGGCGGCCACGTCCTGCAGGCGACCGACTGGATGTATCTCATGGAAAACGGCACGATCATCAACCGCAGCGAGTTCCGCAAGTTCGGCTTCCGTGTCGCCGAACTCGTGGCGACGATGCGCCCTGTCGCGGCCGCCGAGTCCGAAAGGGTCGCCGCTGAATGAAAAGGGAATGGATCGGCAAGCGATATTGGCTCGTCGGGGCGTCCGAGGGCCTTGGACGCGCACTGGCGCACCGTATGAGCGCGGCAGGTGCCGAACTGATCCTGTCGGCGCGGGATCGTGGTTCCCTCGATGCGCTTGCGGCGGAGTTGCCGGGTCGCTGCCACGTCCTGCCGATGGACGCCACCGACCCGGAGGCGGTCGCCACCGCCGAGGCGCAACTGGGCCGCGTCGACGGGCTCGTGTATCTGGCCGGGGTCTACTGGCCCATGAAGGCGACCGATTGGGACAGCGATCGCGCCGCGCAGATGATCACCGTGAACGTGAACGGGGCAATCCGGTCGGTGGGTGCGGTGCTGCCGCAGATGCTGGCGCGCGGCGGCGGGCATATCGTGCTGACCGGCAGCCTGTCGGCGTATCGCGGCCTGCCCGGCACCATCGGCTACAGTGCCAGCAAGGCGGCGATCATGTCGCTGGCGGAGTCGATGCAATGCGACCTGCACAATTCGGGGATCGACGTCCAGCTTGCCAATCCGGGCTTCATCCGCACGCGCCTGACGGACAAGAATGATTTCAGGATGCCCTTCCTGATGGAACCCGACGCGGCGGCGCGGGCCATGCTGAAACACATGGAAAGCGACCGGTTCGCGGTGGATTTCCCGTGGCTTTTCTCGACCGTGTTCCGGCTGAGCCGCCTGTTGCCCGAGTTTCTCTATACCCGGATCTTCGGCGCGCGGGCGTGACATGCACGCGCCTTGCACCTGGATGGCGGCGGGCGCATGATCCCCGTGACAAGCCCCGTGTTGTGACGAAAGGATCGGGACATGCCTGAGATCCATGCGGACGTGATCGCACAGGTGATCGCGCTGGCGCGTGAAATCGACGAGTCGACGGTTGTCGGTGCCCATGACGGGATGCGCGACCCCGCCGCGGGTTCGCTGGCGGCCCGGGAACTCAGGGACTTCATCGGGAACCTGACCGAGGAAGAGCAATACAGCCTTGTGGCGGTCATGTGGATCGGGCGCGATAGTTTCGACGCCGAAGACTACGACGAAGCTTACGCGACCGCGCAGCAGGAGGCGACGAACGCCACGGAAGCGTATCTGTCAGGCATCCCCATGCTGGCGGATTACCTTGAAAGCGGTCTGGAATCGCTCGGGATCGCACCGGGCGAGGCTGACAAGGGCGTGTACTGACATCAGGGCCCGGCAGACGCCGCACCTTGGACCGATTCGGTCATCCACCGCCCCCGTGCCCTGTCCGAGCCATGCCGATGACGGGCGGATCGGCGGCCGGGTTCTGAACCGGAAAGGTTCAGAATGGATTTCTTTGACCATCGCATGTCTTGACACGCTGCGGCGCAGCAAAAATCGCATACATCATATGCACTTGACGCAACCCTTTATCCTCGGGCATGACGGATGCGTGCCAGCCTGTTTCAGCACGCTGACATCATCGGCAAGGGGAACCTGACATGCGCAAGCTTTGGGCGATTCTGTGTGTCGTCGGCTTCACGGCCTTCTGGACGTACGGGTTCATCGCGCTGTCCGGCGTTCTGGGGGAGCGACCGACCCACGCGATGACCTTCGTGCTGTGTCTTGCGGGGCTTGGTGCGGGATTGGCGGGCTGGTTCCAGGTGATGCGTTCGGCCCCCTCCATGCATCGACGGCGCGCTGCGGCGCGTTCCCGGCTTGAAGAGGAATATCTTCAAAGCGCGGGGTGAGCCGCTCACGCAGGGAGGAGCGTGTTGCGGACATCATGTCGTTGGCATGGGGGTGCGGGCCGGTATCGCCGGGGCCACCGTCAATAGCAGGGGGGCTTTCGGCATCGCCGGGAGCCCCTTTGCGTATCTGGCCATGTGACCGGGCGCTGCCTTTCCGGTATCGGGCGAAGGAAAACGGCGACACCGCGTGAGGGAGGAGGAGCGGTGCCGCCGTTGATCGCGCATGACCCAGGGAGGAGGAGGGGCCAGCGGCAATCCTTCGAGGCAGGGAGGGAGGAGGAACCCTGCTCGTGAAACGTACATAGGCCGCCATGCCGCAGATGCAAAGTGCGTGGCGCAACAATGCTGCATTGCACTGTCTGCATGACTTTCCGCAGTGCAGCAAGTGCCCGATCTGGTGAATATGATCTGGTGATGCGGCGTGATACGCCATGTGAAGGATGATAGGGCATATCAGGGGGCCGGTGCGGCCCGGAGGAGCCCGGAGGCCAACTGGACAGGATTGGGACATGCGATGGCAAGCGACATGACGACCCCGCCGGCCAGAGCCGCGATCAACGCTGTCGAATCGCTGGCCGCGACTCTGGCACAGGGCCGGTCCGATGCGGCGGGTGCCCTTTTCGCGGCGCATGGCGCCCCGTCGCCGATGATCGTGTGGCGCCCGACACTGGCCGATGCCCGCCACCCGATCCTGCGCAGCTTCCTGCGCGGCTGCGGGGAAGACGGCGGGCCGCTGCCCTTGTCCTGGCTCGATAGTGAGGAATTCGCGGCGCTGGCGGATTGGGCGATGGTCGTGGCCCCGGTCGGTAACGACGGCGACGATTATGTCTATCGCCATTACGGCACCAAGATTGCCGAGGTCTACCAGACCGATCTGACCGGGCAGCGCACGTCGTCCATCGGGGGGCATGTCGCGCTGTTCTTCACGGCGCTCTATAACGCGGTATCGATGCGGCGCGAATCGGCCCTGAGCGTCCACGAGCCGCCAAGGCAGGTCTTCGTGCGGGCGTGGCGGCGCGTGATCCAGCCGCTGATGGATGATGACGGGCGCATCGTCTGCCATGCCGTCGCCAATGTTCCCGACAACGATCTGCGCGCAGGGCTGGAAGTTCTGCCCCATGCGGTGATGGTCGTCACGGCAGGCGGGGAAGTTTGCTACGCCAATCGTGCGGCCTGCCTGCTGTTCGGCCAGTCGCGCAGCCCGCTGGCAGGGATGGGGATCGGCGCCTTTACGGGGCTGGACGTGCGGTTGCCGGAAAGCCCGGACCGACTGATCCTCGATGGGCGCCCGCATGAGGATCGGGCCCTCATGGCCCGCGGCGGGATTGTCGTGCCGATCCGGCTGACCGTCGGCGCCACGTTCTACAGGGACCTGCCGCTCTATGTCGTGTCGGCCCGCGAGGATCTCTGACGACGTCAGGGCCTGTCGCTTTGGCCGGTACGAATGACAGGACCGCGCCGGAGCGGTTCTCCGGCGCGGTCCTGTCAAATTCTCCAGCGGCAGTGCCGGGCTGTCAGCCCTGGCGTGCCTTGAATTTCTTCTGGGTCTTGTTGATCACATAGACCCGACCCTTGCGGCGCACCACACGGCAATCGCGGTGACGCTGCTTGAGCGAGCGAAGCGAGTTCCTGACCTTCATGGTCTACTCCTGTTCCTCGCGGCGCGCGGCAGGCGCCGTGTTGCGTTTCGTGCCCCTTCGGGCGGTTCGGGGCGCGCCTTTGGCGCGCAGTCGTATCGCACCAGCGGCGCGAGGTCGTCTTCCGCGCCAGAGGGGCGCATGGTGGGCGGTACTGGGATCGAACCAGTGACCCCTACGATGTCAACGTAGTGCTCTACCGCTGAGCTAACCGCCCCGCCGTGGTGCCCCTGCGACAGCCCGATGCGACACATGCAACAGTCCGCCGCGCGGTGGCGCCCGCGTCGGTGCGCGGTCTATAGAGGGAGTCGCAGGGCGGTTCAAGGGGTATTGGACCCCTCGCGAATCCGGATATAACCAAACTGTTGCAGCAAGGAGCGCCGGTGCATTTCGACCTGATCCAGCCGTCCGAGGTTCTGACCGGCGCGGTGTTCGCCTCACCCCATAGCGGACGGGACTACCCGTCCGACCTGCGCATGGCGACCGTGCTGGACGAGCGTGCGTTGCGGTCGTCCGAGGATGCGTTCATGGACCTGCTTGTGAGCGATGCGCCCAGCCTTGGCGCGCCCTTGCTGCTGGCGCGGACGCCGCGGGCCTATGTGGATCTCAATCGCAGCGTGGACGAGCTGGACCCGGCGGTGATCGACGGGGTGCGCCGCGGGCCGCACAACCCGCGCGTGACTTCGGGCCTGGGCGTCATCCCGCGGGTGGTGGCCAATGGCCGGGCGATCTATCGCGGCAAGCTGACGCTCCAGGATGCCCGCGCGCGGCTTGAAACACACTGGCACCCCTATCATGCCGCCTTGCGCGATCTGCTGGCGCGCCAGCAGGCCACGTTCGGCACGGCGGTGCTCGTGGATTGCCACTCGATGCCCCACGAGGCTATCGAGGGCATGGCCGGGCGAAATGGCCGCGCACCGGATATCGTTCTGGGCGACCGCTTCGGTGCGGCAGCTTCGCGCGAGATGGTGGACCGGATCGAGCACGCCTTCACGGCCGAAGGGCTGACCGTCGCCCGCAACACGCCCTTCGCCGGCGCCTTCATCGCGCAAAGGTATGGCAGGCCCGCGCAAGGTTGCCACGTCGTGCAGGTGGAACTGGACCGGGCCCTTTACATGGACGAGGCGACGCTGACGCCGCGGCCCGACTTCCACGACCTGCGCGCCACAATGGCCCGCGTGATGGCGCGGATCGTGGACATCGCCCGCCCGGCTGTCCCGTTGGCGGCGGAATAGATGCGGCGCGGCAGGATCGCGCGTGGCCGCCAGTCGGCCCACGCTTCCCGTCGGCATGGTGGTGGACCGGGATAGACGCCAAATTCAGCGCCGCTATGGCGTGCCTGTGCGGGAACGGGATCGCGCGCGCATGGCCCCTGTCCGGAACAGCTTGCACATGGCGCCCGTCCGTGTTGTGCACGGTGCCTGCCAGATGGCGTCGCGCTGCCGCCTGCGCCTGGCGCGCCAGGGTGCCGCCCGTCAGGTCCCGACCCGGAAGGAAACCCGATGCGCATCCAGATCGACCTTGCCTTGCACTATCGGTTTTCGCAGCCCAACACCGTGTTCCTTGCGCTGGAAGCGTGCAACACGGACGGGCAGGCGATCGTGCAGAGCGAGCTTTATCCGGGCGATTCCGCCCTGACCCGCATTCCCGGCGATTCCAATGTCGGGGAACGGATCTGGGCCCGGGTGCCGGGCTACGAACTGAGCCTGCAATACCGCGCGCTGGTCGACATCACCCGGTCGCGCGCCGTGCTCGAAGGCCGGAGCGCGATGCCGCGGCATCTCATTCCGGGCGATGTGGCACCCTATCTCCGCCCGTCCCGGTATTGTCAGTCCGACAAGTTCATGGGTTTCGTCCAGAAGCGCTTCGGCCACCTGTCCGGCGGCGACAAGGTCGCGGCCATGCGGGCCTGGATCGAGGACGAGCTGACCTATGTCCCCGGCAGTTCGGACGCCGATACAAATGTGCTGGAAACCTTCGCGGGGCGGCAGGGCGTCTGCCGCGACTACGCGCATCTGATGTGCTCCATGGTGCGCGCGGCCGAGATCCCGGCGCGGATGGTTGCCGCCTACAGCCCTTACGTCGTGCCGCCCGATTTTCACGCCGTCGCCGAGGTCTGGCTGGACGGGCAATGGCACCTTGTCGACGCGACAGGCATGTGCGGGGCCGACACGCTGGCGATCATCGCCGTGGGGCGGGACGCCTATGACATCGCGTTCATGGACTCACAGGCCCCTGCGAACATGCTGTCGCAATCCGTTTTCGTGACGCGGGTCTGACGCGTCTCGGGGATGCGGCGCGGGCTTTGCCCTGCCGGTCCATGCAATCTCCTTTCCGCGCACCGCTGCCGCGCGCGGCGTTGCGGGCGCAGACATATGGGGCGGGATGGCCGCGGTCGCATGACCCTCGGGCCGACCCAGTCTTTGGACATTGCCCGGCCGGGTTTCAGGGGGCGCGAGCCCGAAGGCCGGGCCCCGTGCCCGCGACGACAGGTTCAGGCGGAATCGTCGCCGCCGTCCCTTCCGCCTCGTCCGCCGGCCCCCGGCCATCCCGGCGGCGCGTCGATCATCTGCATCGGTGGCGCATCAGGGTCCGCGATCGCGGCGAGTGCCGCGCGAGCGAGGAATTCGCCTGCCTTTCGCACGTCCTCCTCGATGATCAGGATGGGGTCGCGGAACAACCTCAGGAACGGGATCGCGTCCTTCGACAGCAGGTCCACGTCGCGCCCCATGGATCGCCCGCAGGATTCCAGCCCGGCAACGGCGGCCATGGCCGCCAGGGGCGTGCCCACCAGAACCCCGTCGATGGCCGGGTCGTGGTGCAGCGCGGCGACCACGGCGGACGTGATCGCGCCGATGGAATCGTCGCTCGATACACCCGGGGCGACGATCAATGCCGCGCCGGCCCTTTCTGCAGCACGTGTCGCGCCGCCGATCATGTGATGGGCATAGCTTTCGCCCCGTGGCGGGGCGATCAGCAGAATGCGCCGCCGTCCGGCCCGCGCCAGCCGCGACACGCCCAGTTCACCGAAGGCCGCATTGTCGAAATCGAAGAAGGCATGTTCCGCGGACCTTTCGCCGCGCCCATGGGTGGCAAAGGGAAAGCCCTTGTCGAGAAGGTAATCGACGCGCGCATCGCGTGGTGCGATCTGGTTGAGGATGATGGCATCCGCCGATCCCGTCTCCACGATGGTGCGCACGGGATTCATGCGGTCGTCATCGGGGAAATAGGGGGTGATGGTCAGGTGATAGCTGGTACCACGCAGCCCGGATGCGATGGCCGAGATCAGCCGCGCGGTCAGGTCCATCATCTCGTGATCCGTAGGCAACACGAGGCTGACGACATTCGTCCGCCCGGTCCGCAGGCGCACCCCCGCCCGGTTGGGCACATAGCCGATCCGTTCGGCGGTCTGGCGGACCTTCAGCTTGGTGATGGCGCTGATATCCGGCGCATCGCCGAGCGCGCGCGACACGGTGGGCACGGCGAGCCCCGTAAGGTCCGCGATGGTTCTGAGGGTTGGTTTGCGTGACACCGGCGTTGCTGCGGCTCCCGTAGGGGGTTCAGGGTTATTGCGGCACATGAGCACCACCCGGCTACCCTTTTGCAAGCCTGCAAGCGCTTGCCCGCCGCGACTGCACGGCACAGCCGGATACGTCTTGAAACTACATCTAAATCGTTTTAGAAAAATCTACAACGATTTAGGAGGGGGAATCACCTATGACTTACGCTTCGAAGTTGCTGCCTTTCGCCCGACGGCACGACGCAGTGGCCGCTTGCCTTGCAACGGCCCTGGTCCTGCCGACTGCAGCGCTGGCCGACAGCCATCTGCTGTTTCCCATCGGCGAAGGGCCGTTCGACTGGGCAGGCTACGAGGCGTTCGCCGCCGAAAACGACTTCACCGGCGAGACGCTGACGATGACCGGGGTCGGGACTGGCGACGATGCCGCGCGGCTGCGCAATCTCTATGCCTATTTTACCCACGCCACCGGGGCCGAAGTGCAGTATTCCGGGTCCGAAAGCTTCGAGCAGGACATCGTGATCGCCACGCGCGCCGGCTCCGCCCCGCATATCGCCACCTTCCCGCAACCAGGCCTTGCGCGGGACCTGGCAGCACAGGGTTTCCTGACACCGATCGACGGCCTGTCTGACTGGGTGGCGGAAAACTATGCTGCGGGATCGTCATGGGTCGATCTTGCCACCTTTGCCGGGCCGGAGGGCGATGCCGGGCTTTACGGGCTGTTCTACGGGGTCGATGTCAAGTCGCTGGTCTGGTACGTCCCCGAAGCCTTCGAGGAAGCGGGTTACGCCGTACCCCGGTCGATGGAGGACCTGAAGGCGCTGACCGAACAGATCGTGGCCGATGGCGGCACGCCGTGGTGCATCGGCATCGGGTCGGCGGCCGCGACCGGCTGGCCCGCGACCGACTGGGTCGAGGACATGATGCTGCGCACGCAGCCGCCCGAGGTCTATGACGCCTGGGTTGCCAACGACATGCCGTTCGACGACCCGCGCGTCGTCGCGGCGATCGAGGAATACGGCTGGTTCGCCCGCAACCCCGATTTCGTGGAGGGCGGGGGCCGCACCGTCGCGGCAACCGATTTCCGCGACAGCGTGCTTGGGCTGTTCTCGTTTCCGCCGGATTGTCTCCTGCACCGGCAGGCGTCGTTCATCCCCAACTTCTTCCCCGAGGGTGTCGAACTTGGAACCGATGTCGATTTCTTCTACTTCCCGGCCTACGCGGGCAAGGACCTGGGCCGGCCAGTGCTGGGGTCCGGCGGGCTCGTGACGATCACGCGGGATGCGCCCGTGGCGCGCGCCTTCATCGAATTCCTGAAAACGCCGGTCGCCCACGAGATCTTCATGGCGCAGGGCAATTTCCTGACGCCGCATCTGGGCGCGAACGACGCGACCTATGCCAATGAAACCCAGCGCGCGATGGGGCAGATCCTGACCGATGCGACCACGTTCCGTTTCGATGCGTCCGACCTGATGCCGGGCGAGATCGGGACATCCGCGTTCTGGAATGCCATGGTGGAGTACACCACAGGCACGCCGGCCGAAGAGGTCACGCGCGCCGTGCAGGATCGCTGGGATTCGATCCGCTGACGACACGGTGCCGGGCGCCGTCGCCACCGGTGACAGGCCCGGCCCATCACGACACAGGATAACAAGAAAGGAAGCCACCATGGCGCTTTCGCTGAGCAGAGCAGACTTTCCCGAGGGCTTCGACTTCGGCGCGTCCACCGCGGCCTACCAGATCGAGGGCACGCGCTGGGGCGGGGTCGGCCCGTCGCACTGGGACAGTTTCGCCGCAACGCCCGGCAACGTGGTGCGCGGTGAGGACGGGGCGGTCGCCTGCGACCACTTCCACCGCTACGCGGAAGACTTGGACCTCTTGCGGGACGGCAATTTCGACGTCTACCGGTTCTCGACATCGTGGACCCGCGTGATGCCCGACGGGAAGACCGTGAACCCGGAGGGCCTGGATTTCTACGACCGGCTGGCCGATGCCATCGTCGCACGCGGGCTGAAGCCGTCGCTGACGCTGTACCACTGGGACCTGCCCTCGGCGCTGGCCGATCAGGGCGGATGGGCCAACCGGGATGTTGCCGACCGTTTTGCCGACTACACGCGCGCGGTCATGGAACGCATCGGTGACCGGATGGACAGCGTGGCGACGATCAACGAACCGTGGTGCGTCGCGTGGCTGAGCCATTTCCTTGGGCATCATGCGCCCGGTCTGCGCGACATCCGCGCGGCATCCCGCGCCATGCATCACGTGCTGCTGGCCCATGCGCGGTCGCTGGCGGTTATCCGCGACACGCAGCCCGATTTGCGCGCGGGGATCGTGCTCAACTTCGCGCATCCCAACCCTGCCAGCGGCGGCGAGGCAGACCGCGCCGCGACCACCCGCTTCGACGGGATCCACAACCGCTGGTTCATCGAGGCGCTGACGAAGGGTGCCTATCCCGAAGACATCCGCGCAGCGCTCGCGCCGCACATGCCGCAGGGCTGGCAGGACGACATGGGGGACATCGCGGCCCGGATCGACTGGCTGGGCGTCAACTACTACACGCGCAATACGATAAAGCATGACGCGGACAGCCCGTGGCCGCGATTCCACGAGGTGCCGGGCACCCTGCCCAAGACCGACATGGGGTGGGAGATCTACCCCGACGGGTTGCGCGCGCTGCTGCTGCGACTGGCCCGGGACTATACCGGCGACACGCCGATCTACGTCACCGAAAACGGCATGGCGGGCGACGATCACCTTAAGGACGGCGCGGTCGATGACCCGGTGCGGGTGCAGTATTTCGACGATCACCTGCGCGCGGTGCATGGCGCGATTGCCGAGGGCGCGCCGGTGCGCGGCTACTTCGCGTGGTCGCTGCTGGACAATTACGAATGGTCCTTCGGCTACGACAAGCGGTTCGGGATCGTCCATGTGGACTACGCCACGCAGGCCCGGGTGCCCAAGGCGTCCTATCGCGCGTTGCAGGCGGCTTTCGCCAGCAATCGCTAGGGTCCGGCGGCATCCCGCACCGGCAAGGGGCCCCGGGTCACGCCCGGGGCGGCATCCGCGTGCAACCGGTGTGCCGCGTGGTGGCTGGCGGTGTCATGGCTGCCGCGCCTCGCGCAGGATGATGATGACGCCGCTCATCACGATGATGGCTGCGCCCGCCATGGTCCAGACGCCCGGAATGTCGCCCCAGATCGCCCAGCCGAGACCCGTGGCCCAGATCAGCGCGGTGTAGTCGAAGGGTGCGACGATGGCCGCCGGGGCCATGCGGAAGGCCTGCCCGATCAGCGCGAGCCCGAGACTGCCGCACACGGCGATGGCGGCGAAGAGCACCAGGTCGGCGGTCTGCACGGGCGTCCAGACCGCCAGCGCCGGACCCGCCGCGTAGATCATCGGGAACAGCATCGCGAACAGCATCATCGTCCAGAGCCGTTCGTCCCGTCCGATCCAGCGCGCCGTGATCATGAACAGTGCGTATCCCAGCGCCGTGCCCACGGGCAGCAGCGCCGCCGGCTGGAACGCGGCGCTGCCCGGGCGCACGATCACCAGAACCCCGACGAACCCCAGCATTACCGCAGCCCAGCGGCGCCAGCCGACCTGTTCCCCCAGCAGCGGCACCGACAGCGCGGTGATGAAGATCGGCGCGGAGAACACGAGCGCCGTCGCCTCGGCAAGCGGCATGAGCTTCAGCGCGGTGAAGAACAGCGCCGCTGCCACGACCATCAGAAGCCCGCGCAGGGCATGCAGGCGCAGGTGGCGGCTGCGCAGGCCCGTCCGTCCGAAGACGGCAAGGATCACCGCGGCGATCAGCGGCACGGCGATCAGGTTGCGCAGGAAGATGATCTGGATGGGCGCGTAGCGATCGGTGAGCAGCTTGGCCATCGCATCGTTCGCCACGAGGAACATCACACCCGCGCAGATCGTCAGGATCGCCATGGGCGTCTCGCGGGCATTCAGGGTGCCAAGGCTGCGCATGCGCGGTCCTCCGGTTCGAACTGGTGATCGGCTCTGCGCTACCAGAGCGGCACGCGGGATGCGAGGGCCGTGGACCCCGCCGAGTGCTTGTCACGGAAGTATCGATTCGATACCAAGAGGCGATGACTGCATCGCCCGAGACATCCGACAGGATCGCCGAACTTCTTGTCCATCTGGGCCGCGCGGCGCGCTGCGAATCCGGCGGGTCGGACCTGACTGCGGCGCAATGGACATGCCTGCGGTTCTTCGCCCGTGCGAACGGCAGCACCCGCACGCCGTCGGGTTTCGCCAGTTTTCAGGCGACGACCCGCGGCACGGCGTCCCAGATCGTCAAGAGCCTCGAATCCCGCGGCCTCGTCGTGCGGACCCGGTCGGACCGGGACGGGCGCAGCGTGCGGTTCGATCTGACGGGCGCGGGCCATGCCATGCTGCGCCGCGACCCGCTGCGCGACATGATCGGCGTGATCGGGCGGCTCGACGCCGACGACCGGGTCCGGTTCCTGGCCACGCTGTCACGGCTGGTGTCGGGGCTTGCCGACCGACGCGCGGCCCCCACCTTTGGCACCTGCCGCGATTGCAGCCATTTCGCGCCGCAGCGCGACGGAGGTTACTGCGCCTGCATGGCCGCCGAACTGGTGCCCGACGAAATCGACAGGCTGTGCGCGGTGTTCGCACCGGCCTCCACCCCAAAGACCGCCCCGCAGACGGAAGGACAGCAAGATGCCAGCACCTGACACGACCGGACCGCGCATGATCGCCATCAGCAGCGGCAAGGGTGGTGTGGGTAAATCCACCGTGACCGCCAATGTCGCCGTCGCCATGGCCGATGCGGGGCTGAAGGTGGGCGTGGTCGATGCCGATGTCTACGGCCCGTCGATCCCCGGCATGCTGGGCATTCCTGCGGACAAGCCCGCCATGACGCCCGGCGGTGCGGTGGTCCCGGCAGAGGCGCACGGGGTCAAGGTCATCTCCATGGCGATGCTGACCGATGACGACAAGCCTGCGATCCTGCGCGGCCCGATGGTGACGAAATACCTCCAGATGTTCGTGAAGCAGGTCGCGTGGGGCGAACTGGACGTGCTGCTGCTGGACCTGCCGCCGGGTACGGGCGACATCCAGCTGACGCTGACGCAAGCGTTCCCGCTGTCGGGCGCCGTTGTCGTCAGCACACCGCAGGATGTGAGCCTGAAGATCGCGCGGCGGGGCCTGCGCATGATGGAACAGGTGGGTGTTCCGATTCTCGGCGTGGTCGAGAACATGAGCGGCTTTACCTGCCCGTCCTGCGGCACCGTCACCCATATCTTCCATGATGGCGGCGGTGCGGCGATCGCGGACCAGCTTGGCGTGCCGTTCCTGGGCAAGGTGCCGCTCGATCCCGCCGTGGTGGATTGCGGCGATGACGGCGCACCGCTGGTGCGGGTGGCGCCCGAAAGTCCCGCCGCACAAGCCTATCGCGGGATCGCGTCGGCGCTTTCGGGGGCCGCGGCCGTGGCCGGGATCGCCACGCCCTTTGCCTGGAACCTCACAGATGACAGCGGCAAGCCCGCGCCGATGGCCACGACACCCGATGGCCCGGCGGACAGGCTGGCCGCGCTCGATCACGGCCCGGGCGGGCTGCGGCTGGTCTGGGCGGACGGGCATGCGCAGACGCTGGGCACCCGCGATCTGCGCCTTGCCTGCCGGTGTGCGAAATGCCGCGACGAGATGACAGGCAAGCGCCTGCTCGACCCGGCCGTCGTGCCGCTCGATATCGGGATCACCCGGATCTGGAGCATCGGGAACTACGCGCTCGGCATTGCCTTCGGCGACGGGCACGACACCGGCATCTACACCTTTGCGGCCCTGCGCGCCATGCAGGGCACGGAGCTGGAGGATGTCTGACACCCCGCGCCGCCGCATCCGCGCGCAAGGCTCCGCCCATGACGCCGACGCCATGGGCTTCGTGCTGGACGCAGACGTGCAGGCGGGGCAGTCGGCGCGGTTCGACGGGCCGTCGGATGCACCGCTCGCGCGTGCGCTCTTTGCGCTCGACGGCGTGACGCGCGTGGAGGTCGCCGCCGCGACGATCTGGGTGCGCAAGACCGCCACTGCGGACTGGGCCGCGCTGAAGCCCGTCATCGCCGCGGCGATCCGGGACGTGCTGGACGCGACCGATGCGCCGCTCGGGCGTGGCGGGAACGACGACCCGGACGCGGCCCTGCTCACGGCGGTGCGGGACCTGCTCGACCGGCAGGTCAACCCCTCGGTGGCGGCCCATGGCGGGCACATCACCGCCGAGCGGGCCGCGGGCGCCACGGTCTTCCTGCGCATGTCTGGTGGCTGTCAGGGCTGTGCCGCGTCGGCAGCGACCCTGCGGCAGGGCGTGGAACGGATGTTGCGCGCCGCGCTGCCGCAGATCCGCGAGATCGTGGACATGACGGACCACGCGGCGGGTGACGCGCCGTTCTATGCGCGCGAACAGGGGTCCTCGCCGTTGCTGCACCGCAGCGTTCCGGCGGGGGTGATCGATCTAGTGGATGGGCAGGTGACGGTGGACCCCGCCTATCTTGCCCCCCGGCTGGGGCTGACGCCCGACACACTGCGTGCGGGACTGCGCAGCGGCGATGTGGTGGGCGTGACGGAAGCCGGGGAAGGCGCCGATGCCGGCCGGACACGGATCGTGATGCGCAGCGCAAGCCGCGCCTGGGCCGCCGAGATCGAGACGGATGGTACGGCGCGTGAAATCCCGCCGCCGCGGCCGGCCATGGCCCCCGGTGGCGGTGAACAGGCGCTTGCGGACCGTCTGCGCGCGCATATTTCGGGGTTGCCCGCGGACCGGACGACGGTCAGCTACGGCGCCCTTGCGCGGGCGATGGGGCTTTGGGCGCCGGGATCGATCCGGCGGATCACACGAGCGCTTGAAACCACGATGCGCGAGGACGCGGCGGCGGGTCGGCCCTTCATTGCGGCCCGCGCGGTCAGCCGTGCCGGGGGCGGCCTGCCGGGCCGCGGGTTCTTCGATCTCGCGGCGGACCTGTCGCGGGGTCCAGCCGGGGCGGAAGACGACAGCGCCTTTCATGCGCGGGAGCTGGCTGCGCTGATGGACCGGGTGGGGCACCCGGACACGGCGACCGCACCCTGACGACAAGGGCGTGCGGTCGCCTGAGTGCGTGATGAGCGATACGCACCGGCGGACTGGACCGATGGTCGAACGACGCGGTCCGCGCAGCAGACTTGGGCGACCTGAATTGGGTACATCAAGACAGACGTGCGTTTTCCACGTTTAATCGCCGGAAAACGATGGTGCCCAGGAGAGGACTCGAACCTCCACACCCTTGCGAGTACTAGCACCTGAAGCTAGCGCGTCTACCAATTCCGCCACCTGGGCCGGTGTCGTGAGCGCGGCTGATATCGAGACCCACACGGGGTGTCAACACGGTATCGCAGGTATTTTCGCCGCGACGTGATGCGCCTTGTCCGGGGCCGGGCGGAACGGTATCAGCGGGACAGCGAGAACGGAGGCCGTGATGTCGAAACTGGTGACCATCTTTGGCGGGTCCGGCTTCGTCGGGCGTTACATCGCCCGGCGGATGGCGGCCGAAGGCTGGCGCGTGCGCGTCGCCGTGCGCCGCCCCCATGAGGCGGGATTCGTCCGTCCCTATGGCGTCGTCGGACAGGTGGAGCCGGTGTTCTGCAACATCCGGGACGATGCCTCCGTCCGGGCGGTCCTGGGCGGCGCGGATGCGGTGGTGAACTGCGTCGGCGTGCTGAACGAGATCGGCAAGAACACTTTCGCGGCCCTTCAGGCCGAGGGTGCCGGACGGATCGCGCGACTGGCGGCGGAGGCCGGGATCGACACGATGGTTCATGTCTCCGCCATCGGCGCGGATGCCGGGAGCCGCAGCGCCTATGCCCGCACCAAGGCCGCGGGCGAGGCCGCGGTGCTGGAGCATCAGCCGCGCGCCGTGATCCTGCGCCCCTCCATCGTGTTCGGCGCAGAGGACCAGTTCTTCAACCGTTTCGCGGGCATGGCACGGCTGGGTCCGGTGCTGCCCGTGGTCGGCGCCGGGACGCGGTTCCAGCCGGTCTATGTCGATGACGTGGCTGCGGCGGCGGTCAAGGGCGTTCTCGGGCAGACCGCGCCGGGCGTATATGAACTGGGCGGTCCGGACGTGATGACGTTCCGCGACCTGATGCAGTTGATGCTGAAGGTGATCCGCCGCCGTCGGCTGGTGCTGAACATGCCGTTCGGCGTGGCGTCGCTGATGGGTTTCGGGTTCGACATGCTGCAGAAGCTGTCGCTTGGACTGATCGAGAACAATATGATCACACGCGACCAGGTCGCGAACCTGCGCAACGACAATGTCGTCGCCGACGATGCCCGCGGGCTGCCGGAACTCGGGATCGCGCCGACCGCTATGGCGGCCGTGCTGCCCGATTACCTGTGGCGGTTCCGGCCCGGCGGGCAGTACGCCGAATTGACGGATTCGGCCCGCCAGCTGAAGGGTTGACCGCGGTCAGCCATAGGCGATCGCCAGCAGGATGACGCCAAGCACGATGCGGTAGATCACGTATGGCGTGAAGCTCACCGACCGCAGCAGGCGCATCATCAGGGCCAGCGCGGCGAATGCCGAAACGAAGGCGAAGGCGGCGGCGATGGCCCCGTTGCGGGCGGCGGCCACGTCTGCGGTGCCGATCACGTCGGCGGCCAGCAGCACACCGGCCATGGCGATGGTGGGGATCGACATCAGCATCGACAGGCGTGCGGCCCCTTCGCGGCCATATCCCAGAAGCCGCGCGCCCGTGATCGTGATGCCCGACCGGGATGTGCCGGGGATCAGTGCGAGAACCTGCCACAGCCCCATGATGACCGCGTGGCGGATCGTCCAGCGTTCGGCGCTGCGGGTTTCGGGCCCCTTCTGGTCGGCCCAGTAGAGCACGATCCCGAAGACCAGCATGGTCCACCCGATCACGGCGGTGGAGCGCATCATTTCGTCGAGCCCCGTCAGCTTGATCGCCAGCCCGGCGATGACCACGGGCACGGTCGCGATGGCGAGGCACAGGGCAAGGAACGCGCCCGGCGTGTCCACCTTGCCCCGCATCAGCCGCAGGCTGCCGGCGGCAGCGGCGCGCACGTCGGACCAGAAGAACAGGATCACGGCGAACAGCGTGCCGACATGCACGGCGACGTCGATCACCAGCCCCTGGTCCGCCGCGCCGGTCAGCCGGGGCAGGAGAATCAGGTGCCCGGAGGAGGAAATCGGCAGGAATTCGGTGATTCCCTGAATGACGGCAACAAGGAACAGGTGGAACAGTGTCATGTTTCGGGGACCGGACTGGATGGAAAATCGTGAAGATGATGCTGCTTGGCGCACATATGTCAGCTTAGCTGACCTTATTTCGCCGGATCAGGGTGGCGCAGGTGCCGGAAAACGGTCCGAAGAGCCAATATAGGTCACCATTTATGACTTTTCTTTTCGTCCGACCGGTTCTAAAAGGCGGCAACCTAGGTTCGGAGGCAGCCCATGGCACAGCAGAAGATGCTTCAGTTCGTATCCGTAGCACGGGACATGCCGGAGAAACGAGCGCCCAATCTACGCAACACGGATTTCGGCGAGATTTACGCGGAGTTCGCCGCGGGAAAGGCCGCCGAGCAGGCCGGGCGGTGCAGCCAGTGCGGGGTGCCCTACTGTCAGACCCATTGTCCGCTGCACAACAACATTCCCGACTGGCTGAACATGACGGCCACGGGGCGGTTGCGCGAAGCGTATGAGTTGAGCCAGGAGACGAATACCTTCCCCGAGATTTGCGGCCGCATCTGCCCACAGGACCGCCTGTGCGAAGGCAACTGCGTCATCGAGCAGTCGGGCCACGGTACCGTCACCATCGGCGCGGTCGAGAAATACATCACCGACACGGCGTGGGAACAGGGCTGGGTGAAGCCCATCAAGCCCGCCACGGAGCGCGAGGAAAGCGTGGGCATCATCGGCGCGGGCCCCGGCGGGTTGGCGGCGGCGGACATGCTGCGCCGCGCGGGCGTGCAGGTGACGGTCTATGACCGCTACGACCGCGGCGGCGGGCTGATGACCTATGGCATCCCCGGCTTCAAGCTGGAGAAAGAGGTCGTCATGAAGCGGATGGACCAGCTTGAAAAGGGCGGTGTCCAGTTCCGGCTGAACTGCACCGTGGGCGAGGATATCAGCTTTGCCGCCATCCGCGGGGCACATGATGCGGTGCTGATCGCCACCGGCGTCTACAAGACCCGCGAATTGCAGGGGCCGGGCAGCGGCGCAGACGGGATCGTGCGGGCCATCGATTACCTGACCGCGTCCAACCGCGTGGGCTTCGGCGATACGGTGCCCGAGTTCGACAGCGGCGAGTTGAACGCTGCGGGCAAGCGGGTGGTCGTGATCGGCGGCGGCGACACGGCGATGGACTGCGTGCGCACGGCGGTGCGGCAGGGCGCGGAAAGCGTCAAGTGCCTCTATCGCCGGGACCGGGCCAACATGCCCGGAAGCCAGCGCGAGGTCGCCAATGCCGAGGAGGAAGGCGTCGAATTCGTCTGGCTCTCCGCGCCAAAGGGCTTTTCCGGTGACCCGGTCGAGGGCGTGATGGTGCAGAAGATGCGGCTCGGGCAGCCCGATGCGACGGGGCGCCAGATGCCCGAACTGATCGAGGGCGCGGATTACGTGGAACCCGCCGATCTGGTCATCAAGGCGCTGGGCTTCGAGCCGGAGGACCTGCCGACACTCTGGGGCGAGCCGGAACTGGAGGTCACGCGCTGGGGCACGGTGAAGGCCGATTTCCGCACCCATGAGACCAGCATGGACGGGGTCTATGCCGCGGGCGACATCGTGCGTGGCGCGAGCCTCGTGGTCTGGGCGATCCGCGACGGGCGCGAGGCGGCGGAGGCCATGCTGGAGCGGTTCCATGCGCGGGTCGGCGCGCCGATTGCGGCCGAATATGCCACGCGGGAGGCTGTCGAGATCCTGTAGGAAGTCCATATGACTCGCGTATGACTTTTGTATGACTCGCGTAGGCGCCGCGCATCGGCAGCGGCACGGACGAAGCCAGGAAATGTCAGCACGACTGACGCGGTTTGCAGCCCATGGCAGAAAGGTGACAGCGATGCGGAAATGTCTTGCTGCGGCTTTGACCGCCCTGATCCTGTCCACTGCCCCCGTTTGGGCGGCGGACGCGCCATATGCCGGGATGGAGAGGCGTGCCATCGCCAGCCTGTCCGAGGCCGATATCGCAGCACTGCGCGCGGGCGAGGGCTGGGGGTTGGCGCTGCCCGCGGAACTGAACGGCTGGCCGGGGCCGCGCCATGTGCTCGACATGGGCGACGCGCTGGACCTGAGCGACACGCAGCGCGGGCAGGTGGAACGGCTGTTCGGTCTGATGCAGGGCGAGGCGCAACGGGTCGGCGAAAACTACATCGAGGCCGAGCAGGCGCTGGATGCGGCCTTCGACGACCCGACGCTCGACCCGGTGGTGCTTGCGGGGCTGGTGGTGGCGGCCACCAACGCGCTGGGCGAGCTGCGGATGATCCATCTCGCCGCGCATATCGAGACGCGGCAGATCCTGACCGACGCACAGATCGAGACCTATAACATGCAGCGCGGCTACGGTGCCGATGCCCATGGCGGACAGGCCGGGCATGGCGGCCACGGCGCGCATTGAGACAAGGAGCCACGACGATGACCAAGTTCGATCAGGCCTGGGTGGCCGAGCAGGAAGCGCAGCGCGCCTATGTGGCGGAGCACGGGCTTTACAACCCGGAGGACGAGCATTCGTCCTGCGGTGTGGGCCTTGTCGTGTCCATCGACGGCACGCCGTCGCGTGCGGTGGTGGAAAGCGGCATCACCGCGCTCAAGGCGATCTGGCACCGGGGCGCGGTGGATGCCGACGGCAAGACCGGCGACGGGGCGGGCATCCATGTGCAGATCCCGGCCACGTTCTTTTACGACCAGGTGCGCCGCACCGGGCACGAACCCGCGATGGACCAGTTGATGGCGGTGGGCCAGGTCTTCCTGCCGCGCACGGATTTCAACGCGCAGGAAAAGTGCCGGACCATCGTGGAGGCCGAGGTCCTGCGCATGGGATACTACATCTACGGCTGGCGGCACGTGCCGGTGGACATCACCTGCCTTGGCGAGAAGGCCAACGCGACGCGCCCCGAGATCGAACAGATCATCATCGCCAACAACAAGGGCGTGGACGAGGAGACGTTCGAGCGGGAGCTGTACGTCATCCGCCGCCGGATCGAGAAAGCCGCGGCGCAGGCCCATGTCAACGGGCTCTATATCTGTTCGCTGTCCTGCCGGTCGATCATCTACAAGGGCATGATGCTGGCCGAACAGGTGGCGGAGTTCTATCCCGACCTGACCGACGAGCGGTTCGAGAGCGCCTTCGCCATCTATCACCAGCGGTATTCGACGAACACCTTCCCGCAATGGTGGCTGGCGCAGCCGTTCCGGATGCTGGCCCATAACGGCGAGATCAACACGCTCAAGGGCAACATCAACTGGATGAAGTCCCACGAGATCCGGATGGCGCATTCCGCGTTCGGAGACTTTGCCGAGGACATCAAGCCGATCGTGCCGGGCGGGTCTTCGGACAGTGCCGCGCTGGACGCGGTGTTCGAGGTGCTGGTGCGCGCGGGCCGCAACGCGCCCATGGCCAAGACCATGCTGGTGCCGGAATCGTGGTCCAAGCAGGCGCTGGAACTGCCGCCGGCGTGGCGCGACATGTATTCCTATTGCAACTCGGTGATGGAGCCGTGGGACGGCCCCGCGGCGCTGGCCATGACCGACGGGCGCTGGGTCTGTGCCGGGCTCGATCGCAACGGGCTGCGGCCGATGCGCTATGTCGTGACGGGTGACGGGCTGCTGATCGCCGGGTCCGAGGCCGGGATGGTGCCGGTGGACGAATCCCGCGTGAAGGAAAAGGGCGCGCTGGGACCGGGGCAGATGATCGCCGTGGACATGAAGGCGGGCGCGCTGTTCCACGACACCGAGATCAAGGACAAGCTGGCCGCGGCCCAGCCCTTCGGCGACTGGGTCGGCAAGATCAACGACCTGTCGGACGAGCTGGCCGGGGCCGAGGAGGTCGCGGGCTTCGACGGGGCGGAGTTGCGCCGCCGCCAGATCGCCGCAGGCTACACGATGGAGGACCTGGAAACGATCCTCGCCCCCATGGCCGAGGACGGCAAGGAGGCCATCGCGTCGATGGGCGACGACACGCCCGCCGCGGTGCTGTCGGAAAAGTACCGCCCGCTGAGCCATTTCTTCCGCCAGAACTTCAGCCAGGTGACGAACCCGCCCATCGACAGCTTGCGCGAGTTCCGGGTGATGAGCCTGAAGACGCGGTTCGGGAACCTCAAGAACGTGCTGGACGAGGACAGCAGCCAGACCGAGATCCTCGTGCTGGACAGCCCCTTCGTCGGCAATGCGCAGTTCGAGGCGCTGAAACGGCATTTCAACGCCCCGGCGGTGGAGATCGACTGCACCTTCGCGCGCGGCGCGGGGCCGGATGCGCTGCGCGCCGGGTTGCAGCGGATCCGCGACGAGGCGGAGGATGCGGTGCGGTCGGGCGCGGGGCACATCATCCTGTCGGATGTGGGGCAGGGCGAGGCGCGCGTGGCGATGCCGATGATCCTTGCGACCAGCGCGGTGCATAGCTGGCTGACGCGCAAGGGGCTGCGGACCTTCACGTCGCTCTGCGTGCGGTCGGCGGAGTGCATCGATCCGCACTATTTCGCCGTGCTGATCGGCGCGGGGGCGACGGTGGTGAACGCCTATCTGGCCGAGGATAGCCTGGCCGACCGCATCTCGCGCGGGCTGCTGGACTGCACGCTGTCCGAGGCCGTGGCGCGGTATCGCGCGGCCATCGACCAGGGCCTTCTGAAGATCATGGCGAAGATGGGGATTTCCGTCGTGTCGTCCTATCGCGGCGGGCTGAACTTCGAGGCCGTGGGCCTGAGCCGCGCGATGTGCGCCGAATACTTCCCCGGCATGCCGTCGCGCATTAGCGGCATCGGCGTGACCGGCATCCAGCGCAAGCTGGAACAGGTCCATGCGCAGGGCTTCGGCGGCGGGCGCGACGTGCTGCCCATCGGCGGGTTCTACAAGGCGCGCCGGTCGGGCGAGACCCATGCATGGGAAGCGCAGGCGATGCACATGCTGCAGGCGGCCTGCGACCGGGCAAGCTTCGAGATGTGGAAGCAGTATTCCGCGAAGATGCGGTCGGCCCCGCCGATCCACCTGCGCGACCTGCTGGACATCAAGCCCGTGGGCAAGGCGATCCCGCTGGAGGAGGTGGAATCGATCACCTCCATCCGCAAGCGGTTCGTGACGCCGGGCATGTCGCTGGGCGCGCTGTCGCCCGAGGCGCACAAGACCCTGAACGTCGCCATGAACCGCATCGGTGCCAAGTCCGACAGCGGCGAGGGCGGCGAGGATCCGGCGCATTTCGTGCCCGAACCCAACGGCGACAACCCGTCCGCCAAGATCAAGCAGGTCGCGTCGGGGCGCTTCGGCGTGACGGCGGAATACCTCAACCAGTGCGAGGAGCTTGAGATCAAGGTCGCGCAGGGCGCCAAGCCCGGCGAGGGCGGGCAGTTGCCCGGCATGAAGGTGACGGCGCTGATCGCGCGGCTGCGCCATTCGACGCCGGGGGTGATGCTGATTTCGCCCCCGCCGCATCACGACATCTATTCGATCGAGGATCTGGCGCAGCTGATCTATGACCTCAAGCAGATCAACCCACGCGCCAAGGTGACGGTGAAGCTGGTGGCGCAGTCGGGTGTCGGAACGATCGCGGCGGGTGTGGCCAAGGCCAAGGCGGACGTGATCCTGATTTCGGGCCACAATGGCGGCACGGGGGCGTCGCCTGCGACCTCGATCAAGTATGCCGGGCTGCCGTGGGAAATGGGCCTGACCGAGGCGCATCAGGTCCTGTCGATGAACAACCTGCGCGACCGGGTCACGCTGCGCACCGACGGGGGTCTGCGCACGGGGCGCGACATCGTCATCGCCGCCATGATGGGGGCCGAGGAATACGGCATCGGCACCGCCGCCCTGATCGCCATGGGCTGCATCATGGTGCGCCAGTGCCAGTCCAACACCTGCCCCGTGGGCGTGTGCACGCAAGACGAGAAACTGCGCGACAAGTTCACCGGCACGGCGGACAAGGTGGTGAACCTCATCACCTTCTACGCGCAGGAGGTGCGGGAGATCATGGCGGGCATGGGCGTGCGGTCGCTTGACGAGATCATCGGCCGGGCGGATCTGCTGTCCCAGGTCAGCCGCGGGTCGGCGCATCTGGACGATCTGGACCTCAACCCGCTGCTGATCACCGTGGATGGCGCGAAGAACGCGCGCTATGACCGCGGCAAGCCGCGCAACCCGGTGCCCGACACGCTGGATGCCGAGATCGTCAAGGATGCCGCGCGGTTCCTCAAGGACGGCGAGAAGATGCAACTGTCCTATGCGGTGCAGAACACGCTGCGCAGCATCGGCACGCGCACGTCGAGCCATCTGGTCAAGTCCTTCGGGATGCGCAACAGCCTGCAACCCGACCACCTGACGGTGAAGCTGACCGGCAGCGCGGGCCAGTCGCTGGGCGCGTTCCTGGCGCCGGGTCTGAAGCTGGAAGTGTCGGGTGACGCCAACGATTACGTGGGCAAGGGCCTGTCGGGCGGCACCATCGTGGTGCGCCCGAAGCAGGTCAGCCCGCTCGTGGCCAGCGACAACACGATCATCGGCAACACGGTGCTTTACGGCGCGACGGACGGCTACCTGTTCGCGGCGGGCCGCGCCGGTGAGCGGTTCGCCGTGCGCAACTCGGGCGCGCATGTCGTGATCGAGGGCTGCGGGTCCAACGGCTGCGAATACATGACCGGCGGGGTCGCGGTGATCCTTGGGTCGATCGGGGCCAATTTCGGCGCGGGCATGACCGGCGGGATGGCGTATCTGTACGATCCCGAGGGCAAGGCCTGGGACATGATGAACCTGGAGACTCTGGTGACCTGCCCCGTGACCGTGGACCACTGGGAAGCCGAACTAAAAGGGCTGGTCGAACGGCACCACCGGGAAACCGGCAGCCGCCGCGCTGGTGACATCCTGCAGCACTGGGAGACCGAGAAGGGCAATTTCCTTCAGGTCTGCCCGAAGGAGATGCTGAACAAGATCGCGCATCCGCTGGGGATCGAGGACGCGCGCGTTCCCGCGGAGTGACGGCCTGAAACGCCCCCGCCGGCGGCCATCCCGCCGGCGGGGCATTCGATAGGGTTTCAGGAGTCGCGGTCGCTGTGGTACCTTAGGGTCATTCAACGATATCCATTGGCCGACCCCACGAGAGACCGCATGACCAAGACATTCGCCGCCATCGCCGCTTTCCTGACCGTTCTGGGGGGTGAGCAGGCCGATGCCGCCGCGCTGCGCCTGATCTATTCCGGGAACGACATTCCGCTGGTGTCCGGCCCGCCGGACTACGTCGGCGACCTGTACCCGGCATTTTCTGGCGAGATCGTGCTTGACGAGGCTGTGTTCGGGGGCAGTGTCGCCAACCAGACACTGTCCTTTTTCGCGAGCAGTTCGCCATTCGGCCCGGGCAACGACGTGGATGGCATCCTGTCCTGGACCCATGGGGTTCCGCTGTATTCGGTCGGCGGGACGACCGTGTCGCTGACCTTTGACGGGTCCAAGAACGTCGTGTCGTGGTTCATCGACGCGCTGGACGGGCCGCCGGACTATACCTCCACCACCACGCGGGATTTCTATATCGGGGGCAATGGCGGGACCTATTACACCGATGCGGGGACATGGGTGACGGCGGCGATCCCGGTGCCCGGGGCGGGTCTTGCGCTTGGGTCGGCGGGGCTGGCGCTGTTGTGCCTGCGTCGGAGGCCGCGCGCCGCGTGATCCCTGCGACATGGCGTGTGTGCCGCGCCAATTGACCCTTTCGAATCCGCGTGATTGATGGCGCAATGGCGCGGCGCAAGACCCCCACAACCAAGGCGAACGGGTCCGCCCCTGCGAAGGGGCGGTGCTGGCCCGTGCGCCGGTGGTTTCGCCGTTTCGGCCTTGCGGCTGTCGCGCTGCTGGCGCTGTGGGTCGCGGCCGCGGGGCTGCTGCCGGTGCCTGCGACGCCCTACATGCTGGCCGAACGGGTGCGGCACGGGACGCTGGCCCATGACTGGGTTGCGATCGGCGCAATCGCCCCTGTGATGCAGCGCGCGGCGGTGGCGGCGGAGGATGCCGATTTCTGCAGCCATTGGGGGTTCGACATCGCGGCGCTGCGGGCGGCCATCGATGGCGGGCTGCGGCGCGGCGGATCGACGATCAGCCAGCAGACCGTGAAGAACGTCTTCCTGTGGCAGGGCCGGTCCTGGCCGCGCAAGGCCGCCGAGGCGATCCTGACCCCCGTGGTGGAACTGGCCTGGTCCAAGCGGCGTATCCTCGAGGTCTATCTGAACGTGGCCGAGTTCGACACCGCCGTGTTCGGGGTGGAGGCTGCGGCGCAGCATTATTTCGGCGTGGCCGCGCGCGACCTGAGCGGCGTTCAGGCGGCCCGGCTCGCCGCGATCCTGCCCAGTCCCAAGACCCGTTCGGCTTCCAGCCCCGGCGATTTCACGCGCGGGCGGGCGGCGGCGATCCTTGACGGGGCCGAAACCATCCGCCGCGACGGGCGCGCGGCCTGTTTCCAGCCCGGCTGACATGTGCCCGCCGTTGCAACCGGGCGCAGTTCGCGGCAAGACGGGGGCATGGCCCAACCGGAACCCGCGATGACCGTGCTTTACCATGCGCCGCTATGCCCCTTCAGCCGGAAGGTGCGGCTGACCCTGCGCGAGAAGGGGATCGACTGCGACCGGCAGGAAGAACGCTACTGGGAGAAGTCGGCCGATTTCCTGCGTCGCAACCCGCTGGGCAAGGTGCCCGTGCTGCGCATCGACGGGCTGACCCTGTGCGAAAGCATGGCGATCTGCGAATACCTGGACGAGGTCTATCCCAACCCGCCGCTTTTGCCGCGCGACCCGCGGGAGCGGTTCGAGGTGCGGCGGCTGGTCGGCTATTTCGACGATGCCTTCTATCACCAGGTGACGCTGAAGGTGCTGGGGGAGCGGGTTCTGAAGAAGCTCACCGGCGCGGGCTATCCCGACAGCCGCAACGTCAAGGAGGGCGTGACGGCGATCAAGGGGCACCTGGACTACATGGCGCATCTGCTGGATCACCGCCGCTGGCTGGCGGGCGACGTGATGACGCTGGCCGATTTCGCCGCCGCGGCGCATCTGTCGGCGCTGGACTACCGGTCGGACGTGGACTGGCACCGGCAGCCGCTGGTGAAGGACTGGTACGCCAAGATCAAGTCGCGCCCTGCGTTTCGCGGGCTGCTGGCCGACCAGGTGGCGGGCTTCCCGCCTGCCGATCATTATGCCGATCTGGATTTCTGATCCCGCGCCCGATGCGTGACGCCGCCGCCCTGAAGGCGGCCATGGCCGCGCGGGCACGGGCCGAAGGGTTCGCGGCGATGGGGGTCTGCCGCCCCGACGCGGTGCCCGAGTTGCCCGCGCGTCTGGCCGAATTCGTCGGGCAGGGGCGGCACGGGCAGATGGGCTGGATGGCCGAACGCATCGCATGGCGCGGCGACCCGACCGCGCTGTGGCCCGCGGCGTGCAGCGTGGTGATGCTGGCGGAGGCCTATACACCGGATCACGACCCGCTGGAGACGCTGGCATTGCGGGACCGGGCGGCGATCAGCGTCTATGCGCAGGGGCGCGACTACCATGATCTGGTGAAGAAGCGACTCAAGCGGCTGGGGCGCTGGCTGCTGGACCAGCCCGAAGCGGCGGGCGCGGCGATCAAGGTCTTCGTCGACACGGCGCCGGTGATGGAAAAACCGCTTGCGCAGGCGGCGGGGCTGGGCTGGCAGGGGAAGCACACGAACCTTCTGGGGCGGAGCTTCGGCAATTGGGTGTTCCTGGGCGCGATCTTCACGACCGTCGATCTGCCCCCCGATGCGCCCGAGGGCGAGCATTGCGGCAGTTGCACGGCATGCCTCGATATCTGCCCGACCGAGGCGTTTCCGGCGCCCTTCCAGCTGGATGCGCGGCGGTGCATTTCGTACCTGACGATCGAGCATCATGGGCCGGTGGACCCAGCGTTGCGGGGCAAGCTGGGCAACCGGATCTATGGCTGTGACGACTGCCTGGCGGTCTGCCCGTGGAACAAGTTCGCCGTGGCCGCCACCGAAACCCGCTATGCCGCGCGGGACGAATTGCGCGCCCCGCCGCTGGCAGACCTCGCACGGCTGGACGATGCGGCGTTCCGGGCGCGGTTTTCCGGCTCGCCAATCAAGCGGATCGGGCGCGACCGCTTCGTGCGCAACGTGGCCTATGCCATCGGCAACAGCGGCGACCCGGCGCTGGTCGGCGCGGCGCAGCGGTTGGTGGACGACCCCGACGCCGCGGTGGCCGATGCCGCCCGCTGGGCCGTGGCACGGTTGCGGGGCGGGGGTTGTGCGCGTGGCTGAAGACCCCATTTCTGGGGTATACGCGGTGTGGTATCGTCACCGCATGACGCAACGGATGGAGGATCGATCATGAGTCGCCATATCATCGACGCCATGACCAAGCGCAGCACATCGGGCATGAAGCTGACGATGTCGCGCATTCCGATGGACGAACTGCCCCGGCGCACGACGCTTGCGTTGCAGCGCCGGCCGGTGTCGCGCCCTGCAAGCACGCGCGCACGGGAATACGCCCGGATCGAGCGCGGCTACACCGCCTGAAGCGTGGCGAAGCGGCGGGCGAGCGCTGCCGCTTCCTCCGCCCAGCCATAGGGCGGGTTCACGACGAACAGCCCGCTGCCACGCAGCCCGTGACCGGGCCGCGCCGGCGGGAATGTAACTTCGTGCCGGAAGGCGTTCGGTAGCCCGAGGCGGTCAAGCGCGGCGACCATCGGGCGATGCGCCCCGTTGGCCAACACGGAATACCACAGCATCAGCACGCCGACATTCCACCGCCGGTGAAGCGCGGCGAGCAGGTTTGGCATCGCGTCCCAATCCGATTTCAGTTCATAGGACGGGTCGATCAGCATCAGCCCGCGGCGTGGCGTGGGTGGCACCAGCGCCTTGGCCATGGACGGGCCATCCTCCCCCCTCACGATCACGCCGGGCAGCGCGTCTTGCAGGGCCGCGCGTTCGCGCGGGTGCAGTTCCGCCAGGATTATGGGATCGTCGTCGCGCAGAAGCGTCTGCGCGATTCGCGGCGAACCGGGATAGGCCTGCGGCCCCGCCAGCGCGCGGGCATGGGCCAGCGCGCGGGCATAGGGGTGATCGGCGGCGAACCAGTGTTCCATCCGCCCGATGCCCGCCGCGCACTCGCCTGTTTTCACCGCCTCGGGCGCGGAAAGATCATACATCGCGCGCCCGGCATGCGTTTCGACATAGCACATCGGCTTGGGCTTGCGCGCCATGTAGTCGAGCGCCACGGCGAGCAGCGCGTGCTTGTGCACATCCGCGGCGTTGCCCGCGTGATAGATGTGCTGGTAGGACAGCATCCCGCGCGGCGCCCGTCAGGCGCGCACGCGTTTCTCGTAGGCCTCGGCGATGTCGCGGGCCATCGCGCCCACCTCGAAATTGTAATCGCCGATCTGGCCCACCGGCGTCACCTCGGCGGCGGTGCCGGTCAGCCAGCATTGCTGGAAGCTTTCAAGCTCCTCGGGCATGATGTGGCGTTCGTGCACGGCGATCTGGCGGTCCTTGAGCATCTGCACCACGGTCTGCCGCGTGATGCCGTTCAGGAAGCAGTCGGGCTTGGGCGTGTGCACCTCGCCGTCCTTGACGAAGAAGATGTTGGCGCCCGTCGCTTCGGCCACGTAGCCGCGATAGTCGAACATCATGGCGTCGGAACAGCCCTTCGCCTCGGCCGTGTGCTTGGACATGGTGCAGATCATGTAGAGCCCGGCGGCCTTGGCCTGGCTGGGGGCGGTTTCCGGGCTGGGCCGCTTCCATTTCGCGATGTCGAGCTTCGCGCCGCGGGTCTTGGCGTCGCCGTAATAATTGCCCCAGGTCCAGGCCGCGACGGCCATGCGGACCGGGTTGCGGGCCGAGGCGACGCCCATGTCCTCGCCCGCGCCGCGCCACGCGATGGCGCGCACATAAGCGTCGGACAGGTTGTTGGCCTGCATGACCTCGTATTTCGCGGCCTCGATTTCATCGACGGTCCAGGGGATGTCGAAATCGATCAGGTTGGCCGACGCGCGAAGGCGTTCGGAATGGCGGCGCGATTCGAAGATGGTCCCGCCATAGGCGCGCTCGCCCTCGAATACCGACGACGCGTAATGCATGGCATGGGTGAGAATATGCACATTGGCGTCCCGCCACGGCACCAGTTTGCCGTCGAGCCAGATCATGCCGTCGCGATCGTCGTAGCTTCCCGCCATGGAATTCCCTTTCCGCCTGCCGGTTTCCGGATGTTGCGCAATTCATGGCCGGCTCGGACCATTTATTGCCAAAAATCTGCGCGGTTCTAGCCGCGGGCACTTGGAAAGTCAACAAGGCTGACATAAACTTCCCGCAAGCGTGGCGATGGAGACGGACATGGACGGACAAGGCGGGGAAAAGCTGCTGTTCCTGACGGACGAACAGCTGCGCCAAGGGATCGAGGCGATGTTCTTCGCCTACCGGGGGTTCACGTCGGATCCGGACCGCATTCTCGACCAGCATGGCTATGGTCGGGCGCATCACCGGGCGCTTCATTTCATCAACCGCAGCCCGGGCACAACGGTGACGAACCTGCTGGCGATTCTCGGGGTGACGAAGCAGTCGCTGAACCGGGTGCTGCGGACGCTGATCGCCGATGGCCTGGTCGAAGGACGCGTGGGCGCGCAGGACCGTCGCGAGCGACACCTGCACCTGACAGCGGCAGGAGTGGCGCTGGAATCGCAGTTGTCGGACGCGCAGCAGGCCCGGATGCGGCAGGCGTACCGGCAGGCGGGCCCCGAAGCGGTGGCCGGGTTCCGCCGCGTGCTGGAGGCGATGATGGAGCCCGAGATCCGCCGCCAGTATGCGCGTCTTGCCGAGTGAACCGATGAGTGCGACCGACATGCCCGACACCCATCTTCTGGTGGTGGACGACGACGAACGCATCCGCGGCCTTCTGCAGAAATTCCTGCGCCGTCACGGGTTCTGGGTCAGTGTCGCGCGGGACGCGGCACAGGCGCGGCGGCTGCTGGAGGGGCTTGATTTCGATCTGATCGTGCTGGACGTGATGATGCCGGAGGAGGACGGGATCACCCTGACGGCCAGCTTGCGCGAGGATATCGCGACGCCGATCCTGCTGCTGACCGCACGGGGCGACACCGCGGACCGGATCGCGGGGCTGGAGGCCGGGGCCGACGATTACCTGCCCAAGCCCTTCGAGCCGAAGGAGTTGCTGCTGCGGATCAACGCGATCCTGCGGCGTATGCCGCCACCCGATCCGGGTGCCGCGGGGGACGGGGCGATCCTGAGCCTTGGTCCGGTGCGGTATGACACCGAGCGCGGCGAGATGTGGCAGGGGACGGAGGTGATCCGGCTGACGGCGACCGAGCAGCACCTGATGCGCATATTCGCGGCGCGGCTGGGTGCGGCGCTGAGCCGGGCACAACTGGCGGAGGAGCTGGGCCGCGACAGGGGGCAGGCGCAGGAACGCGCCGTGGATGTGCAGATCACCCGCCTCCGGCGCAAGATCGAGGCCGATCCGAAACAGCCGCGCTACCTTCAGACCGTGCGCGGCGCGGGTTACATGCTGGTGAGCGACTGAGCCTGCGCCGTGCTTGCCACAATGCGCCGCGTGCCGCGGCACGACATGTCCCCACCGCCGCTTTTGCGGCGTCGGGTCCCGTGGGTCCCACGGTTGCGGGCGCCCGATTGCGGAGGGCCCTGCGCCGTTCTAGGGTCGCGGCATGACAACGGCCCTGTACCATCACCCGGATGCGGCGTCCCACGTGACCCCGCCCGGTCACCCCGAACAGGTCGCGCGGTATCACGCGATCATGAAGGCTCTGGACGATCCGCGCTTTGCCGCGCTCGACCGGCGGCTGGCGCCCATGGTCGCGGATGAGGCGCTGTTGCGCTGCCATCCGCAATGGTATCTCGACCGGGTCGCAGCTGCGGCCCCGGCGGAGGGCTGGGCATCGCTGGATGCCGATACCCATGTGATGGCCGCGAGCGAGACCGCTGCGCGCCGGGCCGCAGGGGCCGCGGTGGCGGCAGTGGACGCCGTGATGACAGGCGAGGTGGGGAACGCCTTTTGCGCGTTGCGCCCGCCGGGGCACCATGCGGAACGGGAAACGGCAATGGGGTTCTGCCTCTTCGGAACCGTGGCGGTGGCGGCGAAGCACGCGCTGGAGGCGCATGGTCTGGCCCGCGTGGCGGTGATGGATTTCGATGTGCATCACGGCAACGGCACGCAGGATCTGCTGTGGGACGAGCCGCGCGCGACCTTCGTGTCCACGCACCAGTCGCCGCTCTACCCCGGCACGGGTGCGGCGGGGGAGCGCGGGGCGCACGGGCAGATCCTGAACCTGCCGCTGCCCGCGGGCACCGATGGGGTCGCGTATCGCGCGGTGTTCGAGGCGCGGGTGCTGCCGGCGCTGCGCGCGGCCCGGTCGGAACTGTTGCTCGTCTCTGCCGGGTTCGATGCCCATCGCGCCGACCCCTTGGCGCAGATGGCGCTGGGGACGGACGATTTCGCCTGGATCACGGAACGGCTGTGCGATGTCGCGGACGAGAGTTGCGGGGGCCGGGTGGTCTCGGTACTCGAAGGGGGATATGACCTCGACGCGCTCGCCGACAGCGTCGCCGCCCATCTGGGCGTGCTGATGGATCGCGGCGGGGCAGGAACCAAAGAGGGCCGCGGACAATGACCGAGACGGATGTGAAGGACATGAGCTTCGAGACCGCCATGGCGGAACTGGAGAAGGTCGTGGGGCGGCTGGAATCCGGCGACGTGCCGCTGGAGGATTCCATCGCGCTTTACGAACGCGGCGCGGCGCTGAAAGCCCATTGCGCGGCGCGACTGCAGGCGGCCGAGGAAAAGGTGGCGACCATCACGCTCGACGAACAGGGCCAGCCCAAGGGGTCGGTGCCCATGGACACCCAGTGACGTCGGCGGAGGACGGCGCGCCGTCGTTCGAGGCGGCACTGGTGGCGGCGGCGCGGGATATCGAAGGCTGTTTCGATCATGTGCTGTCGGGCGGGCCGGACCTGCCGGTGGTCGCGGCGATGGGGTACGCCACGCGCGGCGGCAAACGTCTGCGCGGGTTTCTCGTGCTGGAATCGGCGGCGTTGCACGGGGTCGCGCGGGCCGATGCGATCTGGCCCGCCACGGCGATCGAGGCGCTGCACGCCTATTCGCTGGTCCATGACGACCTGCCCTGCATGGATGACGACGACCTGCGCCGGGGTCAGCCCACGGTGCACCGCGCCTGGGACGAAGGCACCGCCGTGCTGGTGGGCGACGCGTTGCAGACGCTCTCGTTCGATCTCGTGACGCGGGCGGACGGGATCCCGCCGGAGCGGCGGCTCGATCTGGTGGCGTCGCTGGCCCGCGCGTCGGGGATGGCGGGCATGGTGCTGGGGCAGGCGCAGGACATCGCCGCCGAAAGCGCCGCCGCGCCGCTGACGCTGGACGAGATCACGACGCTGCAGGCCAACAAGACGGGCGCGCTGATCGGCTGGTCGGCAGAGGCGGGCGCGCGCATGGCCGGGGTCGATCCGGCGCCTCTGACAGCCTATGCTGCGGCGCTGGGGCTGGCGTTCCAGATCGCGGACGACATCCTGGACGTGGAGGGCGACCCGGCGGCGGCGGGCAAGCGTCTGCGCAAGGACGACGCTGCGGGCAAGGCGACGTTCGTGTCGCTGCTGGGGCTGGATGCGGCGCGGGCGCGGGCAAGGTCGCTGGTGGAGGACGCCTGCGACGCGCTGGCATCCTATGGCGACCGGGCCGAAACCTTGCGGGCGGCGGCGCGCTTCGTTATCTCCCGCAGCCACTAGAGCGGCGCCCTGCCGCCCCACGCCGCCCCGGCGGGAAGGACAGCATGACCGACCGACCGCAGACGCCGCTTCTGGACCGCGTGGCCAGCCCTGCCGACCTGAAGGCCCTGTCGGATGCCGAACTTCGACGGTTGGTCGACGAGGTCCGGGCCGAGACGATCAGCGCCGTGTCGGTCACGGGCGGGCACTTGGGCGCCGGGCTGGGCGTGGTGGAACTGACCGTGGCGCTGCACGCGGTCTTCGACACGCCGCGGGACAAGCTGATCTGGGACGTGGGCCACCAATGCTATCCGCACAAGATCCTGACCGGGCGCCGGGACCGCATCCGGACCCTGCGCCAGACCGGGGGGCTGTCGGGGTTCACCAAGCGCAGCGAGAGCCCGTTCGATCCGTTCGGGGCGGGGCATTCGTCCACCTCCATCTCGGCGGCGCTGGGGTTCGCGGTGGCGCGCGACCTGGGTGGTGCGCCGCCCGAAGGCGCGGGCGATGCCATTGCGGTGATCGGCGACGGGGCGATGTCGGCAGGCATGGCGTTCGAGGCGCTCAACAATGCGGGGCATCTGAAGAAACGCCTGATCGTGATCCTGAACGACAACGAGATGTCGATAGCGCCGCCCACGGGGGCGCTGTCGTCCTACCTCTCGCGGCTTTATGCCGGGGCGCCGTTCCAGGAGTTCAAGTCGGCGGCCAAGGGCGCCGTGAGCCTGCTGCCCCCGCCGTTCCAGGAAGGGGCGAAGCGCGCCAAGGACATGCTCAAGCACCTCACGGTGGGCGGCACCATGTTCGAGGAGCTGGGCTTCAGCTATCTCGGCCCCATCGACGGGCACGACATGGACCAGTTGCTGCCGGTGCTGCGCACGGTCAAGGCACGGGCCACGGGGCCGATCCTGATCCATGCGATCACCCGCAAGGGCAAGGGTTATGCCCCGGCCGAGGCGCGCGCGGACCGCGGCCATGCCACCGCGAAGTTCGACGTGCAGACCGGCGCGCAGGCCAAGGCCAAGTCGAACGCGCCGAGCTATACCAACGTCTTCGCCGATGCCCTGCTGGCCGAGGCTGCGGCGGACAGCCGGATCGTGGCGGTGACGGCGGCGATGCCGGATGGCACGGGGCTGACCCGTTTCGCCGACCGCTACCCGTCGCGGATCTTCGATGTGGGCATCGCGGAACAGCATGGCGTGACATTTTCCGCCGGGCTGGCGGCCGGTGGCCTGCGGCCCTTCTGCGCGATCTATTCGACCTTCCTGCAGCGCGGATACGACCAGGTCGTGCATGATGTGGCGATCCAGCGGCTGCCCGTGCGCTTCGCCATCGACCGCGCGGGGCTGGTCGGCGCGGATGGCGCGACCCATGCGGGTGCCTATGACGTCGCCTTCCTGTCGAACCTGCCGGGATTCGTAGTGATGGCTGCCGCGGACGAGGCCGAGTTGATGCACATGGTGGCCACCGCCGCCGCCCATGACGATGGCCCCATCGCGTTCCGCTATCCGCGGGGCGAAGGGGTGGGCGTGGAGATGCCGGCGCGCGGCACGCCGCTGGAGATCGGCAAGGGCCGGATCGTGCGGCAAGGGTCCGGTGTGGCGATCCTGTCCTTCGGTGCGCGGCTGGCAGAGGCGGAGAAGGCCGCGGAACGGCTGGCGGCACGGGGTATCACGCCGACCCTGGCCGATGCGCGCTTCGCCAAGCCGCTGGACCGCGACCTGATCCTGCGGCTGGTGGCGGAGCATGACGCGATGGTCACCGTCGAGGAAGGCGCCGTCGGCGGATTCGGCAGCCATGTCGCGCAGCTTCTGGCGGAGGCGGGCGTGTTCGACCGGGGGCTGAAGTTTCGGTCTATGGTATTGCCGGACACGTTCATCGACCACGCGAGCCCGGCGGAGATGTATGCGAACGCCGCCATGGATGCTGCGCATATCGAAGCGAAGGTGCTGGACGTTCTGGGGGTGGAGCGGCTGGACGCGCGGCGGGGGTGAACCGACCGCCAGTCTGACCGGAACCCCGCAGGAAGCCCGTCGGGAAACCTCGCGCTCGGGTGCGCAAGCGGCGCGGACAGGTCCCTGCCGAAGGACCCGGCCACCGCCCCATGACAGGCATCTCGCGGCGGCTTTGCCTGCATCGGCTGTCCGGTGCGCGACCATGGATGCCGCAACCTGGGTGCACATCCGGTTAACCGCTTTGGACCTTTGTGCGGATGCTCTGCGGGGCTGCGATTTTGCCGACCGTGCCTCGGTCAGATCGGGGAAGGGAGGATCGGAACGGCCCGTGGAAGCGCGTGCTTCGGCTGACGTTGTTGTATGAATTTTTCATGTCACACGACCGCGGCGCTACGGTGACGCCAAATACAAAATACTGAAAAAATGCACTTTTGTCTGGAGCTGCAATTCTCGGCGAGCGCTGCACAAGAAGTGGGCGCGAATTTGTCTAGGCGATATCCCAGACTTCGCTATCCTTTCGGCGTCGAAACCGGAGTTCGAGTCGCTCATGTTGTCCAGTCCGCTCATGTCCGCACGCCATGCCACGCTTCGCTTGGCGATCATTGCCGTGTTTGCAGCACTTCTTGCCGCCGTTCAGGCCCGCGCCGCCGACGTTCAAGCCGACCCGCGCCGCGCCGCGCTGTTCTGGCACCAGGAAACCGGGGTCCAGCCGAGGTTCGATCTGATTGCACTGACCAGCGAAACCTATGCCCGCGCCGCGGAGATCGACCGCCCCGGGATCCTCCAGTCGCAGGTCGCGCGGATGGAGGCGGACGTGGCCTCCATCGACATCACCGACGATATCTATGTCCTGCGCATCCGGTCGCGGCTGTCGGAATACGACCCGCGCGAGGGCGGCTTCTTCGACAGCCTGTTCGCCGGGGCCTCGTACATCCCGCTGCCGCTGGAGGGCAATCCGTTCACGGAGGACAATTTCGCGGGACGCGCGCTCGACGGAAACTACGAGCTGCATTTCCTGAATGCGCCGGATTTCCATTTCTGGCCGGAAAGCGAGGACAAGGCGCGCGCGATCATGGCCTCCGCCGGGCGCGAACCGTCGGTCGTCGTCGAATTCCGGCTCCAGCCCATCGCGGCCCAGCCCGCGCCGCCGGTGCGGGACGCGACCCGCCGCATCTATGGCCGGGTCCTGTCGGCGCAGGTGGAAGACGACCGGGGCAATCCGCTGTTTTCCCGCAGTGTGGACCCGGTCGCCGCGGCGGACATGCCGGCGGCCCGCGCGGCGGCGCGCGACGTGATGGCGAGCCCCGACGATCTGACCATGGCGATGCTGTGGCACAAGATCGTGGACGGTCCGACCCCGGACTGGGCGCGGCTCGTATCGCAGGATCCGGTGCTGGGTCGCGCCGACATCTTCGCCCGCGACGCGGTGGAACAGGTGCTGATCGCGCAGGCGCAGGACTATTACGCCCGGATCGACCCCGCCCGCGCCTTCCGGCTGACGGTGAACGCCGATGTGGGTCCCTATGACATGGCGACCGGGGTGTTCCCGATCACCATGGGCGGGGTGGTCCGGTACGAGCACGATTTCCCTTTCGTCGCATATCCGGATGACGTGGAACGCCGGAGCCGGTCGCAGCAGGTCATCCGAGCGCCCGAACGGACCACCCACTTCGGGCTCGCCTTCGAGAACGGCGACGCGCTCGAAGGCTTTCCCGCCGATCAGGACACGGCCCGCGCCATCGGGTTGAACCTGCGCGGCATGGCCGAGGTCGTGGTGCGCCCGGTCAAGGCGGAGACGGTGGAAAACCGGCTCGGCACGGATGCCGAGAAGTTCCTTCTGGCGCGGATCGAAGCGATCCGCGTGACGGAGGGCAACAGCGGCAAGCTGCTGCACGAGGCGACATACCCTCGTTATGTTGGCCCGGTCGAGATCGCCCTGCGCACGCCCGCGCCTGAAACCTTCGAAGGAGTCGATCCCTATGACGTGGAAATCCGCGGCCTGACGCTGGGCATGTCCGAGGCGGAGTTCACGGCCGCGGCCCAGGCCGTGTTCGGCGCGGCCGGCCCCGACAGCGAGGATCCGGCGCGCATCCGGTTCCGGGGCGGGGCCAATGAACGGGGTTATGCCGTCCTCGACATGGACCGGAACGTGAAGGCGATTTCCTATGTCCGGAGCTGGGAAGGATCGCTGGCGCAGCCCGTCTACGAGGCGACGATCACCAAGTACGGCGTGCCGGGGCGCGGGTCCGAGGTGCGCACCGATCCGCTCACCCGCAGCGACCAGGAAGCGCTGATGCACTGGACGACGAACAGCCAGCGCGTGGGCGGGTTCACGGGCCGGGTGTGGTACTGGGACTACCAGGAGGAAACGACCCTCTATCTCGACCTCGAAGACCGGTCCAAGGACACCTTCGCACCGCCGCCCGCGGTCATCAGCCTTGACTAGCGGATTGTGGCGCGCCGCGGCACTGGCCGCGGGGCTTGCGGGCGGTGCGGCGGCGGCGGGCCCGATGGCGATCTGCCAGGCCGCGAACCCGCAGTTTCCGCAGTTGTGCGGCTGTGCCATAGGAAGATCGCAGGCGGAAGGGATCGACGGCGCGGCGCTGGACAAGCTCCTGGCCAACGACTTCATGGGCGTGCCGCTGGATGCGATGCAGCGTTACGGGCTGATCTTCGTGGAATGCACGCAGGCGGCGGTGATGCAGCAGCTTTCCCCCGGCATGGCGATGCCGGGCGTTCCCGGGCCTCCCCCGGTGGCGGGCGTTCCAGGGGCACCTCCGGTAGCGGGCATCCCCGAAGCCCCTCCTGTGGCAAGTCTTCCCGGTCAGGCACCGTCGGTCGCAACCTCGCCCGAAGCCGCCGGCCCGTCGAGGCATGCGGCCCCGGCTCCGGTCGAAGCTCAGCCGGGCGCACCGTCTTTCGCGCCGCCGCCCCTGACTGCCGTGACCCCTCTAGCCCCGCTGCCGCCCATGCCTGGCGCGGTCGCGGCGGCACCGGTTCCGGTCCCGTCCGGACCCGGCAGCATGCGGATCGACCTTGACCCGCTGACAACTGCGGGCACCGCCATCAACCTCGACCCGTCAACTTCCGGTACCGGGGCGGCCATCGATCTCGATTCACCGGTAGCGTCCGCACCGATGATCGACCTCGACCCGCCCGCCGCCAACGCAGGATCGGCGATCGACCTCGATCCGCAGACAAGCAGCACCGGGGCAGTCATCGACCTCGACCCGCCTGTCGGAACGTCACCGGTGATTGACCTCGACGCGTCCACCGGTACCACGCAGACCATCGACCTCGACCCCGCGCCGCGCGCGCCGCCTGCGACCGGAGGATTCAGGCTCGTGGTGCAGGACGGTACCCAGATGCCTCCGCCGGGGTCGTGGTTCGCCTACGCCGAGCTGATCCGCAACGATCCATTCCCCGCATGGGCCGACCGGATCATCGGCGGTAGCGGCGTGACCGACGAGCGGGGCACGATCCTCATGGCTGCCTGCAACGCGCGCTCCGCACCGGCCCTCGTGGTCGGCCCGCTGCGCGACCCAGCCGCGCTGTACGCCATCACGCTGGAGGTGCGGGGCGCGGGCGGCATCCTGCACGAGCAAACCGTCCCCGCGCGCTGGATCGAGCAGGACCTTGGCCATGCCGAATTTCGCACTGGCCTGATGAACGCCCTGCGCCGGGGCAGCTCCGTGATTGTGCGCCTGAAGGACGCGGGCGGGACCGTGACCGACACTCTCACCTTCGGTCTGCGCGGATCGTCCGACGCGCTGCCCGGTTTCGACTGCGCCAACAAGCAACCCTGGCTCAGCACGACACCGGGCGGCTTCGGCGGCGAATGGGTGCGCGGCGCTTGGATGCCGACCGAGCGGTGGGACGACGACCCGCGCGGCGCGCCCGCGCTGACTCTGGGCCAACCCAACACCGTGCTGGAACGGCTGACGCTGACCTGCGACCGGCGCTTCGTGCTCGATCCCGCGGGCAAATACGTGCCCCCGCCCGGTTTCGAAGCAAGCCTCGCCTTCACGCTGGCGCTATCGGTGGATGGGGGGCCTGAGACCGAACTGCCCGCGCGCTTCGCATCGTCCTTCAGTACGGAACTGGTGACGGTCGATCCCCTTCCCGCGTCACTGCTGGCGGCGATGGCCACGGGGCAGCGGCTGATGGTGGGGCGGCCCGACATGGAACCGGGCGACATGCTGACGCGCAGCTTCGATCTGGCAGGGCTGGCGGCGGGGCTGGGCGGGCTGGCCTGTCCGCCGCCGCCCGAAGCCCCGGCGGCGCGGCCGCGCACCGACCTGACCGGGCTGGGGCTGCTATGGCAGGCGGGGGATATCGGCGAAAGCCTGCCGCGGGATTTCAACGGCAATGTGCAGCCGACCCCGGTCGCGTGGCTTGACCTGCAGCGGACGGACCTGCCCAATCTTGGGCTCTATTGCGGCGGCTATCCCTATTTCCTCGGCGGTGATTTCCCGGTGCGCGGCGACGCGACGCTGCGGCTGACCGTGGACGGTGACCCCACCCTGTCGGAGGACGTCGCCTTCGGCAGCTACCGGGCCTTCATGAACGGCAGCCCAGATCCGGCGCTGGCGCAAGCGATCCTGTCGGGCCGCACCCTGCGGGTGACCCTGCTGGAGGACAGCCGCATCGATGTGCTCTACCCGCTCGACGGGGCCGCCGCGACCCTGCGCGCAGCGGGCTGCGCCGGGTAACCGGGGTGCCGGGGTGCGGCGGTGGCGGTCCGTCCGGTCCCTGAGTAACTTGTTCCCGGCGCATGCTTTCGACGCATCTGCCGCGTCGCAGCGGCCCCGGTGCAGACCGGGACCGCGGTCAAGTCAGAGCGTGGCACCCATCATCATGCGCACGATTTCCTCGTCGCTGGTCTCGGCCGGCCGACGTTCCCCCGCGACGACGCCACGGGCGAGCACAATGATCCGGTCCGCGGCGGCGAAGATGTCCGGCAGGTTGTGCGAGATCAAGATGATCCCAACGCCCTTCGACTTCAGCCGGTCGATCAGCGCCATGACCTCCCGCTGTTCGGGCACGCCGAGCGCCGCCGTCGGCTCGTCCATGATGACCAGCCGCGCCTGCCAGTGAACGGCGCGCGCGATGGCGATGGCCTGCCGCTGCCCGCCCGACAATTCCCGCACCGGGGCGGACGGGTCAGGGATGACGATGCCGAGATTGCGCAGAACCTCCACCGCGTTGCGCCGCATCTCGGGACGATCGAGGAAGGGCAGACCGCAGACCCGCCGCGTCCGTTCCCGCCCGAGATAGAGGTTCAATCCGGGGTCGAGATTGTCGGCAAGCGCGAGATCCTGGTAGATCGTCTCGATCCCGGCACTGCGCACCGCCTCGGGCGAGCGTCCGGTCAGGAGCGACCCGTCGAACTGCACGTTTCCCTCCGTCGGGGCATGCACGCCGGAGATCATCTTGATGACCGTGGACTTGCCCGCGCCGTTGTCGCCGGCCAGGACCACGCATTCGCCTGCGTTCACGTCGAAGGTGACGTTGCTGACCGCTTCGATCCCGCCGAAGCGCTTCTTCAGCCCGCGTACCTGGAGCAAGGCTGTCATGGCCGTCCTCCCGTCAGCCGGCCCTTGGACTGGTCCACCAGCACAGCGACGATGATCACGAGCCCCACGGCGACGAACTGCCAGTAGGGTGGCAGACCGCAGAACACGAGCCCGAACTGGATCACCGCGATGATGAAGGCGCCGATGACGGTCCCAGTGACAGTCCCCTGTCCGCCGGTCAGCGATGCGCCGCCGATGAACACCGCGGCCACGGCGTAAAGCAGGATCGGTTCCCCCGCATTGGCGGCACCGGCGGAAAAGCGCCCGGTATAGATCAGCCCGCCGATCCCTGCCGTCACGGCCGAGATCACGAAGAGCAGGATCAGGTGGCGTTTCACGTCCACCCCTGCGCGCTCGACCGACGCCCGGTTCGCGCCGAGCGCATAGGTATGCACCCCGAACCGGGTATGCGTCAGCAGGTAGTGGCACGCGATCGCCAGCAGGGCCGCGATCACGACCGGAACGGGAAAGCCGAGGATGTCGCCATTGCCGAAGGCGCGCAATTCGTCGCTGCGCACGGACACGGTGGCGCCGCCCGCCACGATCAACGCCATGCCGCGTGCGATGCCGTAGGTGCCCAGCGTCCCGATGAAGCTGGGCACGTTCAGATAGGCGACGAGCCAACCGTTGACGAGCCCGACAAGACTTGCCGCCCCCAGCCCCACGAGTACGGCGAGCAGGAGCGCCAGCCAGCCGCCATCGACCCCGAGCCCTCGGATCACGAGTGCCATGACGACCGCGGCCAGCCCGGTGGTGAAGCCGATGGACAGGTCGATATGCCCCGCCACGATCACCAGTGTCAGTCCGAGCGCAAGCAGCAGAATCTGCGATGCCGCGACCGCGATGGCCTGCACGTTATAGGCGCGAAAGATGAAGGTGCCGCCGGTTTCCGACTGCGCATAGAGTTCAAAGAAGCCCAGGATGAGGATGAGAAACAGCCAGGACCAGGCGTTCAACAGGGACTTCAGGAATGAAGCCCCTGTCTTTGGTGTTGTCAGCGCGGGGTTCATTCGGAGTAGATGAACTTCGCGATGTTCTCGTCACCGACATTGTCGGCATTGATGACCGTGAAGCCCGTTCCGATGGATACGGGTACCGACTGGCCGGTCAGCACGGCATAGGCCGCCATCACGCCGAAATACCCGATTTCCGCGGGGTGCTGGGCAATGGCCGCGTCGACGAGGCCGGAGGAGATGTTGTCCACGATGCTTTTCGGCGCATCGAACGCGATGACCGTGACGTCGTCGGCCATGTTCGCGGAATCCACCCCGTTGCCTGCGCCGAGCGCCGAGAACAGGTTGGCGCCGAACACGCCCTTGATGTCGGGGTTGCGGGCCATCACCGCCTGGAACTGCGAAGCCGCGAGCGAGGCGTCATTCTCGTTGTACTGGGTGTCCAGCACCTCGATGTCGGGATAGTTCGCGGCCATCTCGGCCTTGAATCCTTCCTCGCGCTGGTCGGTGGTGGAGATGCCGGGCCGCACGTTGGACACGTAGACCTTGCCCTCGCCGCCGATCGCGTCGGCCATGAAACGCGCGGCCATGCGCCCACCGCCGACATTGTCCGACGCGATGTAGGACATCGGGAAATCGCCGTCGCCCGCGCCGTCCTGATACTGGCCGTCGTCGATGAAGGTGTCGACGGTGATGATCGGGATGCCGTTTTCATGGGCGCGGCGCAGCGGTTCGATCATCTGGGTGCTGTCCGTCGGCGCGATGAGGATCGCATCCGGGCCGCGCGCGATCACGGCGTCGAGGACCGGCGTCTGAAGGACCGGGTCGAATTCTTCCGCGCCCTGGAAATCCACCGTGATCCCAAGTGCATCGGCGGCCGCCTGCGCGCCCCGGTTCATGGTGATGTAGAAGGCGTCGGTCGTCAGGCCGGGCACCAGCGTGATGGTGATGTCGTCCTGGGCCTGTGCCACGGACGCGCCGGCCAGTGCCGCCACGAGGGCGCACGAAGTCACGAGATTTCGCATGGATCGGTTTCCTCCCTTTGATCCCGGCCTCTGAAAGCGGGCCGGTAATGCATCGCCGCGGTGACTCCGCGTCGAATCAAATCAAGTTTGACGAAAGAAGGATTGCCCAGCCCATGGCGACAGGGCAAGAATAAAATACCTGAAATTTGTTTCACGCATGGGGCCCATGACCGACCCGACCCGACCCACCCGCCTGATGAACCGCAGCCTGATGCATACTGCCGCGCGGCTGCATTATGTCGAGGGCATTTCCCAGATGGAAACCGCCCGCCGGATGCAGGTTTCGACGGCGACGGTGTCGCGGCTGCTGTCGCGGGCCCGCGACGAAGGCATCGTGCGCATCCAGGTCATCGATCTCGACGAGGCTGACGAGATCGGCGACCGGTTGCGCGCGGCGTTGCCGTTGCGCCAGGTGCGCGTGCTCGAAAGCGACCGGGTGGCGGCGCTGGCATCGCAGGTCGGGGCGTTGCTGGCCGAGGCTGCACTGCCGCGCGGTGCGGTTCTTGCGGTCGGCTGGGGCCGGACCGTGCAGGGCGTCATCTCCGCCGGTCTGCCCGCGTTGCCGGGCGCGGTGGTCGTGCCCACGACCGGGGGGATGCACCAGACAGCGTCGCATTTCCAGATCAACGAATTCGTGCGCATGGCGGCCGAACAGATGGCGGCGGAACCACGGCTTCTCTATGCGCCGTCCCTGCCGTCGCCGGAACTGCATGCAGCACTTCTGCGAGACCCGCAAATGGCCCATGTGATGAAATGCTGGGATCGTGTCGACGCCGCGATCGTCGGGATCGGCGCCTTTCGCAGCGCCGCGAGCCGCCGCGAGGTCGGCTTTCCCGCCGACCGCGCCGACCGCATCGCCGGCGACGTCGTGCGCCATTATTTCGACGTGACCGGGGCCGAGATCGCGTGGCCGGGTCAAGACCGGCTGATGGCCATGAGCTGCGCGCAACTGCGCCGCGTGCCGCTGGGGATCGGCGTTGCGACCGGACGCGACAAGGTCGATGCCATCATCGGCGCGGCCCGGTCTCGCATGATCAACGCGCTTGTCACCGATACGCGCACCGCGGGCGCGGTACTTGATGCGCTGGACCTGACCGGTCCGGAAGACATGGCCTAGCTGTCCGGCAGGGATGCGAGAAAGATATTTCAGCAAATTATTGTTGATAGGGCTAGCCGCGGCGGCTATGCCTCTGGGGGCGCCAAGCTGCGCGCCGCTGCCAACCCAGAAAGACGAGGATCCGGACCCATGCCCTTGACGATGACCACTTCGGAGCGGCGCGGATACCAGCAGATATGCGGGTCCAACGGGCTGATGATGGTCGTGGCCTGCGACCAGCGGGGGGGCATGCGCAAGGTGCTCGCCGACACGCCCGAAGCCCAGTCCGCCATCGATGAGGCGCAACTGGGCATCGTGAAGGCGGATATCGTGCGATACCTTGCGAACAAGGCGTCCTGCGTGCTTCTGGATGCGGTCTGCGCGGTGCCGAACGTGGTCGATGACGGAGTTCTGGCGCGGGATACCGGGCTGCTGATCGGGCTTGATGCGTCGGGCTGGGACGTGGACGCGCAGGGCTATCGCCTGTCGAAGCTCGTGCCGGGCATCACCGCGCGGCGGGTGCGGGAACTGGGCGGTACCGGGGCCAAGCTGATGGTCTATCTGCGCCCCGACCGGCCTGCGGCGAACAACGTGAACATCCAGATCATCCGCGATTGCGTGGCCGATTTCGCGGCGGAGGACCTTTTGCTGGTGGTCGAGATCCTGACCTACCAACTCGCAGGCGAAAGCGATGCCGACTATGCCGCCGCCTTTCCCGGCCTGATCGTGGACAGTGCGCGGATTTCACTGGAGCTGGGTGCCAAGGTTCTCAAACTGCCGTATCCCGCGACCGCGGAAGCCTGCGCGCAGATCACCGCGCTGTGCGACGGGGTGCCATGGGCGGTACTGTCCGCCGGGGTGGACCACGCGACATTCGTGGGTCAGGTCGAGACGGCCATGCAGAACGGGGCCTCCGGTGTGATTGCCGGGCGGGCGCTGTGGAAGGATTGCATCTCGCTCGATCCCGATGTCCGGCGCGACCGTCTCGACACTGTCGCATCGTCACGACTGGGCGAGATTCAAGGCATTCTCGACAGCCATGCCGCGGCCCGCTGATACGGCCATCGGGCTTGACGTGGGCGGCACGCGCATTCGTGCCGCGATCATCGGTCGTGACGGGGCGATGCGGGACCGGCGCATCGAAGCCGTGCAGCCGGATCGCGCGGGCTTCGCCGCGCAGGTGTCGCGGCTGGTGGAGGCGCTGAACCATACAGGATGTGCCGGGATCGGCATCGGCATTCCGGGGCGCGTGGACGGGGGCACCGGCGCGATCCTGTCGGCGGGGTATCTCGACATTGCCGGGCTCGACCTGCGGGCGCGGTTGGGCGCGACGGCGGGACTGTCGGTCCGGGTGGAAAACGACGCGGCCATGGCGTTGCTGGCCGAAGTGTCGTGCGGCCCGGCCGACGCGCGCGGCCTGGTGGCCATGGTCACGGTCGGCACTGGCGTTGGCGGCGCGCTGGTCAGCGAAGGTCGTCCCTGGCATGGTGGCGGCGTGGCGGGGCAGTTCGGCCATATCGTCGTGGATGCGGGCGGGCCGCCGTGCCGGTGCGGGCAGCGGGGGTGCGTGGAAACCTTCAGCTCCGGTACCGCGCTCGGCGCGCTGGTGCTGGCGGAGGGACTTGCACCCGGAACGCGCGCCGAGGATCTTCTTGACCGCGCAGTACAGGGCGATGCGGTCGCGGCAACAGTGCTGGACCGCTGGGCGCTGCCCATGCAGCGCGCGCTGCACACGCTGGCGGCGGTGGTCAACCCGGTGCGGGTCGTGATCGGCGGCGGGCTGGGCGGGGCGATGGCCGCCGCGCTGGACCGGCTGCCCGCGCGCGACGGCTGGTACAGCCAACCCTTTGCCGCGGCGACGCTGGGCGACGATGCGGGCGTGATCGGCGCGGGGCTGTCGGTCTTCGCGGGGCGGGCGCCGTGAAGCGGGTTGTCCTTGTCAACGGCGTCCCCGCCAGCGGCAAATCGGCCCTTGCGGCGCGGCTTCTGCCGTATCTTCACGCGGAAGGGTTGGCGGCGGTGCCCTTCGCGCTCGATACCGTGAAGGAGGCGCTGTTCGATCATGTCGGCACCGGGGACCGCGACCACAACCGGATGCTGGGGCGCGCGAGCTATCAGGCGATCTTCGACACGATCGCGGCCTTTCCCGATGATCTGGTCCCGGTGATCGACGCATGGCACGGTTTCCAGCCGGACACGGTCCTGCGCGACCATCTTGCCCGCGCCGGGGTCGCGCGCGTGATCGAGCTGTGGTGCGACATTCCACCGGAAACCGCCGCCGTACGGTATCGCGCCCGCAGCGCCGTGCGGCGACCGGGCCATCCCCCGGCATCCTATGCCGACGAATTGCTGGAGCTTGCCCGGTGCGCTTGCCCCGTGTCGCTTGGCCCGGTGGTGCGGGCGCGCGGCGACGGCCCGCCCGACGACCCTGCACCGCTGCGCGCCGTGGCCGACCTGTTGCGGACGGGCGGTCCGACGAACCCTGAGGGAGGAGAGATGTGATGACGGAATTCGACAAGGGCCCGATCCTCGTGACCGGGGCCAGCGGCGGCATCGGTGCCGCCACGGTGCGCCATCTGGTGCGGGCGGGCGCGCAGGTGATCGCGGCGGGGCGCGACGAAGACAAGCTTGCCGCACTCGCCGCCGAAACGGGCTGCACGACACTGGCCTTCGACCTGACGTCCGAGGACAGCGTGCGGGACGCCCTCGGCGATCTCGACCTGTGGGGGGTCGTGAATTGCGGCGGCTGGGGGGGCGAGATCGCCACGCCCATGGACACCGATATCGACGTCTTCGACAAGGTGATCGCCGTGAACACCCGCGGGGCGCTTCTCGTGACCAAGTACGCATCGCGCAGCATGATCCGGCTGGGCCGCGGCGGCGCCATTGTCAACGTGTCGAGCCAGGCCGCGCTCGTCGCGCTGAAGGGGCATATCTGTTACGGCGCGTCGAAGGCGGCGCTCGACAACATCACCCGTGTCTCGGCGCTGGAACTGGGGCCCCACGGCATCCGCGTGAACGGCGTGCATCCCACGGTCGTGATGACCCCGATGTCCGCGTGGTACTGGGGCCGCCCCGAGATCGAAGGTCCGTTCCTGTCGCAGATGCCGCTGGGCCGCTGGGCGACCGAGGACGAGATCGCGGCGCCCATCGTCTTTCTTCTGGGCGACGGCGCGTCCATGATCACGGGCGTGTCGCTGCCCATCGATGGCGGCTATACCGCCTGCTGACACGCGTGCGGTAGGGGGCCGCAACAGACGCAGGACCATGAGGGAGGAACCATGAAACAGGCACGCCTAAAAAGGCTGTTCGGCGTATCGGGCAATTGCTTCGATGTCGCCATCGACCACGGGATGTTCAACGAGAAGAGCTTCCTGTCGGGGATCGAGAACATGCACGGCGCGATCGAAACGGTCGCCGCCGCGCGCCCCGACGCCATCCAGCTGCCGCCGGGAACCGCGCCGCTGTTGCAGGCGCGACCCGGCCGCGACCGCCCGGCGCTTGTGCTGCGCACGGATGTCGCCAATGTCTACGGGTCGCCCCTGCCGCGGCGGCTGTTCTCGGAACTGATCGCGCAGCCGGTGGCACAGGCGGTGCGGCTGGATGCGGCCTGCGTGGTGGTCAATCTTCTGATGCTGCCCGACCAGCCCGAGATGCACGAAGCCTGCATCCGCAACATCAACGTGCTCAAGCCCGCCTGCGACGACGCGGGGATGCCGCTGATGGTGGAACCGCTGGTGATGCAGGACAACGCGCAGGGCGGTTACATGGTGGACGGCGATATCGACATGATCCTGCCGCTGGTCCGGCAGGCGGTGGAACTGGGTGCCGACATCATCAAGGCCGATCCCTGCACCGACCCCACTGAATATCACCGCGTGATCGAGATCGCGCAGGACGTGCCGGTGCTGGTGCGCGGCGGCGGCAAGGTGTCTGACACCGAGATCCTGACCCGCACCCGGACCCTGATGGACCAGGGGGCGCGCGGCATCGTCTATGGCCGCAACGTGATCCACCATGCGGACCCGGCGGGCATGACGGCGGCGCTGATGGCCATCGTGCATGACGGTGCGACGGTCGCCGACGCGCTGGCGAAGATCGGCTGACGCGATGCGCACGATCCGTTTCGGCATCATCGGCTGCGGACTGATGGGCCGCGAGTTCGCCTCGGCCGCCGCGCGCTGGATGCATCTGCAAGCCATGCCCGCCCGACCCGAGATCGTCGCGGTCTGCGACACCAACGCGGACCTGATGGACTGGTTCACGACGCATCTGCCATCGGTGTGCCAGACCACGACCGATTACCGCGACCTGCTGGCGAACGACGCGGTGGACGCGGTCTATTGCGCGGTGCCGCATGTCCTGCACGGCGCGATCTACCCCGAGATCCTCGCCGCGGGAAAGCATCTGCTGGGGGAAAAGCCCTTCGGCATGGACCGGGCGCAGAACGACGCCATCATGGCGGCCATCGCCGCGCGCCCCGACCTGCTGGTGCGTTGCTCGTCGGAAATGCCGTTCTATCCCGGCGCGCAGAAGGTCGTCGATTTCGCGCGCGCGGGCCATGTGGGCGAGATCCTCGAAGTGGAATGCGCCTTCCTGCATTCGTCGGACATCAACCCGGACAAGCCGATCAACTGGAAGCGGATGATCGACGTGAACGGCGCCTATGGCTGCATGGGGGATCTTGGCATGCATGTCTGCCACGTCCCGCTGCGGCTGGGCTGGCTGCCGCGATCGGTGCAGGCGGGCCTCGTGAAACGCGTGACGACCCGTCCCGACGGGACCGGCGCGCATGTCCCCTGCGAGACATGGGACAACGCCACGATCACCGGCACCGTGGGCGAAGGGGCGGCGGAATTTCCACTTGTGCTGAAGACATGGCGCATCGCGCCGGGGGAGGCGAACACGTGGTCGCTGCGCGTCCTTGGCATGTCCGGATCGGCCGAATTCACCACCAAGTCGCCGCGCCAGTGGCGGTTCATGACCTACGAACCCGGCGGGCGCCAGACATGGCAGGTGGAGGATCTGGGCTATCAGCCGCTTTTCCCCGCGATCACGGGCGGCATCTTCGAGTTCGGCTTCACAGATGCCATCCAGCAGATGTGGGCCGCCTTCGTCGACGAGCTGGCGGGCGGGGATGCGCGGGGATTTCCCTGTGCCACCCCGCTTGAGGCCGCGCAGCACCATGCCATCCTGACCGCCGCGCTGGCGGCAGGCACCGAACATCGCAACATCGAAGTGGAGTATCCCGCATGAAACGTTCCGACGTGAATGCCGCCATCGCGGCGGCCGAACGGCAGCTGGCAGACCACGGCTGGGCGATGCCAGATTTCGCCGCCTGGACCCCCGCCGACCACGCCGCCAACCCGGAGCGGAGCCGCTGGCTGGCCGAGCGCCAGATCGGCTGGGACGTGACGGATTTCGGGCTCGGCGACTTTGCCCGCCGCGGGCTGGTGCTGTTCTGCGTGCGCAACGGGCTGGCCGGGGTTCCCGGCGAACGCCCCTATGCGGAAAAGCTGCTCTTCGTCGGGGTCGATCAGGTGACGCCCTTCCACGCCCACAAGATGAAGCTGGAAGACATCATCGTGCGCGGCGGCGGCACCCTGTGCGTGGAATTCACCGCCGAGGGCACCGTGACCCCCGCGGACGGCGAACCGCTGGACGACACGGCGATGATCGACGGAATGCCGGTCCCGGCCATCGGCCAGGTGCATCGCCTGCGCGCGGGCCAAAGCATCACGATCCCCCGCGGGCTTCAGCACAGCTTCTGGGGTGAGGGCGCGCCGGTTTTCGTGGCCGAGGTGAGCCAGTGCAACGACGACAAGGGCGACAACTTCTTTCTCGAACCGCTGGGCCGGTTCAGCGCCATCGACGAGGATGCGCCGGCGCATCGCCTGCTGTGGAACGAAGGGGGGGCCGCATGAGACAGGGCACCCGGCGCGGCATCGCCTGCGCGGGGAACTGGATCCTCGACATGGTCAACGACCTGCCGCACTGGCCGGACAAGTCGGAGCTTGTGCATATCACGGCGCAGACCACGGGGCTGGGTGGCGGGGCGGCCAATGTCGCGGGCGCGCTGGCCGCGATGGGCGCGCCCTATCCGGTGTTCCCGGTCGGGCTGATCGGCGCGGGCATGGTCGGCGACGAGGTGCTGCGCCTGTGCCGTGCCGCGGGGCTGCCAACCGACCGGATCGGGCGCACCGCTTCGGCCACCACGGCGCAGACGCTGGTGATGAATGTGCCGGGCGACAGCCGGACATTCTTCTATCACCCCGGTGCCAACGACCTGCTGGATGCGGCGGCGATCGACGTGCCCGGCCTTGCCGACGCGGGCGCGCGGATATTCTATCTCGGCTACCTGACGCTTCTGGGCGCGCTGGACCGGATCGGGCCGGACGGACGCACCGCCGCCGCCCATGTGCTGGCCGATGCGCGCGGCCGGGAGATGCTGACCTGCGTGGATCTCGTGTCCGCCCGCGGCCCGCAATACCGCGAGACGGTGATGGCCACGCTGCCCGAGATCGACATACTTCTGCTCAATGAGATCGAGGCGGCGCGCGCCACCGGGCTGTCCATCGTCGGGGCCGGCGATGTACGGGGGATGGAAGGCGCCGCCCGCGCGCTGTGCGATGGCGGTGTGCGCCGCGCGGTGATCCTGCATTCCGCCGCGCACGTGGTCTGGTTCGAAGACGCGGCGGCGCATGTATTCGATACCCCACCCGTGCCGCCCGAGGATGTCGTAAGTCCGGTCGGCGCGGGCGATGCCTTTGCGGCGGGTGTGCTTCATGGGCTGCATGACGGCTGGCCGCGGGACCGCGCGGTCGAACTGGGCTTTCGCGCCGCCCGCGCCTGCCTTGCCGCGCCGACGGCGACGGGGGGGCTGACGGTTCTGCGCGGGGTGCTTGGCCACGTGCCGCGCCCGTGACCGCTGCGGTGACCCGGCGCTGGCCGCACGGGCGCATGACGATGCACCCGCGGGGCGCGATGATCCGCGATCTCGCGCTGCGTTTGCCGGGCGGGCGCTGGCTGCACCCGCTGCACCGGGCGCCGTGGGTTGGCACTGCCGACGGGGACGAGCAGCCGGGCCTTATGGCGGGGCTGGCGGGCGAATGGCCGTGCATCCCGTTCGGCATGCCCGGCGAACCCTTGCCGGCGGACTGGCGCCCTGCAGAAAGCTGGGAAGACCCTTTTCCGCATGGGTATGCCGCCAACCATGACTGGGACCTGCGCCCTGCTGCGGGCGGGATCGAAGCGCGGATCGCCTTGCCGTCCACCCACCCGATCGCGTGGCTGGAACGCCGCGCCGCGCCGGTGCCGGGCGGTGTCGCGTTGGGTGTGACCGCGATGCCGCGCCGGGACGCGCGCCTCCCCATCGGCCTTCACCCCGTCTTTCGCCTGCCGCGGACGGTCGGCGCGATGCGCATCGACATCGCGGGCGCGCAAACCGTGTTCACCCATCCCGCCGATCCCCAGCCCGACCCGTCGCCGCTGGTGCCCGGCGGGGTCTTTTCCGGCCTGCGCAGCGTCACCGACCGCGCGGGCCGGGTTTGCGACCTGTCGCGGCTTCCTCTGGCAAAACCCTGCGAAATCCGCGTGCTGGTGCGTGCCACGGGCGGGCGCGTGCGCCTTGCCGACCTGTCGACCCGCGCGGTGCAGCATCTCCAATACGACGCGTCGGTCTTTCCGGCTGTGATGCTGTGGATCTCCAACGGCGGCCGGGCCGGGGCGCCCTGGAACGGGGGGCACTACGCGTTGGGGGTGGAACCCGTCGCGGCGGCCTTCGATCTGGGCGCGGGCGCATCGCTGGGGGCATCGCCTTTGGCGGCGCGCGGTCTTCGCACGGCGCATGATTTTCGGGCCGGGCAGTTGTTTCGCACCGCGATCCGGCTGACGGCGGCGCGGATGCGCTGAAACGCGCGGGCAGCGTGACTGGTGATGCGGTGGCGTGCAGGCCGCGGCATGGTCCGCCGGGCGGTCTAGCGCAGGCCGCGGCCCTTCACGATGGCATCGTGGCCGAAGCGCGCTCGGATCGCGTCGGTGGCGCGCTCGGCGGCGGCGCGGCGGGCAGCGTTCGGGTCCAGCAGGTCGCCGGTATCGCTGGCCAGATGGGCGGGCACGAGGTCGGAAATGCCCACGCCGATCAGCCGGAACGGTCCCGCCACCCCGGCGCGGTCCAGAAGCGCGCGGGATTCGCGGTAGATCGTGTCGGCAAGCTGCGTCGCCGCGGGCAAGGCGTGGCGGCGGGTGGCGACGGCATGGCTGGATTGCTTGATCTTCAGCGTGACCACCCGACCCGCGAGACCCTTGGCCTTGGCGCGGTCCGCCACCTGTTCCGACAGCCGCCACAGATGGCCATCAAGCACGTCGTCATGGGCCGTGTCCTCGGCGAAGGTGGTTTCCTTGCTGATTGATTTCACGGGATGATCCGGTGACACGGGGCGGCTGTCTTGCCCGCGGCAAAGATGCCAGAGCCGGTCGCCGAAGCCGCCGAAGCGTGCCACGAGGTCACGCCGGTCCCAGCGGCGCAGGTCGGCGAAGGTGCGGATGCCCGCGGCGTCGAGCGCGGTGCGGGCGGCGGCGCCGACGCCCCAGATGTCGCTGACGGGTCGGTCGCGCAGAAGGTCTTCGGTCTCGGCGCGACCGATGACGGCGAAGCCGCGCGGCTTGTCCATTTCCGAGGCGAGTTTCGCCAGAAACTTGTTGTGCGACAAGCCGATGGAGCCCGACAGGCCAAGCTCGGTTTCCATGGTCCGCACCAGCCGGGCGAGCATCACCGCCGGGGGTGCGCCGTGCAGTTTCGCGGTGCCGGAGAGGTCCAGAAATGCCTCGTCCAGCGACAGGGGTTCGACCAGAGGTGTGAGCGATTCCATGAGGTTGCGGATCGCGCGGGAGGCGTCGGCATAGGCGTGCATCCGGCCCTTGATGACCACGGCGTCGGGGCAGAGCTTCAGCGCCTTGAACATCGGCATGGCCGAGCGCACGCCGCGGATGCGGGCGATGTAGCAGGCGGTGGACACGACCCCGCGCCGTCCCCCGCCGATGATGACGGGCTTGTCGGCGAGTTCCGGATTATCCCGTTTCTCGACAGAGGCATAGAAGGCGTCGCAATCCATGTGCGCGATGGTCAGATCGAACAGTTCCGGGTGCGATACGACCCTTGGCCGCCCGCAGGCGGGGCAGCGGGTGCCGTGGTCGAAGGTCGTCAGGCAGTCGCGGCAGAGAGCAGGCATCGGGGTCTCCGGGCACCAAAACCGGCGCAGGACTCCTGTAGGAGTCTTGTAGGAGTCGCGTCGGAGATCCAGCACGGACTGCATTGTGTGAAGATGCGGCGGATCGCGCGCTTTGCTGCGCGACGTGCATCAGCGCGCATATGAATTCCATGTGACTCGCGTATGACTTTCATATGACTCGTTGTATGACCCGACGGCTGACGCTCAGGGCAGCTCGGACAGGATCACGCGGGCCGCGTTGCGCGGGTCGGGCGATTGCCAGACCGGGCGCCCGACGACGATGTGATCGGCCCCGGCCCGGATCGCGGCCCCCGGCGTGGCGATGCGTTTCTGGTCGCCCGCATCGGCCCCGGCGGGGCGCACGCCGGGGGTGACGATCAGGCGCGCGGCGGATTCGGGCAGGGCGCGGATCACCGCGGCCTCGTTCGGGGACGCGATGACACCATGTGCCCCGGCTTCGAACGCGCGGGCGGCGCGTTCGGTGACAAGCTCGGGGATGGCGCCGTCGCGGATGAGGCTTGCGTCGAGATCGGCACGGTCGAGCGAGGTCAGGATCGTCACCGCGAGGATCTTCAGGTTCGACCCGGCGGCGCCTTCGCGGGCGGCACGCACCACGTGGGGGTCGCCATGCACGGTCAGGAAATCGAGATCGAAGCGCGCGAGGCCCCGCACCGCGGCCTCGACCGTCGCGCCGATGTCGAACAGCTTCATGTCGAGGAAGATGCGCTTGCCGTGATCCTGTTTCAGTTCGTTGGCAAGCGCCAGCCCGCCGCCGGTGAGCATCCCCAGCCCGATCTTGTAGAAGGACACCGCGTCGCCGATGTCAGTGGCGAGTTTCAGCCCCGCCAGCGCATCGGGCACGTCGAGGGCAACGATCAGGCGGTCGTCGGTCATGGCAGGCTCCGTCCGGTTATCCGCCCGAGGGAGTAGGCGAAAACCGGGGCGGAGGGAAACCGCAATCGCGCGGGCCGGATCAAGGCATGTCAGGGCGCGGTCAGCGGGTCGATCGCGTAGTAGATATGGGAAAGCTGTTCCTTGGACTGTTCCGTGCCGAACATGTTTTCCGGCCCGTTGAAGAGCGCGTGGCAGGAAAAGCAGTGCGGGGCCTTGTCGAAGGAATAGGTTTCCATCGTCGCGTTGTAGAGCCCGAGGGAGCCGCGCAGATCGCCGTCGCTGTAGCCCGTGCCGCCGGGGATCGGCGCAGTGCCGTCCGGCGTGGATGGCGCGGTCCAGATCGACCCGGTCTGCACGTAATTCGCGCGCGGGTCGCCCGCGGCGAGCTGGCCGCGCACGGCGGCGTTGAGCGACAGCAGGCGGGTGTTGTTGGTCACGATCTGGTCGACCATCGCCTGTGTCACGGTGATCTCGTCGATGGTCCTGCCCACGTCGGACGGGCCGAACGGGTAGCTGCCCCAGGGCCGCGTGCGCACCGTGTCGGAGGCGACGATGCCGCCCGCGCAGACCGGGTTGCCGTTGGCGGTGTCGGCCACGATGGTGCCGGTAGCACCGCCGGACTGTGCCTTCATGCATTCGACATTGGCTGTGGCCGGGTCCGCGCCGGGGGCGAGGAACACGAAATCCCCCGATCCGTCATAGTCGAAGGGCACCACGGTGCCGGTGTCGTCGGTGTAGGAATACCCGACATCGGGCGCGTTCGAGATGTGTTCGAAGGTGGCCCAGACGAATTCGGGGTGGTTCTGCACCGTGCCCGCGATGTGGATGCCCGTGAGCGCGAGGGTGACATCGCGCTGCCCGTGCACCGTCCATTCGGTATTGGCGGCGTTGCGCGCGTAGGTCGGCACGCGGGCGGGGATGGTGATGTAGCCGGTCGTGTCCGGCAGGGTCGCGGCCTCGACCCAGGAAGTCTTGAGTTCCATCACCAGCGTGTCGGGGGCGGCGGACACGAAGGGGGGCGTGACGCTGGCCATGTAGGTCGTCAGCGCCGTCATGTCGGCGGCGTTGTGGGGATACATGGTCGGTGCCGGGTCGATCCCGCCGGTCGCGGCCTTCTGTCCGGTCAGGAAATACCCGTAAAGATCGTTGGTGTGCACGCCGTAATGCACCAGCGACCCGCCCTGCGACATGAGCGCGCCGCCGCCGCCCGCCTGCCCGATCTCGCCCACGACATCGTCGTCCTTTTGCGCGCGCACGGCCACGGTGAGCCGTGTGCCGGGGGTGCTGCGCTGGAACTGCCGCGTGCCGTTTTCGTCGGGCAGCACGTTGAAGATGGCGGAGCTGTCGATGACGCGCCCGTCCTCGGCCGGGGACATGAGCCACAGGAACGCCTGCGCGCCCCAGGCGTAGAAATCGCAGGCGTCGGGGTCGCCGCCATGGGTGTCGGTGAAGCCCAGCGAATTGGGCGGGGTGACCGTGCCGTCGGGCGCGATGCCATCGGGAAACCACGCCGCGATGTCGGCGGTGCAGTCGGGCGCGGGATTGGCGGGGATGGCCATCTGCGCCAGCCCCGGCGCGGGGATCATGAGGCAGCTGGCGGCAAGGGCGGCGGCGCGGTGTCGGGTCATGGTCTCTCCTCCCGTTGATGGGGGGAGCATACACGCCATGGGTGCATCGGCGAGATCTTTCGGGTCGCGGTGCTGGCGGGAAATCGGCGGCGATCACTTGCGCGTGTTCGGGGTGCTTCCCACATATCCCCCGAGGCTCGCAGACCCTGTGCCACATGTTGGGCGGGGCGGGACGGGCGCTTTGACAAAGGAGAACGACCGATGAACCTCGAGAAGTTCACGGAGCGATCGCGCGGGTTCCTGCAGGCCGCGCAGACGATCGCCACGCGGGAGAGCCACCAGAAGCTGGCCCCCGAACATCTGCTGAAGGCATTGCTGGACGATGGCGAGGGATTCGCCGCGACGTTGATCCGCCGGGCGGGCGGCGCGCCGGAGCGCGTGCTGGAAGCCACGGATGCGGCGCTGGCGCGGATGCCGAAGGTCAGCGGCGACGCGGGGCAGACTTATCTTGACCAGCAGACCGCCAAGGTGCTGGACGAGGCCGAGAAGCTGGCCACCAAGGCGGGCGACAGTTTCGTGCCGGTCGAACGGGTGCTGGTGGCGCTGGCGCTGGTGCGCTCGAAGGCCCGCGAGGCGCTGGAAGCCGGGGCCGTCAGCGGACAGAAGCTGACCGAGGCGATCAACGATCTGCGCAAGGGCCGCACGGCGGATAGCGCCACGGCCGAGGATGGCTACGAGGCGCTGAAGAAGTATGCGCGCGACCTGACGCAGGCGGCGCGGGACGGCAAGATCGACCCGATCATCGGACGCGACGAGGAAATTCGCCGCACGATGCAGGTGCTGTCGCGCCGGACCAAGAACAACCCGGTGCTGATCGGGGAACCCGGCGTCGGGAAGACGGCGATTGCCGAAGGCTTGGCCTTGCGGATCATCGACGGGGACGTGCCGGAAAGCCTGCGCGACAAGAAGCTGATGGCGCTCGACATGGGCGCGCTGATCGCCGGGGCGAAGTATCGCGGCGAGTTCGAGGAACGGCTGAAGTCGATCCTGAACGAGATCACCGCAGCTGCGGGCGAGATCATCCTGTTCATCGACGAGATGCACACGCTGGTGGGCGCGGGCAAGGCCGACGGCGCGATGGACGCCGCGAACCTGATCAAGCCGGCGCTGGCGCGGGGCGAGTTGCACTGCGTGGGTGCCACGACGCTGGATGAATACCGCAAGCATGTGGAGAAGGATGCCGCACTGGCGCGGCGGTTCCAGCCGGTGATGGTGGAGGAACCCACGGTGGAGGACACCGTGTCGATCCTGCGCGGCATCAAGGAAAAGTACGAGCTGCACCACGGGGTGCGGATCAGCGACTCGGCGCTGGTGGCGGCGGCGACGTTGAGCCATCGGTATATCACCGACCGGTTCCTGCCGGACAAGGCGATCGACCTTGTGGACGAGGCGGCGAGCCGCTTGCGGATGGAAGTGGACAGCAAGCCCGAGGAGCTTGACGCGCTCGACCGGCAGATCCTGCAATTGCAGATCGAGGCGGAGGCGCTGAAGAAGGAGGACGATCAGCCGTCGAAGGACCGGCTGGAGGCGCTGGAGCGCGAGTTGTCCGGGCTGATGGAACGCTCGTCCGAGATGACCGCCAAGTGGCAGTCGGAGCGCGACAAGCTGGCCGGGGCGCGGGAGCTGAAGGAAAAGCTGGACCGCGCGCGGGCCGAGCTGGATCAGGCGAAGCGGGAAGGCAATCTCGCCAAGGCGGGGGAGCTGTCCTATGGCGTCATTCCGCAGCTTGAGCGCGACATCGCGGCGGCGGAGGAAGGCGGTGACGACGTGATGGTCGAGGAAGCCGTCCGCCCCGAGCAGATCGCGGGCGTGGTCGAGCGCTGGACCGGCATCCCGATGAGCAAGATGCTGGAAGGCGAGCGCGACAAGTTGTTGCGGATGGAGGCCGAGTTGGGCCGCCGGGTCATCGGGCAGCGGACCGCGGTGCAGGCCGTGGCCAACGCGGTGCGCCGGGCGCGGGCCGGGCTGAACGACGAGAACCGGCCGCTGGGGTCGTTCCTGTTCCTCGGGCCGACGGGCGTCGGCAAGACCGAGCTGACCAAGGCCGTGGCGGAGTACCTGTTTGACGACGACCAGGCGATGGTGCGCATCGACATGAGCGAGTTCATGGAGAAGCATTCCGTCGCCCGGCTGATCGGCGCCCCGCCGGGCTATGTCGGCTATGACGAGGGCGGCGTTCTGACCGAGGCCGTGCGACGGCGCCCGTACCAGGTGATCCTGTTCGACGAGGTCGAGAAGGCGCATCCGGACGTGTTCAACGTGCTGTTGCAGGTTCTGGATGACGGGCTTCTGACCGACGGGCAGGGGCGGCACGTGGACTTCAAGCAGACGCTGATCGTGCTGACCTCGAACCTTGGGTCCCAGGCTTTGAGCCAGTTGCCGGAAGGTGCCGACAGTGCCGCGGCGCGGCGCGACGTGATGGAGGCCGTGCGGGCCCATTTCCGGCCCGAGTTCCTGAACCGGCTGGATGAGACGGTGGTCTTCGACCGGCTGACGCGGGGCGACATGACCGGGATCGTCGATATCCAGCTCGCACGGCTGGAGCGGCGGCTGGCGGGGCGCAAGATCGCGCTGGCCGTGGACGAGAGCGCGCGCAAGTGGCTGGCCGACGAGGGCTATGACCCGGTGTTCGGGGCACGGCCGCTGAAGCGGGTGATCCAGCGTGCGTTGCAGGACCCGCTGGCCGAGATGATCCTGGCGGGCGATGTGCGCGACGGGGCCACGGTGCCGGTGAGCGCGGGGGCCGACGGGCTGATCATCGGGGACCGCGTGGCGGCGACCAACCGCGAGAAGCCCGAGGACGCGGTGGTGCACTGACGCGCACCACGAGGGCAAGGACCGCCCCCGGCCGGGATGCCCCGGCCGGGGGGTTTCATGTCAGGCGCGCTTGCGGCGGCGCAGGGCGGCCAGACCGCCGATCCCGGCGACCATCAGCCAGCCCGCGGCGGGCAGCGGCACCGGGGCCATGCCCATGCCGCCATCGACCAGCCGGATTTCCCCCGCGGCCACGGGCACGAAGGCCGAGTAGCCGCCGAACTTGATCAGCGGATCGTCGTCGGCTTCGTTGCCGACGCCGCCGATGCCGGGCGACAGGAACGCGCCGTGAATGACGATTTCGCGCATGTCGAGCGGGAGCAGGTCATCGACGCCGAACATGCCGCCGAACGCGGTCGTGGTGTTCAGGTCGTAGGACGCGTTGAACGTGAAGGTGCCGTATTCTTCGTCCGTGACGGCGGGAAAGCCCATGAAGCCGTTGTCGGTATCGGTCTCGTCGAAGAGCGACATGACGATGGGTCCGTAGAAGGGCACGCCTTCGAGAAGCTGGATCACGCCGTCGCCGTTGGCATCTGCGGTGTCGAGGCTGGGCGACACGGTATCGCGGACCGAGCCGTCTTCGTTGAAGCGCCCGTGGATATGCTGGACGTGCAGCATGTTCGGCGCGAAGCCGGTGCCCATGATCGACACGTCGAGCATGTTGGTATGGGTGTCGAGCGTCAGGTTGGCGGTGCCGGAGCCGCCGAGATTGCTGAGATCGTTGAGGATGGCCTCGTAGTTCAGGACGTGAGCCTGGGCCGCCGTGGCGAGGCCGAGCGTGGCGACGGTGGCCGCCGCGAAGAACGTTTTCGTCTGCATGTGTAACCCCTGTTGTGGTGTCCATGACCGATCAGGTCGAATGAAGCCACGCGCGGGGGTACCGGGGAGTTTCCGGCATTAACGAAAAATGCACGATGCCGCCTTGCCGCGGACATGAAAAACCCGGCCCACCGGGCCGGGGTCGGGACGTGTCAGCGTTGCGCGGGCATCACATGCCGGGCAGCAGCACGCCGTCGATGATGTGGATCACGCCGTTGCTGGCCTCGATATCCGCCTGGATGACGTTGACATCGTTCACGGTCACGCCGTCCGTGGTGCCGATGGTGATCGTGTCGCCCTGCACGGTTTCCACGGTCATGCCATCGGTAAGGTCGGCGGCCATGACCTTGCCCGGCACCACGTGGTAGGTCAGCACGCCGGTCAGTTGGGGGATGTTTTCCAGAAGCGTCGGAACAGTGCCGTCGGGCAGCAAGGCGAAGGCGTCATCGGTGGGGGCGAAGACTGTGAAAGGGCCGTCACCCTTCAGCGTGTCCACGAGATCGGCGGCCTCGACCGCGGCGACGAGCGTTTCGAAATTGCCGGCCGCCACGGCGGTGTCGACGATATCGGCATCCTGCGCGAGCACGGGCGCGCCGAGCAGGGTCGCGGTTGCGAGAGCGGTGAGGGATGTGCGAAGCATGTGGTCCTCCGGGATAGGTTTCGACGGGCAGATCGCCCGTGCCTCACAGCTAGGCACGACGGCACGCGATGCACGCGCCGTCACGGAGCGTTGATCGCCTTGACCGCGCGCCGGGGCGGGCTAGGCGGCGGGGTCCGGCGCAGTCCAGTCACCATTTGATGAAGGGGCGTGAGGCGGGGTTGAGCCATCGCGCCGCGTTACGTGAAATTCATTTGCGCACGGGACCGTTTCATGGCCCGGTGCGCGTGACATCGTGCGGGAGCGAACGGATGCAGTGGGTGGAACGCGGCCTGAACCTGCTGGGTCTCGGGCTTGTGCTGGCGGTGGTGATCGGGGCGGTCGCGGTCGTGGTGCTGTTCGTGGTGGACCGGGTGCAGACCCGCGACGCGATCCGACGCAATTACCCGGTGATCGGGCGCTTCCGGCACCTGTTCACCAATTTGGGCGAGTTCTTCCGCCAGTATTTCTTTGCCATGGACCGCGAGGAGATGCCGTTCAACCGTGCGCAGCGCGGCTGGGTGGAGCAGGCGTCGTCGGGGCGTCCGTCCACCATCGCGTTCGGGTCGACCCGGAATCTCGACGTGGTGGGCACGCCGATCTTCGTCAATTCGGCCTTTCCGCCGCTGGACGAGGAGGCGAACCCGGCCGCGCCGCTGATGATCGGCCCCGGCGCCAAGTTGCCCTTCGTGGCGCGGTCGTTCTTCAACATCTCGGGGATGAGTTACGGGGCGATTTCCGCCCCGGCGGTCACGGCGCTGGCGCGGGGGGCGGCGCGGGCGGGTGTGTGGATGAACACCGGGGAGGGGGGCGTGTCGCGCTATCACCTCGAAGCGGGGTGCGACATCGTCTACCAGATCGGCACGGCGAAATACGGGGTGCGCACGCCCGAGGGGCGGCTGGACGACGACAAGCTGCGCGCGGTGGCGGCGCATGACCAGATCCGCATGTTCGAGATCAAGCTGAGCCAGGGCGCCAAGCCCGGCAAGGGCGGCATCCTGCCCGGCGAGAAGGTGACGGCCGAGATCGCGGCGGTGCGGGGCATCCCCGTGGGCCAGACGAGCCATTCGCCCAACCGTCACGAGGAGGTCCATAACTGGGACGAGCTGCTGGATTTCGTGGGCCATGTGCGCGACGTGACCGGCAAGCCCGCCGGCGTGAAGATGTGCATCGGGTCGGTGGACGGGCTGCGCGAGCTGTTCGAGACGATCAATGCGCGCGGCGAGGACTGCGCGCCCGATTTCATCACCATCGACGGCGGGGAGGGGGGGACCGGCGCGTCGCCCATGCCGCTGATGGACCTGGTGGGCATGCCCATCCGCGACGCGCTGCCGCGCACGGTGGACATGCTGCACGAATACGGGTTGCGCCAGCGCATCCGGGTGATCGCGTCGGCGAAGCTGGTCAATCCGGGCGACGTGGCCTGGGCGCTGGCGGCGGGCGCGGATTTCGTCACCTCGGCGCGGGGATTCATGTTCGCGCTGGGCTGCATCCAGGCGCTGAAATGCAACCGCAACACCTGCCCCACCGGGATCACCACCCATGACCCGCGGTTGCAGCAGGGGCTGGTGGTGGAGGACAAGTATGTCCGCGTGGCCAATTACGCGACCGCGGTCGTGCGTGACGTGGAGATGATCGCCCATTCCGTCGGCGTCGGCGACCCGCGCAAGCTGACCCGCGCCCATGTGCGCCTGGTGCAGCCAAACGGGCGGTCGATCCGGATGAACGCGCTGTTTCCGGAACCGGAACGTGCGGGCGCGTGACGCAGGCGTGATCGCGCGGCCATTGTCCGGGCTGCGCAGGGGGTTATCCTAGCGGAAACACCGGAGGTATCCATGCGCAGACCTGTTCGACATCCCGGCCCCGAGGATGTGACGCCCGAGGCCGTCTATCTCAGCCGTCGCCAGCTGATCGCGGGGGCGATGGCCGTTGGCGCGGGCGGGCGCGTAGCGGCGTCCACCGAGCTTGAGCCGAACAGCTGGGAGGACATCACCAGCTACAACAATTTCTACGAGTTCGGCACCGGCAAGGAAGACCCGTCGCGCTTCGCCCACGAGATGACGACCGAGCCGTGGTCGATCGAGATCGGCGGCATGGTGGACCGGCCCGGCAGCTATGGCTTCGCGGAGATCATGGACGGGATGCCGGTGGAGGAACGCATCTACCGTTTCCGCTGCGTCGAGGCGTGGTCGATGGTGATCCCGTGGAACGGGTTCGAACTGCGCCGCCTGCTGGACCGCGTGGGCGTGCAGCCGGGCGCGAAATACGTGGCGTTCGAGACGCTCTATCGCCCCGAGGAAATGCGCGGCACCCGGTCGCCCGTGATCCCGTGGCCCTACCGCGAAGGATTGCGGTTGGACGAGGCGATGCATCCGCTGACGATCATGGCGACGGGGCTGTACGGCAAGCCCATGCCGAACCAGAACGGGGCGCCGATCCGTCTGGTGGTACCGTGGAAATACGGGTTCAAGTCGATCAAGTCGATCGTGCGGATCTCGCTGGTGGACGAAGAGCCCCAGACGAGCTGGAACATGATCGCGCCGCGCGAATACGGCTTCTACAGCAACGTGAACCCGGAGGTGGACCACCCCCGCTGGAGCCAGGCGACGGAGCGGCGCGTGGGCGGCGGGTTGTTCGCCGGGCGGGAGCCGACGCTGATGTTCAACGGCTACGAGGACGAGGTCGCGGAGATGTACGCGGGGATGGACCTGCGCGCGAACTACTGATGCAGGACGCGATCAACCAGACGCTGCGGCGGCTGCCGACATGGCCGGTCTATGTGCTGGGGCTTGCGCCGATCCCGTGGCTGTTCTGGCTGGGCGCGACCGGCGGGCTGGGGCCCGAACCGATCAAGGCGCTGGAACACCGCTACGGGCTGCTGGGGTTGCAGTTCCTGCTGGCGGGGCTGTGCGTGTCGCCGCTGCGCCGCTTCGCCGGGATCAACGCGATCCGGTTCCGCCGGGCGCTGGGGCTGGTCGCCTTCGCCTTCATCGCCGCGCATCTGGCGGTCTGGGCGGTGCTGGACGTGCAATCCCTGTCGCGGGTCTGGGCGGATATCGTGAAGCGCCCGTATATCACCATCGGCATGGCCGGGTTCGCATGCCTTGTGCCGCTGGCGGCCACATCGACCGACCGGGCGGTCCGCTGGCTGGGCGGGCCGCGCTGGCGGCGGCTGCACCGGCTGACCTATGTCGCGGTGGGGCTGGGCGCGGTGCATTATGTGATGCAGGCGAAGGGCTGGCAGATCGAGCCGCTCGTCTATCTTGCCGTTGCCGCGGGACTGGTCGGACTGCGTGGCCTGCCGCCACGGAAGCGACTCGCCTGACCCTTGGGAAATCGGTGGGTGCCGCGGCGCGACCAGTGCGCAATGCGGCGCAAGGCATTGATATAAATGCGCTATCCGGAAACTTTCGGAAAATGCCGGTCCGGGCGAAAAAAGCGCTTGCGACTCTCCGGGGCTCTGACTAAACACCCCTTCACCGACGGGGCGGCGACGCGCTGTTGGGTTCTGAAGCGGGTTGCTGG
>NZ_QDFI01000149.1 GCF_003254465.1 Meridianimarinicoccus zhengii
AGGCCGTGGCAGGCGTCGCCGCGCTGGTTCTGGCCGCCCTTGCTCCGCTGGTGGCGGGCGGAACTTGCGACGGCAGGCCGTGGCAGGCGTCGCCGCGCTGGTTCTGGCCGCCCTTGCTCCGCTGGTGGCGGGCGGAACTTGCGACGGCAGGCCGTGGCAGGCGTCGCCGCGCTGGTTCTGGCCGCCCTTGCTCCGCTGGTGGCGGGCGGGCTGACGGCCGGGTTCGCCATGCTGGGCGGACTGCTGATCGGCGCGGCACTGCTGCTGCCGCCCGCGCTGGCCCGCGTGCTTCGATGGGCCGAGGCGCGCGCGCACGGCCCGCTGGCGCAGTGGTTCTGGGCCGACACGCGCCAGCAATTGCCGGGCCTGTCGCTCGCGCTCATGGCGCTGATGCTGGCGCTGGCGGCGAATATCGGCGTGTCCACCATGGTGGGCAGTTTCCGTGCGACCTTCGCCGGGTGGCTCGACCAGCGGCTGGCGGCAGAGATCTATCTCGATGCCGGAGAGGCAGACCGGGCAGCGGACATCGCGGCATGGCTCGAACCGCGGGTGGACGCGATCCTGCCGCTGGCCAGCGCGCCCGCGACCATCGCGGACCGCCCCGGGCAGGTGATGGCGATGGCCGACCACGCCACCTATCGCGACGCATGGCCGCTGCTGGATGCGGTTCCGGACGTGTGGGACCGACTGGCGGCAGGCGACGGCGTGCTGATCAACGAGCAGCTGTTCCACCGGGCCGGGTTGGGGCCGGGTGACGGGGTCACCATCGACGGGGACACCCTGCCGGTGCTGGGCGTCTATTCCGACTACGGCAACCCGCTGGCACAGGCGGTGCTGACCCATGCGGCCTTTGTCGCGCGTTATCCCGACCTCCCCCAGACCCGGTTCGCCTTGCGCGTGGCCTCGGCGGAGGTGCCCGCGCTGGTCGATGCCCTGCGCGACCGCTTTGGGCTGACCGCCGACCGGATGCGCGACCAGACGAGCCTGAAGGCGCTGTCGCAGGACATCTTCGAGCAGACCTTCGCGGTCACCGGAGCGCTGAACCTGCTGACGCTGGGGGTCGCGGGGGTGGCGATCTTCACGAGCCTCCTGACGCTGGCGGACCAGCGGCTTCCGCAACTGGCCCCGCTCTGGGCACTGGGGCTGACGCGGGCACGGCTGGCGCGGCTTGAACTGCTGCGGGCCGGGATGCTGGCGGCGCTGACCGCTGTGCTCGCGCTGCCCGTGGGGCTGGTGCTGGCGTGGATGCTGCTCGCGGTCGTCAACGTGGAGGCGTTCGGCTGGCGGCTGCCCATGCGGCTCTTTCCCGCCGACTGGGCAGGGCTGGCGCTGGCCGCCGGGCTGGCTGCGGTGCTGGCCGCGGCGCTGCCCGCGTGGCGACTGTGGCGCAGGCCACCCGCGCATCTGCTGGGGGTATTCGTCCATGATCGCTAGGCGCAGAGTTCTCGGACTGATGGCGGCGGCAACGCTGCCGGGGGCGCTGCGGGCGCAGGGCTTCGCGGGGCTCGCGGCGGATGCCGACGGCTTCACCCTGCCGCAGCCTGACCCGGATTTCGTGTTCCCGCGCGATCACGGCCCGCACCCCGATTTCCGGATCGAGTGGTGGTACGTCACCGCCAACCTGCGCGGTGCGGACGGGGCGGACTACGGCATCCAGTGGACACTGTTCCGCACCGCCCTGCGGCCTGAGCCACCGGGGGCTGAGGCCGCGGGCTGGGCCTCCCCGCAGGTGTGGTTCGCCCATGCGGCGCTGACGACCGCCGCGCGGCATTTCGCGGCGCAGACCTTCGCCCGTGGCGGGATCGGGCAGGCCGGGGTCACGACAGCCCCGTTCGACGCGTGGATCAACGACTGGCGGATGCATACACCGCCCGGCGCAGACATGGCCGACGCCTTCGACCGGCTGGACGTGACGGCCCGCGCACCCGATTTCGGCTATGCGCTGGAGATGCGCGCCGAAGGGCCGCTGCTGTTCCAGGGTCAGGGCGGCTATTCGGTGAAATCCCCGCGGGGACAGGCGAGCTATTACTACTCCCAGCCCCATTACCGGGTGACCGGGCGGCTGGACCTGCCCGGCGGGCCGGTGGAGGTGACGGGGCGCGGATGGCTCGACCGGGAATGGTCCTCGCAACCGCTCGCCGAAAGCCAGACGGGCTGGGACTGGTTCTCGCTGCACCTGTCGGACGGGGCGAAGCTGATGGTGTACCGGCTGCGTGACAGTGCCGGGCCGGATTATGTGCCGGGCGCCTGGGTCGCGCCCGACGGCAGCGCGCGCTACATCCCCGACGGCGCCCTGATGCTGGAGCCGCTGGACCACGCCACCGTGGCCGGGCGGCGGATTCCGGTCGACTGGCGCATCACTTGGGACGCGGGCGGGCTGGACATCGTGACCAGACCGCTAAATCGCCAGTCATGGATGGGGTTGAACGTGCCCTACTGGGAAGGGCCGATCTTCGTGTCAGGCAGCCATGACGGGATCGGGTATCTGGAGATGACAGGCTATGCATGACTGGTGGACCGATCTCGACAGGCTGCACGGGCGGGTCTGGGACACGCTGGTCAAGGGCGTGCATGTCAAGCGTGCGGCGGCGCGGCACGTGGCTTTCGCCACCGCCGGCCAGACCGGCGGGGCCGAGGCGCGGATGGTCGTGCTGCGCGGGGCCGACCCGGCGGCGGGCAAGCTCTACGTGCACACCGACACGATGTCGGCCAAGGTCGCGGAACTGCGGGCCGATCCGCGGGCGACGATCCTTGTATGGGATGCGCAGGCCCATCTTCAGATCCGGCTGAAATGCGAGGTCGGCATCGATACCGGCGCCTGCGTGGCCCCCGAATGGCGGCGCATTCCGGAACCCGCGCGCAGGGTCTATGGCAACGGGGAAGAGCCGGGCCAGGGCATGGACTGCCCCGAGGCGCTGACGGTGACGCCCGACCAGTCGCGCTTCGCCGTGATGACCTGCACCGTGCGCGAGATCGATGCGCTGCACCTGGGGCGCGACGTACATCACCGCGCGCAATACAGCCGCAGCCGGAACTGGCAGGGCCGCTGGGTCACGCCCTGACACGCGGACCCGGACAGGGAGCCGCCCGCATCCGTGGCGGCGTTGGGGGAATGTTTACCGACTCGGCGCTATTCGGAAAGCATGATGCGCTTGACCCGATCCCGCCCGCACAGCGACCCCGACCGCAGCGATCCGCGCGGGCCTGCATGGCCGCCGGCGCCCCTGGCCCCGCGCGATCCACCGCGCCGGATGCCGGACGATCCCGATGCGTGGCGGCCCGACCCTGCCCCCGCCCCGCGACACGACCCCGCCCCGCGACCCG
>NZ_QDFI01000150.1 GCF_003254465.1 Meridianimarinicoccus zhengii
GCTGCTGGTCATGAAGCTGCCCGAACTCGACGCGGGGCCGGGCATCGACGCGCTGCGGCTGGCGGCGGTGCGCACCGAACCGCTGCGCGTCCGCGACGCGGCCGGGCATCTGGATGCAAGCATCCGCGCCGGGCAGACGGGCGCACAGGCCGCGCTGGAGGACCTCGTGGCGCGGCTGGGCGCGCGGCTGGGCGGCACCGCAGCCAGCCGCCTGCACCCCGCCGACACCCATATCCCGGAAAAGACCGCCACGGTGCATGCCGCGGGCTGGTCCGCCCCCGCGGGTCCATGGCCCCCTGCCCCCACGCCGCGCCCGCTGCTGCTGTGGCGCCCCGAACCGGTGACGGCCGTGGCGACCAGCCCCGATCCCGGGCCGGACGGCGATACGCCCTGCGACATCACCGGAACCGCGGCCGGGCCGGACGCGCCGCCGCCTTATGTCCCACCGCCGGGCCTGCGCACGCCGCCTCCGGTCCGTTTCCGCTGGCGACGCGGGCACCATGCCTGCGCGGCGGCGACCGGGCCTGAACGCATCGCGCCGGAATGGTGGCTGGACGACCCGGACTGGCGCAGCGGCACCCGCGACTACTGGCAGATCACCACCACGGGCGGCGCGCGGCTCTGGCTGTTCCATGCCCACGGCGGCACGATGCCGGGCGGCTGGTTCTGCCAGGGCGCCTTTGCCTGACCGAAGGCAGGACCGCACCCATCTTCTGTCCAGAAATATCCAGACACCGCCCCGTGCCGCGTATCCCTGCAATGGCGATGCCGGGACACACCCCAACATGCGCCGACATCTCCTCCGCCGCAGCCGCCCGTACCACGGGACCGACCGACGCGCGCAGCGCGCCGAAGACGGGCGGGAGCCCACCTTGCACGGTCCCGCCACGGCACGGACACGTCACCGCACAGGGCCCTTGATTTCGGATCGGCAGCGCGCCACCCTTTCGACATGACAGCGCAACCGCCCGTGCCCCTGCCCACCGCCCATGGCGTGCCCGAACAGGTCGCATTCGACCGAACCGAACTGTCCGCGATCCTCACGCTCTATGGCCGGATGGTCGCGGCGGGAGAATGGCGCGATTACGGCATTTCCTGCCTGCGCGATCGGGCGGTGTTCTCGATCTTCCGGCGCACGGCGGAAAACCCGCTCTACCGCGTGGAAAAGCATCCTCGCCTGCGCAACCGGCAGGGCATGTATGCCGTGATCGGCATGGACGGACAGATCCTGCGCCGCGGCCACGATCTGCGCACGGTCCTTCGGGTGCTGGAACGCAAGCTGATCCGGCCCGTGTGACGCGATCGCGGATCAGACCGCCAGCCGCCGCCGCCCCGTGACATTGCCGCCACCCTGCCCGGCGATCCGACGCACCGCATCCTCGGCGCCTTCATAGACCACGGACATGTGATGGGCGTTCGCATGGATCAGCCGCCGGTCGTCCAGCGCCAGCGCCACATGCCCCTTCCAGAACAGCAGATCGCCGCGCGCGAGCGGCGCATCGGGCGCGACCGCGTCCCCCGCGGACCGGGCCTGGTCGGCGCTGTCGCCGGGACAGGGCAGACCGCAGGCGTGGCACGCCGCCTGCACCAGGCCGGAACAGTCGATCCCCAAACGGCTGTTGCCGCCCCAAAGGTAGGGCGTTCCAAGAAACAGCTCCGCCACCGCCGCCGGATCGGCGAACCGCCGCCGCAGCGGGGCCACATGCGCAAGCGGCACGAAATATCCGGCCTGCGTGCGTCCGAAGGCCCCGGCCTCGCCCACGATGGCCAGTTCCGCCCCCAGCGACAGGCTGGCCAGATCCGGCGACTTGATGTCCGGCGCCGCGTAGAGATGCGTCGCCAGCGCCGTGACATGATGCGTCGCGGGCACCACATGGGCGCCCAGGTCGTCGGCCTGCATCGTGCCGGTATAGCCGTCGCGCCGCGCCCGGACCTCCACCCAGCCGTCCGACGCGCCGGTCACATCGACGACCGCGCCGTACAGCACCTGGCGCTTCCGCACGCCGTCGGGCCGGTCGAGGATATCTGCGACCGGCACCACAACCTGGGCCGGGCCGTCGGTGATACCGTCTGTACCTGTCATCCGTGTCATCGCGCCCAGCCCCGTTCCCCCGCGCCTGTCCGGGGTGAAAGCCTGCCTATCTCATGCGCCGGGAAGGTCAAGCAGCCCGGGCAGCGCGCGCAGGATCGCGCGCATCCCCTGCCCCACCCCGCCTTTGGGCCGCGCGGGCGCGGGACTCGGCTGCCAGCCGTAGATGTCGAAATGGGCATAGCGCGGCGTCGCGGTCACGAACCGGTTCAGGAAAAGCGCCGCCGTGATCGCGCCCGCGAACCCGCCGCCCGGCGCGTTGTCCAGATCGGCGATCCCCGGCTCGATCATAGGCTCGTAGGGCGCGTGCAGGGGCAACCGCCAGACAGGGTCGAACGCACCCGGCGCCGCCGCGGCCAGCGCCTGCGCCAGCCCGTCGTCATGGGTGAAGAACGGCGCGATGTCCGGCCCGACCGCGACACGCGCCGCCCCGGTCAGGGTCGCCATTGACACAAGCAGGTCCGGCGGGGTTTCATCCGCCAGCGCGAGCGCATCGGCCAGCACCAGCCGCCCCTCGGCATCGGTGTTGTTGATCTCGACGCTCAGCCCCTTGCGGGATCGCAGGATGTCGCCGGGCCGGAAGGACGCGCCGCCCACCGCGTTCTCCACCGCCGGGATCAGCACGCGAAGCCGCAGGGGCAGCGCCAGCGCCATGATCGTCTGCGCCAGACCCAGCACCGCCGCAGCACCGCCCATGTCCTTCTTCATGAGACCCATGGACGATCCGGGCTTCAGGTTGAGCCCGCCCGTGTCGAAACACACGCCCTTGCCCACCAGTGTCAGCGCCGGACCACGGTCGCCCCATGTCATGTCCAGCAGGCGCGGCGCACGCGGCGCGGCGCGGCCGACCGTGTGGATCATGGGGAAACCCGCAGCCAGAAGGTCGTCGCCACGCGTCGCGGTGACGGTGGCCCCGTGCCGGGCAGCACAGCCGCGCATCGCCTGTTCCAGCTCGTCCGGCCCCATGTCGTTGGCGGGCGTGTTGATGAGATCGCGCGTCAGTGCCTCGCCCGCCGCGATCGCTTCCAGCCGCCGCGGGTCCACGCCCTCCGGCGCGACCAGCCGGGGCAGCGTCGGCGCGCTGCCCGCATAGCGCGTGAACCCGTACCCGGCCAGCAGCCAGCCCAGCGCCTGTTCCGCCGCCATGTCCGCGTCGCGCAGCCCCGCCAGTTTCCAGTCGCCCGCGGGAAGCTGCGGCACGGCGGCGGCCACGGCGAAGCGCGCG
>NZ_QDFI01000151.1 GCF_003254465.1 Meridianimarinicoccus zhengii
GCCCAGGCCTCTGCCGCCGCCTGCGCCTCGGCCAGCACGACGGCGGTGTCCGGACCGGGGTGGAACGTCAGCGTCGCGGTGATCGCATAGGTCTGGATCGCCGCGGACTGCACGTTGACGGTGTCGCACAGCGGGCGGATGTCCTCCGCGTTCAGCGCCAGCGCGACGGTGTCGATCAGACCCGCATCCGCCGCGCCGCTGCCGGTGCGCGACAGGACCGCCACGCGGACCACGCCCGGATCGGGGCTGGTGACGCTGACGTCCTTCACGTCTCCGGATGCGGACAACGCGTGGAAGCGGTACGCGCCGACGGGACCGGCGGCGGCCCAGCCCTCGGGCGCCTGCTGCACGCGCGCGCGGAAAATGGTGTCGTCCTCCAGGACCGCAGGCGTCGGGGGCACCACGGACGTGTCGGCGGGTGTGATCACCCGTCTGGCCACGCCATAGAGCGCCGCCAGTTGGTCGAGGTCCGCGCCGGTCGCTGTCGCCAGCATCACCGCGCGCGCGCCGTCATTCACGCGCTGGCGGACCATGATCTCACGATAGGCCGCGACCTCGAGCAACTTGACCGCGGGTTCGCTTTCCAGGTCCAGCGTGTCGGCAAGCTCCGGGGCGCGGACAAGCAGATCGGCCTTCATCTCGGCGAGGATCGCCTCGAAGTCGAGCGTTTCGACGACGTCAGGGGGCGTCAGAGCCGCAAGATCGATCTGCGTGAACGATCCGGCCATCAGGTTACCTCGATTCCTTCAAGCGTGATCTCGCGGCCTTCGGGCAGATACCGCGCGACGATGGTCAGCTCGACGCGGCCGTCCACGTCGGCACTGGATGTGACGCGATCGAGATCGAGTCGCGGCTCCCATCGCGCAAGCGCCTCGGCGGTTGCGACGTACAGGTCCAGTCGCCCTTCGGCGTTCAGGGGCGCGTCGACGAGATCGGGGAGGCGCGAGCCATAGTCGCGACGCATCACGCGGGTCCCGATGCGCGTGGTCAGGATGTCGCGCACCGATTGGCGCAGGTGGTCGTACCCGCGCAACGTTCGCCCTGTGGTCGCACTCATGCCTGCCATGGTGCGAACGTGGCACGGCGCGTGCGGCGCTGCCTCTGGCGCTACTGCGGCGATCCGGTGTTTCCGCCGCTGTCGCCTGGGTGCGTGTGGCCCTTGAGGGAAATGCCGTCGGCCGTGACATCGCCACCGGTCACGGAGATGTCGCCGGTGATCGTCGCCGTAGGTCCGCCACCACCCTGCCCCGCCATGCCGGCCATGTAGGACAACAGGCCCTCGACCGTCAGTGTGCCGGAGAACGTGCTGTCGCTCGCGGTGACCGCGACGAGGCCATCCGTGATCTCGATCTGCGTACCGCCGACAGCGACGGTGATCGAATCCTCAGTCATCGTGATCGACGCCGCGCCCAGTGTGATCTTCCGCGTGCCGCCATCCTGCGATGGCGCGGGGTTCGCGCCGGAATACAACGATCCGACAATGATGCCCTGCGCCGTGTCCCCGCCGATGCTTGCGACGAGGACCTGTTCGCCGATGGATACTGGTGACCAGGCGCCGACGATTCCCGCGCGCTCCGCGAGCCAGGGCAGCCAGTCGGTTTCCGTCTCGCCGCCCAGCGTCACGCGTGCGGCGGCCGCCGTGGCGTCGACGGCCGTCACGGTGCCGATGCGCAGGCCGGAATGAAAGCGACGATCAAGGTCGGACACGCCCCAGTTCATGGGATCGGCAAGTAGTCGTCTTCGTGCGGCACCCCAGTCCGGGGCACCCACGAAAACAGGGCGGTTGGCACGACGCCATCGTTGATCCAGACGGACGTGCCCAGATGCACCTGGTGGCGCCACTCCACGCTCCACACCGCGAATTGATCGAGGTCGGGGTCGAACGGGTCGGGCTCCACGGCGAGGATTTCGGCGGGATCGATCGGCTGTCCGAACCGGTTTCCACGGATCCAGAGCGCCAGTGCCGCGGCAAGCTTGCGCACCTCTCGCTCGACCAGCGGCGTCCGGAAGCCGAGCACGACCCGCGCCTCGAAGCGGGCGACCATAGCCAGCTGCTCTGTCCCGGGATCCGCGTCTTCGTCACCCTCGAATGCGACAAGCTCGAACAGCACGGCCGGCGTTTCCAGCGTCTTGCGCTCGTCGTGATAGTCGCTGACCGTGCGGAGGTCCGGAAACTGCGCCCTGGCCCCAGCGATCAGCGCGTCATGTATCCCGTCGATGTCCAGCCCTGTATCAACACTCATGTCCGCCCCACCTTGTAAATCGTCCTCGCCCGCAACTCGCGAACGAAGTTCGACATGAAAAGATCGTCGACCTGTTGAAACGCCACGCGTTCCGCGTACTCCTTCACGTCTTCCTCCACCTCGATCTTCGCGACCTCGATCGGCAGGCGGCCCGGGCCGGTGCGCTGGAATATGCGCCTGTCGTTCATTTTGTTGAAGCGAGCAATGAAGGCGCGCTTAAAGACTTCGCCTCGGTAAGAAACGCCCTCCGGCGTGACCGTCGCGCGCCCCTTGAAGGCTGATGTCGCCATGTCGTTCGCGCCCATCCACAGACGCAACGCGCCGAGATCGCGCCCGCCCCGCGCCTTGAAGCGGATCAGTCTGAGCCGGTTCCGGATCGGCTTAGCGCTGCGCAGGTCGAGCCCTTCGCGCAGGTCCTTGCGGGCGCGCGCCCGCAACGTCGTGCCTGTACGTGACAGCGCCCGCCGGAAAGCGACGCGCACCTGGCGTTCGCTGGCGCCCAGCTCCCGGGCGACTCTGTCGACCTGGCGCATGTCGTAGTTCAGACGTGGCTGCAGCCCCATGCCGCCCCCCTATTGCCCGGGCCGGTCGTCTGGCCGCCTTTCGAGGCGATCAGCCGGCCGCATCTCCATTCGCGGCACGCTCGCGGCGACTGACCTCGCGCAGGACCTCGTCCGGCAGGCCGCGAAACGCGCGCAGCGCGATGATCGCGCGGATCAGTGCTTCGCGGTCGCGCTCCAGTTCCGCGATCCGGGCGTCTTTGTCGTCAGCCATGTGTGTCTCCGTGTGCGCCCGCGTCGGGCGCCGTGGGGGCGTTGGACCCCGACGCGGACAGGTGCGGCCCGAACAGAGTGTCCGGGCCAATCAGGCGCAGGCCGTAGCCATGCACCGTTTCGATCTGCATCGGGCTGCCGCGCATCTTGCG
>NZ_QDFI01000152.1 GCF_003254465.1 Meridianimarinicoccus zhengii
GCGGGCCGCCACCTCCCGGCCGCCCAAGTCGCGCCGCGGCCCGCATCGAAAAACCTTCAGGACTCCGGACCTTCGCCGTGATCGCGAGACCCACGACAGAGTTTCGGGGGAACAGACGTTCGCATTGTTCACCTGCGTCCGCGCTTGCTGCGCCGCCAAGGCTTAACCGTGCATCCATCACATGGCGCCCATGCGTGTTCGTATATTGCGGTAGCGGTACCAGCGTGTAGCTATGGCGCACCGCTGCGCTGCAGCATGTTTATGTATGGGTGCCTCATGTCTTCTCAATCGCGGATCCGTTGGACGATCGTCGCAATGGCACTCGGCGCCTTCGCGATCGGCATTTCCGAATTCGCGGCGATGGGCCTTCTGCCCTATTTCGCCGCCGATCTCGGGGTGAGCGAGGCCGTCGCCGGGCATGCGGTCAGCAGCTACGCGCTTGGCGTGGTCATCGGCGCGCCGGTGCTCGCGATTCTTGGCGCGCGGGTGCCGCGCAAGCAGATGCTCGCGTGCCTGATCGCCGCGTTCGGTGCTGCGAACCTCGCGGCCGCCCTCGCACCGTCCATGGTGCCGCTGACGGTCGCACGGCTGGTCGGCGGGCTGCCCCATGGGGCATTCCTTGGGATCGCGATGCTCTTTGCTGCCGATCTGCTGCCCAAGGGCCAGCGCGCCCGGGGCGTCGCCCAGGTCCTCATGGGGCTCACGCTGGCCAATGTGGTGGGCGTGCCCGCGGCGGGGGCCCTCGGCCAGGCCATCGGCTGGCGCAGCTGTTTCGTGATCGTCGCCGCGCTGGCCGCGCTGTCGGCGCTGTTGATCCTCAGGATTGCACCCTATGAGCCCGCCGATCCGGAGGCCAGCCCGCTGCGCGAGCTCGGCGCGCTGCGCAACCGCGCGGTCTGGCTGACGCTGGGCGTGGGGGCCGTGGGCTTCGGCGGCGTGTTCGCGATCTACGCCTATTTCTCTGCGGCCATGATCCAGGCCGCGGCGGCCCCGGAATGGGCGATCCCGCTCGCCCTGTCGGGCTTCGGCGTGGGGGCCACGTTTGGCAATGTCATCGCCGGGCGCCTTGCCTCGTGGTCGCGGTTCGGTGGGGCCCTGATCCTACTGACCGGGATGACGCTTGCGGCGCTTCTCTACACGCAATCTGTCGGGTCCTGGCCGCTGATGGCCGCAGCGCTGTTTCTGCTCGGGGGTACTGCCGGCCTTGTGGTGCCCCTGCAGATGCGGCTGATGGATGTGGCGGGGCACGCCCAGACGCTGGCTGCCGCCCTCAATCACGCCGCGTTCAACTTCGCCAATGCGGTCGGGCCGTTCCTTGCCGGGCTGGCGCTGACGGCCGGCTATGGCTGGCACGCGACCGGTTGGGTCGCTGCGGCGCTGTCCGCGGGGGGCGTGGTCATGCTGGCGGCCGCCTTCGCCGACGCGCGGGCCCGCCGCAGGTCCGCACGCCCACGCGTCGCGACCGCCTGACCGGAGCACACGTCGGGCGCATGGCTATTCCAGGGAGACCGCACCGGGGCCACAACCGTGAGGCGGCGCATGAGGCCCCTTGGGCGAGAGCGTGAAGATCTCTATCCCCTTGGCTGCGACCCCGATCGAAGAAGCTGCGCAAGTCGAGCGGGGTCATGTGCTGGTCGATCAATGCTCAAGCAGAGTTCTGGATGAAGGTCGGCCTGTTGGCCGAAGCGAACCCGGCCCTGTCTTTTGCCGAGATCATGGCGCGGCAACTCAAGGATGCCGCTGTGCAGGTGCCAGCCATCGAAGCGGCCTGAAGGGCTGGCGCTCGTGCGGAATGGTTTGAAAACCCGCGATAGACACCCGCTGCGCTCACGTTTTGGTGCGATGCATCGTGTCGTGCAGGGGTTTCCCTATATCGTGAAACAGGTCAAGGTATGCAGTGAACCATAGGAGGTTCCACATGTCCCTTTTCGTCTCCCGCCGTATCATGATCGCAGGCGCCGCCGCGTCTGCCGCAGGATTGGCCGCACCCGCCATTTTTCGCCCGGTCCTTGCGCAAGGGCTGGAACCCACGCTCTCGATGCGGGGCGGGGCCAATAATTATCGACCGGGCGCACCGATCGTTGAACGCATTGGCAAGGGCGGCTTCTGGATGACGGGCACCGTGCGCCGCGCGGGCGACGGGGCGCCGATCCGGGATGCGCGTATCCAGATCTGGGCCCACACGACCGAGGGCTACGAGAACGACCCGCAGAGCCACGGCGCCACGCTGACGGACGCCAACGGGGCGTTCCAGATGGACATGCCGCAGATCGTGCCCGCCTTCGGGCAGCCCCATGGCCACTTGGCCTACGACGCCGAGTTCGACGGCGCGTCGTTCAAGACCGTGTTCCTCCGTCCGGTGATGTCGTCGGCAAGCAACACGAGCCTCGAGGCCCATTTCGTGCTTTCCGAGGCTTGACCCGCGCCCGCACGATCCTGGCCTGGGGCGCGCTGGCGCTCTTTCTCGCCGTTCCGGTCATCGTCGCGGCGACGAGCCCGCTGCACGCCTACCGCCCGCCTTCCTACGTCGCGGCCAGCCTCGCGGGGGTGCTGGCGCTGGGACTTCTCCTGGTCCAGCCGCTTTTGAAGGTGGGCTGGCTGCCGGGGGTGGGGGCCGCGCGGCTCCGGCGCTGGCATCACCGCACCGGCGCGGTGCTGGTCGCGCTGGTGGCGACCCATGTCGGCGGCTTGCTGATCGCGAGCACGCCGGACGCGATCGACGCGCTGCTGCTGCGGTCGCCCACGCCCTTCTCGGTGTGGGGCGTGACGGCGATGTGGGGCGTTGTGCTGACCGCGGCGCTTGTGGCGCTGCGGCGAAAGATGCGGCTCCGTCCCGCCACATGGGCGGCAATCCATAACGCGCTCGCGGTGGTGATCGTCCTGGGCACTGTGATCCACGCAGTGCAGATCGAGGGCACAATGGGCACGACCAGCAAGTGGGCGCTGTGTCTCGCAGCCGTGGCCGCCGCCGTCGCCGCAGTGGCCCGTGCCCGGTTTGGCTGGGTGTGGCGGCGGGCGGCGTGAGCGAAGGCCCGACTAGAGCGTGTCGCGTTTAATCGGTTCCGTATCCGGCGGCCTTGAAGAAGTTGTAGCACTC
>NZ_QDFI01000153.1 GCF_003254465.1 Meridianimarinicoccus zhengii
GAGTGCTACAACTTCTTCAAGGCCGCCGGATACGGAACCGATTAAACGCGACACGCTCTAGGTACAGCCAAAAGGAACGTCTGCCGGATAGATTGGACGTTCGTCGACGGCGCGGCGCGATCGTGCCGCGCGCGGTGCTTCGTGCACCGGACCATTGTGCGGCAACTGCACGCGCGGTCATGCGTATATGTCGCATGGCGCATATGCGGATGTGCGCATACACGTCGCCGTCATGCAGGATATTCTCACCGCCATATGTGACCCGATCCGCCGTGCCGCGCTTGCCATCGTCTGGGATGGGGGCGAGCATTGCGTTTGCGAACTGATGGCGCGCCTTGTCGCGAGCCAGAGCCGGATGTCGCGACACATGAAGGTCCTGCGGGAGGCCGGTCTCGTGCGCGACCGGCGCGACGCGCAATGGGTGCGCTACCGACGCAACCCGGACCTTGCGCCGGAGTTCGTGGCCGTGATCGACGCGGTTCTTGCCGCCGAAAGCAATCACGAAAGGCAGGTCGCATGACCACCGACACGCACGATCCCGCCCAGCATCGCGGCGCGCCCGACTGGCTTTGGTATGCAGGTGTGCCCATCGCGGGCGTGACACTGTACCTGCTCTACGGCCAACTGATCCCGATCTCGGAATGGGTGACCGCGCTGCTTCCCGTGGCGCGGGACAGCCACACGGGCGAAGCCATCGCCTCTTTCGTCTACGATGTGCCCAAGGTGCTGTTGCTGCTGACGGGCATCGTTTTCGTCACGGGCGTGCTGCGCAGCTGGTTCAGCCCGGAAAAGACCCGCGCGATCTAAGCGGGCAAGCGCGCGATCTGTGGCTATCCGTTGGCCGCGGCGCTTGGCGTGTTGACGCCTTTCTGCTCGTGCTCCTCGGTGCCGCTCTTCATCGGCTTCGTGTCGGCGGGCGTTCCGCTGGGTGTCACGTTTGCCTTCCTGATCGCCGGGCCGATAGTCGGGCCCGTGGGGCTGGGGCTGCTCTACGGCCTCGCCGGCTGGCAGATCGCCACGATCTACCTCGTCTTCGGTTGCACCATCGCCACGGTCGCGGGGTTCGTCCTCGGGCGCATGGGGCTGGAGCGCTACCTGCAGGACTGGGTGCGCGCGCTGAACGCGGGCGCCGTGGGCGATCTGCCTGAGGAACGGCTGAAGCTGGTGGACCGGCTGAAGATCGGCGCCGAACAGGTACACGAAATCGTCGGCAAGGTCTGGATCTGGGTGCTGGTCGGCATCGGCATCGGCGCTGCGATCCACGGCTACGTCCCAGAAGAGATGATGCTGCGGATCATGGGCGGCGAGGCCTGGTGGTCGGTTCCCGCCGCCGTCGTCGTCGGCGTGCCGATGTACACGAACGCCGCGGGCGTCATCCCGATCGTCGAGGCGCTGCTTGGCAAGGGTGCGGCCCTCGGCACCACGCTGGCCTTAATGATGTCGGTAATCGCCCTGAGCCTGCCCGAGATGATCATCCTGAAGCAGGTGCTGACCCTTCGCCTGATCGCGATCTTCATCGGGGTCGTGGCGGCGGGCATCCTTGCCACCGGCTTTTTGTTCAACGCGATCCTGTGACCCCTGAAAGGACAACCCCATGAAAACCGTCAAGGTCTATGGTCCCGGCTGCAAACGCTGCGAGGCCACCGAGAAGATGGTCAAGGACGCGGCTGCGAACCTGGGCATCGACGTCGCGGTCGAGAAGGTGACCGACCAGAAATCCATCGCGCATGCCGGTGTCATGTCCACGCCGGGCATCGCGGTGGATGGCAAGCTGGTGCACACCGGCGGGCTTCCTGACGCGGGCAGGCTCGACGCCTGGCTCCGCGCATGATCCGCGTCACGCTTGGGGCGGTCCTTGTCGGGTGTCCGACGCTGGTGGGGGCGCAGACCCTCGACGTGCAGCCGGTCGCGGAGAATGTCTGGGCCATCGTCGGCGAGACGGAACAGCGCAGCGCCGACAATCTTGCCAACAACGCGACCTTCGGGCTCGTGGTGACCGATGCGGGCGCGGTGCTGGTCGACCCCGGCGGGTCATGGCAGGGGGCCAAGGCCCTGCATGACGCCATCCGCGCCGTGACGGACCAGCCGGTTGCCTATGTCATAAATACCGGCGGGCGGGACCATCGCTGGCTCGGCAACGGCTACTGGCAGGCACAGGGGGCGACCGTGATCGCGTCCGCGGCGGCGGATGCGGATCATCGCGCCCGCGCCGGGGAGCAGATGATCGCGCTGGCGCAATTCCTTGGCGACGGGCTGGCGGGCACGGAACCCAGCCTTGCCGACGTGACATTCGACAGCGATCACACGCTCGAAATCGGGGGTTTCAGTTTCGAGATCATGCATCGCGGCCCGGCCCACACGCCGGGCGACAGCTTCGTCTGGCTGGACGAACGGGACGTGATGTTCACCGGCGACATCGTCTACGTGGACCGGCTGCTGGGCAACGGTCCCGCGCGCGACACCGTCAGCTGGATCGCGGTGTTCGGGGAGATGGCGGCGTATCAACCGGCGCATATCGTGCCGGGGCACGGCCGCGCCACGGACCTGCCGACCGCCACGCGCGACACCCACGATTACCTCGTGAACCTGCGCACGCAGATTGGCGCGCTGATCGATGCGGGCGGGGATATCATCGACGCTCCGCGGATCGACCAGTCGGCATGGGCGCATCTGGACCAGTTCGACGCGCTAGCGGGCCGCAACGCGCAGGCCGCCTATGAAGAAATGGAGTGGGAGTGATGCTGGCGCATCACGCGAAGGCCGAACCGGGGGGCGCGGGCAATGCCACGAGACACCGGGCGCAGACAATCCCTTTACAAAACTAGAAATGTCGGTATTTAGGGATCATGACACCCACGAGCCCCCATGCCCGCGCCCTTGCCGCCCTTGGTCACGACGCCCGTCTGTCGATCTTTCGCCTGCTGGTGAAGGCGGGCGACGACGGGTTGCGGGTCGGCGATATCGGCGCGCATCTGGGGCTGGCACCCTCGACGCTGGCGCACCATTTGTCGGCGCTCGTCGAGGCCGGGCTGGTGCTGCAGGACA
>NZ_QDFI01000154.1 GCF_003254465.1 Meridianimarinicoccus zhengii
CGGGCAATCCCCGGCATAACACGACGGAGACGGGCCACCCCGAAACGAACATTGGGTCCTTTCCGGGCCGGAACGTATGCTGGCGGGCTTGGCTCGGCATTTCGCCAGCGACAGGGCCGATTTTTTGGGAAGCCACCGGAACCCAGCGTCCAGCCGCGACGCCTGAAACCCTCGTGAATTCAAACATCTGACTAGCCGCGCGGGGTGGACACCCCGCGGATGCCGGAGTCCAGCCGGAAGCCGGCGGACCCCATCGCGCCGGAGTCCAGCCCGGCGGATGCCGACCTATCATCGACAGGAACCTGCATGACCCTCGCCTTCGCCCCCGAGCGGATCGAGATGTGGCCGCTTGCGCGCCTCCAACCCTACGCGAAGAACGCGAAGGTGCACGGGCCCGACCAGGTCGCAAAGATCGCCGCCAGCATGGCCGAGTTCGGCTGGACCGTGCCCTGCCTCGTCGGCGAGGACGGCGAGTTGATCGCGGGCCACGGGCGCGTGCTGGCGGCAACCCGGCTGGGGCTGACCGAAGCGCCGGTGATCGTGCTCGGGCATCTGACCGAGGCGCAACGGCGGGCGTATCGCATCGCGGACAACAAGCTGACCGAGCTCGGCACATGGGACGAGGCGCTGCTCTCTGCCGAACTTCAGGACCTGCTCGCGGACGACTACGACCTGTCGCTGGTCGGCTTCTCGGATGGCGAGCTGGACAAGCTGCTGGCTTTCGATCCGGACGGGGGCGGTGAAGAAGAAGGTGGCGCCGGGGGCTCCGTGCCGCCGGTGACCATCCCCGAACCCCCGCGCAACCCGGCCTCGCGCACGGGCGATCTCTGGATCCTAGGCGACCACCGTCTGCTCTGCGGCGACAGCACGAACCACGACGACGTGCGCCGCCTGATGAACGGCGAGCGGGCGATCCTGTTCGCGACCGACCCACCGTATCTGGTGGACTATGACGGCTCGAACCACCCGACCCGCAACAAGGACTGGTCGGCGTCCTACGGCACGACCTGGGACGACAGTTCGCAGGGCGCGGAGCTCTATGACGGGTTCATCGCCGCGGCCGTGGCCGAAGCCATCACCGAGGACGCGGCCTGGTACTGCTGGCACGCCTCGCGCCGCCAGGCGATGCTCGAAGACTGCTGGGAAAAGGCCGGAGCCTTCGTTCACCAGCAGATCATCTGGGTGAAGGACCGTGGGGTTCTGACCCGCTCCCATTACCTCTGGAAACACGAGCCCTGTTTCATGGGCTGGCGCCGCCCGAACCGGCCGCCGAAGGTGGCCGAGGAAACGCTGCCGTCCACATGGGCGTTGCCCAGCTTCGCCAAGGACGACCGGCCCGACCACCCCACGCCGAAACCGCTTGATGCCTTCGGTATCCCGATGCGCCAGCATGTGGTGCGAGGCGGCCTCTGCTACGAGCCGTTCTCGGGTTCCGGCTCGCAGATCATGGCAGGCGAGGCAAACGGCCGCCGTGTATTCGCGATGGAAATCAGCCCGGCTTACGTCGATGTCGCCGTCCAACGCTGGCAGGCCGAGACCGGCCGCGACGCGGTCCTCGACGGCGACGGCCGGACCTTCGCCGAGGTGAAGGCCGAGCGGCTGGGCGAGACCCCGGCGGCGGCCGAGGGGGCCCACGCGGCCTGACGACGTGGATGGCGTGGCTCTACCTTCCTCCGGCGTGTCTGCCGGAGCCGGCGACGCGTGCCTCTTCGGCCTCTCGCTCTGCTCCGGCGCCGGCGGGCTCGACCTCGGGCTGCACCTCGCACTCCCCGGATATCGCATTGTGGGTCACGTCGAGCGGGACGCCTACGCCGCAGCCATCCTCGTGGCGCGGATGGAAGACGCGGCCCTGGATCCGGCGCCTGTCTGGGACGACGTTGGAACCTTCGACGGCCGCCCGTGGCGCGGCGCGGTGGACATCGTCACTGCGGGCTATCCGTGCCAGCCGTTCTCCGTCGCGGGCAAGCGCAGAGGCGCGGACGACCCGCGCCATCTCTGGCCCAACGTCGCCCGCATCATCGGCGAGACCGAGCCGCCCTTCGTGTTCCTCGAGAATGTCGCCCATCATCTCCGCCTCGGCTTCCCCGAAATCGCCGAAGGACTGGTCGGCATGGGCTACCGCCTTGCGGCAGGCCTCTTCACGGCGGCGGAAGTCGGTGCGCCGCATCGGCGCGAGCGGCTCTTCATCCTCGCCCACCGCGAGCGCGACCACCTGGCCGACCCCGCGCGCCTGCTCCGGGACGCGGTCGAGCGGCGGGAACCGGACGGAGTTGATGCGCCTCTGGCCGACGCCGCTGGCGGGCGACAGCAAGGGAACGCGAAACCGGACGAGCAATCGCAGCGAAACGGCGCGCCCGCGCAACGACGGGACGACGCTCTGCGATGCGACCCGGCTCTGGATGACGCCGACGGCGCGCGATCACAAGGACGGGGCGACGAGCCTCGCGAACACGCCGGTGAACGGGCTGCTTGGCCGCCAGGTCCTGGTGACGCCGACGGATGGCGGGCATTCCTGCGACACGCCCCGGACATTGAACCCGCTGTTCGTCGAGGCGCTGATGGGCTGGCCCACCGGGTGGACCGGCTTCGCCTCTGTGGCAACGGAGTGGTCCCGCTGGTCGCGGCGCATGCGCTCCGAACTCTCGCAGCTGAGTTGCTGGCCGATGGATGAGAACGTGGCATGAAGCAGAGCCGGGCCATGTCGCTGGTCGAGGCTATCGCAAACGTAGCGGTTGGCTACGGCGTCGCCGTCGTGACGCAGATCCTGATCTTCCCGGTCTTCGGGCTGCACACGACGCTCGCGCAGAACCTCAAGATGGGCGCGGTGTTCACGGTGGTGAGCATCGCGCGGTCCTTCGCGCTACGGCGGCTTTTCGAGGCGATCCGCATCCGTGAGTCCAAGTCGCTGAATGCCGGAATGAAGGTGACTCCTGCTCGTCCGGTGAAATACACTCGCTTCCAGAGGAAGGACCCAATGTTCGTTTCGGGGTGGCCCGTCTCCGTCGTGTTATGCCGGGGATTGCCCG
>NZ_QDFI01000155.1 GCF_003254465.1 Meridianimarinicoccus zhengii
AAGTGCATCGCTCGTCGGTCGGGCGGTTGCTGCACCGGCTCGGGCTATCACACAAAAAAAGGGGTCTATATATTTAACTAGCCAATTTTCTCTTGCCGTGCACGGCTAGTTAAGTTACATATGGTGCAGAAGGAGCCTGCACCGTGTCGAACCCGGAGACGCTTTCCACCTTTGAGTTCTTCCAAAAGTTCCCCAATGAGGAAGCCGCGCGCAAGTTCTTTGAGGCGCGTCGGTGGGGCAATGAGCCTGTCTGCGGTCACTGCGGCTCTGTGAGTGTCACTGAGTGCAAAGACCACAAGCCGATGGCCTACCGCTGCAAGGATTGCAGAAAGCATTTTAGCGTCCGTACAGGCACCGTTTTGGCCGAAAGCCGTCTTTCCCTGCAAAAGTGGCTGCTGGCGATCTTCATGCTCACCAGCGCGCGCAAGGGCATCCCCAGCACTCAAATGGCCCGCGAACTTGGCGTCACTCAGAAAACCGCATGGTTCCTCGCACAGCGCATCCGTGAAACGTGGCTAAAAGACCGCGACGACCACATGGACGGTCAAGTGCAGGTCGATGAAACCTATATCGGCGGCAAAGAGAAGAACAAGCACGCGAGCAAGAAACTACGCGCGGGTCGCGGCACCGTTGGCAAGACTGCCGTTGTCGGTGTCCGCTCCGAAACTGGCGAGGTTCGCGCGGTCGTCGTGGAGAACACCAAGGCCCCGACGCTTGAGCGTTTCGTGCGCAACCACTGCAAGACTGGCGCAACCGTTGTGACTGACACCCACGGCGGATACATCAGCCTTGAGAGCGCGGGTTATACGCACATTCGCATCAATCACTCGGCTGGCGAGTACGTCCGCGACATGGCGCACACCAATGGCATCGAAAGCTTCTGGGCGCTTCTCAAGCGCGGCTACATCGGCATCTACCACTACATGAGCGCCAAGCATCTGCATCGGTACATCAAGGAATTCTCTTTCCGCCACAATACCGCGAGGATCGGCACCATGGACTTCATCGGAATGACGATTGACCGGATGGTCGACAAGCGGCTGACATACAGGGAACTCATCAATGCCTGACAAGAAAGACGTGATCGAACCTATCGATGCCTCGTTTGAGGACGTGGTGGGGGCCGTGGCCCCGAGAGCCACGGCGGTTCACAGCGTCCCAGAGGAAAGCGTGATCCACGAGATTGAGTTCGTGGAATACTCCGACCCAGGAAAACACGATGCGCTCAGTTTCGCCCTTGATCCTGGCACTGAGACGATCTGGGCGACACAGGCGCAAATGGCGGAACTGTTCGGAACGAAGCAGCCAAACATTTCTACGCACCTGAAGAACATTTTCGATGAAGGCGAACTTCAGTCAGCGAGCAATATCAAGAAAATCAATATTGCCGGTTCAGCCAAGCCCGTGACTGTTTACAGTCTCGATACAGTTATTTCGGTCGGGTATCGCGTGAACTCCAAGGCGGCGACACGTTTCCGTCAATGGGCGACCCAGACGCTCAAGGCATACATTGAAGAGGGCTACGTCCTAAACGACCGCGCCCTACGCGAGTCACCGGAGAAACTGAATCGGCTCGCGGCAGAACTGCGCGCCCTTCGTTCTGAAGAAAAGCAAATCTACGCAAAGGTACGTGAGTGCTTTAAGATCAGCGCGGCAGACTATGAGCCGACCTCACAACAGGTGAAGACCTTCTACGCGCTTTTGCAGGACAAGTTTCATCACGCCGTCACGGGGCAGACAGGCGCCAAGATCATTATGGACCGCGCAGACCACAGGGAAGAGCACATGGGGGTGCAGACCTTTAAGGGGCGAGAGCCAACTGCTGCGGAAGTGGTGGTGGGCAAGAACTATCTCGACAAAGAAGAAATTTACCGCCTGCACCTGCTGTCCGAACAATTCCTTTTATATGCCGAAGCCTCTGCGCTTCGTGGCCAGAAGATGACTATGGCCACCCTTCACGATAAGTTGGATCGGTTGCTTGAGGTGAATGACTACCCGGTGTTTGAGGGCTGGAAGAACTTCAACAAGGGCATTGCCGAGAAACACGCCAGAGCCGAACTTGCGCTATACAAGAAACGCAAGAAAATTGAGGCTATGGGCATTGAGTACGACGAAGAGGCGCTGGCCGCTGGCGAGTACGACGAAATTTTGATTGAAGGCTGATAGGATTGACAAAAAAGTATCTTTTTGCGGATGAGGCAGGATGCTTCACCTTTACGCGCTCACCGAACGTTTCGACCTACTTCATCATCTGCACCGTTATGTCAGATGATTTGAACGTAGCAGCCGACTTGGTGAAGCTTCGGCGCAAGATGATCTGGGAGCGTGAAGACGTTCAAGACTACTTTCACGCGACAGAAGATAAGCAGGTGATCTGAGATCAGGTGTTTGATGTTATTCGGAAGCATCCGCTCACAGTGCAGGCAACAATCTGCGAAAAAGCCAAAGCAAAACCTTCGATCACTAAGAATAAGGCGCGGTTCTACAAGTATCCTTGGTATTATCAATTCCGCCACGCAATCGCACCACAGATCGCGAAGGGCGATGACTTGCTGATCACTGCCGCATCGGTAGGTACGAAGAAAGAGCGCGCCACCTTCTACAGCGAGCTTGACGATGTGATGTCGCAAACGGTCAAAGCGCAATGGGCGGTGGATTTCAGACCATCTCAGTGTGATCCATGCTTGCAAGTTGCGGACTACTGTGCATGGGCAATTCAAAGAAAATGGGAGCGCGGTGATGCAAGATCATACGACCTGATCAAGCATCAGATCACATACGAGTACGAACTCTGGAGGCATGGTTCAACTTATCACTACTGAGGCAGCAGCCCGCCATATCGGCGATCTTGGCTATCGCGAGGAGGCCCGAGGGCCGTTCACCAAGCAAAGGCTGCTTTGTGTGCTCTAGCACGTAGTCACCGTGGCTTCAAGAATCGACCGTGTGGCTAGCTAAGTAGTTCAGGCTGAACAACCTTCTGGCCTGTCGTTCTGGAGCCTGCCGAGGGAGATTTGAGT
>NZ_QDFI01000156.1 GCF_003254465.1 Meridianimarinicoccus zhengii
CACCATGTCGTTGACGAACTTGATCGAAACGCAAAGTCGCCGCGCCGCCTCGGTGTGCGTGTGGCCCTGCGCGACAATCTGCACGGCACGTTCACGCAGCTCAACAGGATGCGGTTTACCCATCCCTGACCCCCATAGTTGCCTACAAGGCATGGAATCACAGGATAACCGCTATGGGAATCCAGAATCCGATCTGAGGCGACACGCTCTAAACGCGACATGCTCTAAGGGCCGCAACGGGCCGAGCGCGTCAGTCCAGACGCCGAAATAGGCCAAGGCTCTCGTCGTTCAGGTGTTCTATCCGAATTGCCATTGCCGGTTCCGGGGAGACCTCCATAAACTCGACAAGCGAAACCGAGCCGGCAGGCTGGTTTTCGGTCACTGGATAAACCACGAACGTATCGCCATCCCAATGCTGCAAGGGCAGTTCCCGGTTTTCCGGCCCCAGCCGCAGAACGAGAGATTCGCCTGATGCAACAACTGACAGCGGGCCAAAATACGCATTGTCATAGGTGCCGACATAGCTTTCAGCCGGACCCGCCGGGACAGGATCGGCGGGCGGTTCGGAGCCCACCAGATGCCCTACCGGTGCCGAAAGTGTCGCCATGATCGGGGCGTAGGCAGACAGCCAGTCGCGGCTGTCCAGCCCAAGTTCTGCCCGATCGAGGAAGCTGGCGGTAATGGCCTCGGCGGCGCCTTTCGGGGGCGCATTGGTCACTACGACAATGCCCAGTTCAAGGTCGGGAAGCATCGCAAGACTGGTGGATGCTCCAAGCGCGAAGGCACCGGAATGGCTCAGCATGGCTCGGCCCGACAGTCGCGTATCGACATTGAAGCCGAAACCGTAGGCGCCCGGTCGAGCAGAGACATCCATCTGCGCCCCTCGGATCATCTGCGCGGACATTGCAGGCAAAAGCGCGTCTTCCGCGATCATGCGTTCCCCTTCCGCCATTCCGCGCCCAAGGACCATCGCCATCCAGCGCGCCATGTCCCGCGCGCTGGAACTGACCCCGCCTGCCGGGCTTTGGGCGTCGGGCTGGCGTACGTCGGCGACCGCATATCCGTCTTCGGCGGCAACGTGGCTTGAGGCCCGATTGTCACGAGCCATGTAGTCGGCGTGTCTCGAACTGGTCGAATTCATGCCCAGCGGCGCATAGAGTGCGGTTTCTGACAAGTTAGCCCAATCCATTCCCGCTGCTGCTGCCACTGCTTCGGCGGCAGCGGTGATTCCGAAGTTGGTATAGGCATAATCCACCCGGAACGCGCCTTTCGGCAATAGCGCAAGCCGTTCCAGCACTTTGCCCCTGTCAAATCCGATATCCTCCAGATCGTCCCCGGCATGATCCGGCAAGCCCGAGCGATGCGCGTAAAGATCTCCGATCGTGACGTGATCGCTGATCCAAGGATCCCCCAAATCAAACGAGGGAAGGAAATCCCTTACCGGGCTGTTCCAATTCACCCGGCCAGCATCCACTTGGGTTGCGACAACGGTGGCACCGACCGGTTTTGACAGCGAGGCCAGCAAAAAGACCGTGTCGGCATTGATGCGACCCTGATGACCAATAGCACGTTTGCCAAAGCCCTGCGCGTACACGGTGCGTCCGTCGTGGACGACCGCAATGGCCAGACCGGGAATGCCCGTGCGCGTCAGGACAGCCTGACCAAGATCATCCAACGTCGAAATTGCCGCCACGATCCTCTTGTCCGGCACGGGCAATAGCACGGTCATCGGCGGCGCGGGCCTCGGATCGGGCAAGGCAAGCTCGGGCAGTAGGCTGTCTGTATCCGCTACGCCAGGCAAAGTTCCGGCGAGCAGGCCGGCCAAGAACAGGGCGCCACCAAGCAGATTGTGAGCCGCACGCTCACGCCCCGCACCTTTTCCTGAATGTGACCTGAGGGACCTGGCCGGCAATTTCGAACGCCTACTCAAATGTCGTTTTCCTTGTTCTGGCCACATGGTTCTGGGCACATATTTCCCACTAGACATCGACAGTCTGACACAACTCCCGCAGATTGAAAGGGCCAGGCATCTGGAGAAACATGGGGTCTGCGAGGAACAGCACGGCGTCGGCAACTTCGGCGGAGAGGACGCCACCGGATGGGCCGGCGTGATCACCGCCGGAACCGGTGGAGGTGGCATCTTCCTGCCGCTGATGGCCGGCTACATGATGGGCAACATGATGTCGTCCGGCGCCCAGTCCGGCTTTGCGTCTTGCGCGCTCTACCCCACGGCGGGCGGCGCGGTTGCGACAGCCAACGGCGCCAGTTTCGCCCGCACCGGCGTGATCACCAGCACCGCCGCGTCGACCTTCACGCGCCCCGCCGCGATCACCGCCGGGCAACCGCCCATGACGCGCGCGACGGTGGCGCGCACCGGCGGCTTCGGCGGCTCCATGACCACGGCTGGTGGCTGACCCCGCGCTTTCGTAAGTGATCGCCGTCGCCGTCAGGTTCAAGGCTATGCAAGCCTAATCTGGTCTGCAGATTGGCCAGGTTTGTCTGCGTCACCATCGGTTGAGCGCGGCCTGTCTGCCTGTGTGTTTGATCATGTCTGTGGTCGTGGGGCTCTACCCGCAGGTCCCTCCGGCTTCCCACCCACGAGATAGGCGGCAGGCCCGAGCTGGTCCGCGAGCCGCCACAAGGCCCATGTCATGCCATATCGCCGCGCCGATGGGCCGCTGAACCTGCTGGTGCACAGCACCGGCATCAAGTTTCTCGGCGATGGCGAATGGCAGGCCCGAAAGCACGGGGTGCAAGGCCGCCGCCAATGGCGCAAAGTGCATCTGGCCATGGAGCGGCGTTGTTGCAGAACTCTGCCGTCTGAGGATTCACAACGCGAATCCATGCGTTTACACGGCTCGCATGAGCAAGCCATCTCCCGCCCGCTATCGCACGACGAACTGGTCCAGCTACAACGCGT
>NZ_QDFI01000157.1 GCF_003254465.1 Meridianimarinicoccus zhengii
TCCCGCCGCACCAGGCCAGCAGCTTTGAGTCGCGAGATGTTCTTGGTCACGGTCGGCGGCTTCACTCCAAACCGTTCGGCGATTTCCACCGGCCTTGCCTCTCCGCGCGACTCGATCAGTTCGGCGATCAGTTCAACGTAATCTTCCGCCATTTCGCTCTCATGTGCCTGACGCACGGTCGCGAATCCCTCAGCCTGTGCTTCGGGAGCCCTGTCGACAGTTTCGAACGGTTCATGTTCCTGTGATTGCAGCTTTGTCATACTTGGGACTTTGCAGGGAAACTGCAGGATTGACAACTTGTTTGCATAGGGTAGATAAATTAGCCGTGGCTAACTTTGAAGTTGGGAGACCACGGTGATTCAGAAATTCCTTGGAGCGTTCATTGCCGCACTCGCAAGTGCGCTCGTCCTGTCCGGACCTGTCGCTGCGACGCCCGCCAAGGAGGCCCCATGGCTTCCAGAGGCGGCGGCCTACCGGTTGACTCTCTTCCTCGCGAATCTCGAACCGCTGCCCTGGGATGACGTCGGGACCGCCTGGGCCGAATCCTACCGGGGTTCGGAATTCGCTGTCGGTGCATTGGCATGGCTGAACGGCAGCAGCGACATTGGACCCGCGCCCCTTCTGAACGCCATAACTCGCAAGGACCGCCAGGCGGTCTTCGCCGAGGCGACGCGGCTGATAGCGCGCAGGATCGACGAGGAACTGGACCGGGCAGTCATGGCCGACGACCCTGCACGTGCACAGCAGGCCGTGCGGACAGCTCGAGAACTCTATCGCGCATTCGCGGACGGTATCGCGGCTGCTGATCCCGACGCTTCGAGACGCATCGGCCTCGCCTGGCTGGAACTCAACAGCAGCACAGGCTCCGCCGGTGTTCTTGGTGCTGGTGCCACACCCGCGAGTCGCAAAACCATGGAAGCCGCGCGCGAAGTCATCTCCGGCTATCTCGCCGAGAATTACCTCGTTGACGATTTCGCGCCCCGCCGGACGCTGAGCGCGCTGCCGGAAACTGTTGTCCTAAGTGGCCGCACCATCGAGGTGCCGCCAAGCCTGCCGCCGGGGTCTGACATGTTCGATCAGGATCCGCTGCCGCGCCTCGTCCTCAATTTCGAGGAGCAGGGCATCGACGAGACCGACCTGCCTTTGGTGGCATATGGCGACATGTTGTTCGACAGCGCGCAAATCTTTGGCAATCCGGCGCAGGACCTCGGGGTCGCTTGTTCGACCTGTCACAACCGCTCGGACGTCAACCAGCGGCTTTTCATTCCGGGTGCGAGCCATCAGCCAGGCGCGATCGATGTCGATGGCGCCTTCTTCAATCCGATCTTCAATGACCGGCGCGATGATCCGATTGACATCCCCAGCCTCCGTGGCCTGCGTTTCACCGGGCCCTACGGCCGCGATGGCCGCTTCGCCTCCCTGCGCGATTTTACCCGCAACGTGATCGTCAACGAGTTCGGCGGCGATGAACCGACGCCCTTCATGCTGGATGCTCTGCTCGCCTACATGCTCGAATTCGACTTCCTGCCCAACTCCATGCTGACACCGGATGGTCAGCTGACCGAAGCCGCTCCCGAGGCCGCGCAGCGCGGCGAAGCGATCTTCAATACGCCCTTCGCGGCGCTCGGCGACCGTTCCTGCGCCAGCTGCCACGTCCCGGACACGAACTTCCTGGACCGGCAGGCCCATGATATCGGCTCGGTTGCGTCGGCCTACGATGGCGCCCGCACCGGTGCGATGGATACACCCACGCTGCTCGGCACGGCCTACACCGCACCCTATTTCCATGACGGATCTCTGCCGACGCTGGCCGCTGTCGTGGACTGGTTCGACGAATCGAAAGCGCTCGGGCTGACCGCGGCGGAGAGGGCTGACCTGACGGCCTATCTGGAGACCGTGGGCGCAGCGGATGAGCCCTATGAGGCATTCGACGCCGAGAACACCGCCTTCCGGCTGGCATTCTCCGAACTGACGACATTCGCCTCGACGCTCAATACGTTGCTGCCACAGAGGGATGCGGAGCACATTCTGCTGCTGACCGACACCGTCGCCGCGGACCTTTCGGCGGACGCCAGCACAATGTCGAACTTGGCTGCGCGGCCCGAGGTCTACGCGTTGGCCGAGCGGCTGGCCGAGGTCGGTGCCGCCGTGCGCGGTGAAGACTGGGTGGCCGCCGAAGCCAGTTGGACCGCGTTCAAGTCCGAAGCCGACGCAATCGAAGAGAGGGCATTCTGATGGCAATCCATCTGAATCGCAGAACGATGTTGGCACTGGCCGGTGCGGGCGCAGTATCGCTCGCAACCCCGTTGGCCGCGCAGGACACTGCGTTGCGGCTGGCTTTCATCCCGCAGGAGAACCCCGAGAAGCTTCTGGGCGACATTGAAGCCATCACCGGCTGGCTGGCTAGTGAGATCGACGTCCCCGTCGAAGGGTTTGTTACCATCGACCATGCGGCAGCGGTCGAGGCGCTGCGCAATGGCGACGCGGATATCTCCTTCATGGGCGCCCTGCCTTTCGTCCTGGCCGAGGCCGAGATCGGTGCCGTGCCACTCCTGTCCGAGGTCTACCGCGACGCGCCGAGCTACACGGGTCGCATCTTCGTCCGGCGCGATAGTGGCATCGCAGGGCTTGCCGACCTGCGCGGGCGCGACATCGCCTTTGCCGATCCGATCTCGGAATCTGGCTATCTCTATCCGCTCGCCGAATTCGTCGAGGCTGGGCTGATCGACGGTCC
>NZ_QDFI01000158.1 GCF_003254465.1 Meridianimarinicoccus zhengii
GCCGTGGCGCGGCACCGCGCGGCGCTGGTGGACGGGCCCACGCAGCCCGCCGGGGCGCCCCGCAACCCGGCGTGACCCGGCGCTGCCCCCAACAACGCCTCCATGGCGCGCGATTCGCCCCGGATCGCGCGCCACGAACGACCGCACAGGTCGAAAGGTAAAGATCGCCCTCACACGCCCCAAAAAAATCTCCTCGGGACTCTTTTCCCGGCGGCCAGTCACGTTTTGGACAGACTTTGCCCCGAGAAGCCCCCCACGCCGCGTGACAAGGCCCCGAACCGAAAGGGCCGCACGCCCCGCAAGCTGCAGAAGGAACACCACGATGTACCAGACACCCACCGGCGGCCTCATCCCGCCAAAACCCCCCGCCGCCGCACGACAGGTCGCAATGGGCGCCCGCCATCGTTTCTCCGGCACCATCGTCACGGGTGAGGATGAAGGCAGGGCCATCGATGTCGAAAGCCATCTCGAGATGCAGGTCGCGATGGTCATGCTGGCGCGCCGCGACGTCGTTCACCTCGAAACGCAGGTGCCCTGCCTCTGGATGGATGCACAGGGGCTCATGCAGTGGCACTTCTTCGACTTCCGCCTCACGTTGCGGGATGGCAGCCGTGTCGTGCTCATCGTGAAGCCTGCGGACAAGGCGCAGCGCCCGAAGTTCCGCGAGACCACCGCGCGGATCGCGGCACAGCTGACGCCCGACATCGCCGACCGGGTCTGCGTCATGACCGACCGGCATCTCGACCCGATCGAGCTGCACAACGCCGAGCTGCTGCACAGCTGCCGCACCCCGGACCCAGAGATCGACGCCGCCGCGCGCCGCCTTGTGCAGGGCATGGGCGGCGGCGCGGTCCGGATCGGGACCCTGGCCCGGACCCTGAATGTCGGCGGTCGCGGCTTTCGCGCCATCGTCCGCCTGCTGCGCTGCCACGATCTGGAACTTGCCCGTCACGCCCGGATCGCCCACGAAACCTTCGTCAAACGGAGTGCCGCCTGATGTTCGATATCGCCCCCAGCCCCGCCGCGCCGCGCTTTGCCTTCGGCGCCTACGACATCCTGCGCATCGATGGCACGGCCTACCGGGCGGCCGACAAGACCGATGACGGCTGGCTCGTCGTGCGTGTCGACGGCACCGGCATGTCAGCGGCCTACAGCCATTCGCAACTGGCGCGCCTGTCGCAGGTGGGCAAGCTGGCTCACGAGCGGGACGGGCTGCGGCCCGACGGGGCCCGGCAGCGACTGGCCGCGCCCGCCGATGTGCTCTCGACCCTGAGCGTGCAGCAGCACCGGATCGCACGGGTCCGCGAAGCGTCCGTGCTTGCGTTTCTCGACTGCGAGCAGGCGGGCGAGGTCAAGCGCACGGACGCCTCCATCGCGGCGGCGCTGCACAAGATCCAGATCCGCGCCGCGGCCTACCTGAAACAACCCAGCGCCTGCGATCCGTATGTGGCCGAACCCGGCAGTCTCGTGATCCCGAAGCTCAGCCCGCGCAACCTGCGGCGTTGGGTGACGGCCTATGAAGACCTCGGCCTGTCCGGGCTTTACGGCGCGCGGGGCGCGCGCGGGAACCGGGCGCGGCGCATGCGCCCCGAGGAACTCAACCTGATGCACAGTGTGGTCGACGGCTATCTCGACGACCGCAAGCCGAGCCAGGCGCAGGTCCATGACGATGTGAAGACGCGGTTCGAGGCCGAGAACCGGCAGCGCCGGGCGGCGGGCCAGCCCGACCTCGTGGTGCCCTCGCGCGAGACCGTGCGGCAGGCGATCCTCGCGCTCGACCCGTTGCGCTGCGCGCTGGCGCGGGAGGGCGCGGGCATCGTGCGCAACCGGGACGCACCGGTCGGCCGCGGGCTGGAGCTGACCCGCCCGCTGCAGCGCGTCGAGATGGACAGCTGCAAGATCGACCTCATGTCGCTGATGGCGACGGCGGGTCTTTACGGCGTGCTGTCGGATGCGGACAAGGCGATCCTCGGGCTCGATGGCGGCAAGGCGCGCTGGTACATAACCCTGGCCGAGTGCGCCACGACGCGCTGCATCGTCGGCATGCGGCTCTGCCGTGCGCCGGGGGCGCAACCGACCCTGCAGACCATCGACATGATGCTGCGCGACAAGGGCGTGTGGACCGACGCGGTCGCCGCGCTGTCGCCCTGGGCCCAGTTCGGCACGCCGGAGCTGGTGGTCACCGACTGCGGCACCGAGTTCATGAACTACGATGTGCGCGTGGCGCTGCGCGATCTCGGCATCCGATTCGAGAACGCGCCCGCCGGTGCGCCGCGCATGCGCGCGCGGGTCGAGCGGCTGTTCCGGACAGTGGGCACGCGGCTCGTCGCGCGCCTGACCGGGCGCACCTTTTCGAACATGCTGGAAAAGGGCGATTACGACCCCGCGGCGAAGGCCGCGCTGACGGCGGACGATCTGTGCCACGCCCTGACTCGTTGGGTGGTCGATGTCTATCACAACACGCCCCATGCCGGACTGGATGGCGAAACGCCCGCGCGTTGCTGGGCCCGGCTGATGGACACCTATGGGGTCGGCGCGCCGCCGGACCTGCGCCGCCGGCGCCTGGCGCTCGGCACGCATCTCGCGCGGATAGTGCAGAAGAGCGGGATCACCGTGTGGGGCGTGCGGTACCAGTCCGAGACGCTGGCGCGATGGGCGCTGCATGTCCGGGATCGCAAGGTCCGCATCCGCTGGTACCCGGAGGATATCGGCGCCAT
>NZ_QDFI01000016.1 GCF_003254465.1 Meridianimarinicoccus zhengii
GTCCGGTCGCCTCCAAAGCACTGCGCGACATCGGCGCGTGGTTCCTGTTCCTACCGCCCTACAGCCCGGACCTCAATCCGATCGAAATGGCCTTCTCAAAGCTGAAGGCGCTGATCCGAAAGGCCGCCGCGCGAACCTATGATCAGCTTTGGCAGGCCGTAGGGCATGTCTGCAACCTGTTCACCGATGAAGAGTGCTACAACTTCTTCAAGGCCGCCGGATACGGAACCGATTAAACGCGACACGCTCTAGAGAGGCCAGACCCGCGGCACGAGAAGTGCCGTGACGAGCCCGGTCGACAGGTTGAGCGGAATGCCGACGCGCATGTAATCGGTGAACCTGTATCCACCGGGACCATAGACCATCATGTTGGTCTGGTACCCGATGGGCGTCGAGAAACTGGCCGACGCGGCAATCATGACAGCCACCACAAGCGGGCGCGGATCCAAACCGAGCGCCAGCGCCACCCCAATCGCGATCGGGGTCATCACAACCGCCACCGCGTTGTTGGTGACGAGCTCCGTCAGCACCGATGTCAGCAGGAAGATCGCCCAGATCAGCAGGAACGGCGGCAGGTTTTCCAGCACCGGCGCAACGCCGCCCACCAGCAGCCCCACGGCGCCCGACTGGTCGAGCGCGCCCCCGATCGCCAGCATCGAGAAGATCAAGGCCAGCAAACGCCCGTCGATGAAGGAGAACGCTTCCTCCGCATCGATGCAACGTGTCAGAAGAACGGTGGCAACCGCCAGAATGGCAAGCATCAGGATCGGCGCGACCCCCAGCCCCGCCAGCACGACAAGCCCCGCGAGAGCGCCGATGGCAATCGGGGCCTTGTCACGCCGATACGCCCGCTGCGACGGGGTGGACACATCGACGAGATCCATGTCAGCCGCCAGCCGCCGGATATCGGCAGGCGCACCCTCCAGCAGCAGGGTATCCCCCACCCGCACGACGATATCGTCCATCTTGCGCCCGATATTCTGGTTCGACCGGTGCGCCGCGATGGGATAGACGCCGTAGCGCCGCCGCAGGCGCATCGACCCGAGCGACCGTCCGATCATCTTGCAGCCCGGTGTGATGAGTACCTCGACCGTGCTCGTCTCGACTGACGACAGCTTGTCCACCATGCGCAGGTCGCGGTTCTTCTGAAGGCCCAGCACCTCGGTCATCTGGGTGCGCAGCACGACCCGATCGCCGGCGGCCAGTTCCACCCCGGCCAGATCGCGCCGCAGGGACGCGTCCCCGCGCAGCACGTCGATCAGGCGCACGCCCTCGCGCTTGAACAGGTCGACCTCGGTCACCGTCTGGCCTATCAACGCGCTGTCTTCGGGCACCGCGACCTCGGTGAAGAACTTCATGCCGGTGCGCCCTGACAGCATCTTGGCCATCGTGTCCCGTTCGGGCAGAAGCCGCGGCGCGACGAGCCACAGGTACAGCATCCCCCATCCGACGACCGCCAGACCGACCGGAGTGACCTCGAAGATCGTGAAGGCGGAAAGCCCGTTGTCCCGCGCCACGCCGTCCACCAGCAGGTTGGTCGATGTCCCGATCAGCGTCAGCGTGCCGCCCATGATCGCGGCGTAGGACAGTGGGATCAGAAGCTTCGATGGCGACTTGCCCAGCGTCTTGGCGATCTGGGTGAAGACCGGGATCATCACCACCACCACCGGCGTGTTCGACACGAAGGCCGAGGCGATCACCACGAAGCCGATCAGCACGGCGATGGCCACACGTGGCTTGCGCCGTGCCAGCGCCTCGGTCCGGCTGATGAACCAGTCGAGCGCGCCGGTCCGCACCAATGCACCCATCACCACGAACATCGCCGCGATGGTCCATGGCGCTGGGTTGGCCAGCATGTCCAGACCGCGATCATAGGACAGCACGCCCGACACCAGCATCACCGACACCCCGCCAAGCGCCACGACTTCCGCCGGGAAATCTTCGCGCATGAATGCGGCGAACATGCCGAGCACGACCACAAGGGCGACGATGGCATCGGCCTGCGCGACCCCGGTCAGCGCGGGCAGATCAAGCTGGGTCATGCGGGTGTCCATCCATCGGCGCCGTCCATCCAGTGGTCAGGAAGGGCCAGCCCAAACTGGCTGTCAAGGGACTGCCGTCTGAAGCCGACCCCCGTCCCGGATCATGCTGACGGCACGCGCCTGCCCGGTCCGGTCGTCGGTGTCCACGAACAGCCCCGACAGCGTGGCTTCGCCCGTCGCGGGCACGAAGCGGCCCTTGCCCATGCCGGTCACGAAGCGGCGGAGCGGTTCTGCCGGATCCATGCCGATCACGGACAGGTAATCGCCGCACATCCCCGCATCGGTCAGATAGGCGGTGCCGTCGGGCAGGATCTGCGCATCGCCGGTGGGCACATGGGTGTGGGTGCCGACCACAACCGATGCGCGCCCGTTGCAGAAATGACCCGTGGCCATCTTCTCGGAGGTGGCTTCCGCATGGATATCCACCACCACGGCCTGCGCCATGCCGCCCAGCGGATGCGCCTTCAGCACACGGTCGAGCGCCGAGAACGGATCGTCGAAGGGCCGCTTCATGAACACCTGCCCCAGCGCCTGCGCCACAAGGATCCGCCGCCCGTCCGGCAGCGTGAACAACCTGTGTCCATGACCCGGCGCGCCCTTGGCATAGTTCAGCGGCCGCAGGATGCGGGGCTCCCGTTCGATATGGGACATCATCTCGCGCTGGTCGAAGGCATGGTCGCCCAGCGTGACGCAGTCGGCCCCGGACTCGAACAGCAGCTTTGCGTGCTCCGCCGACAGTCCGGCGCCCGAGGTCGCATTCTCGCCATTCACGATCACGAAATCCGCGCAAAGCCGCTCGCGCAGACCGGGCAGCCGGTCGCGGATCGCGCTGCGGCCCGACCGGCCCATCACATCGCCCAGAAAAAGTATCTTCATGGTGAGGGCTTAGGTCGCCATGCCCCGTGCGGCAAGCGGATTCACGGGATCGGGCGCAGCAACCCGGCCTCTGTCACGATGACATCCAGCGGCTCATCGGTCTGATCCACTGGCAGATCGGCCACTTGCTGCACGGCATACGCGAAGCCGATGGCCCGCACCCGCCGCCCCCGCGCCCGCAGGTCGGCCAAAGTGCGGTCGTAGAAACCGCCGCCATAGCCCAGCCGGTACCCGCGCGCGTCGAATGCGAGCATGGGCACGACCAGCACGTCGGGCACCAGCATCTCACCCGCCGCAGGCACAGCCACCCCGAACGGGCCCGGCGCCATCGCCGCCCCCGGTACCCAGGCGCGGAAGGTCAGCGGCAGGCCCTTCCCCGCGATGACCGGCAGGGCGAACCGCAACCGCCCCAACGCACCCTGGATAGCCGGGCGCGGGTCGATTTCGGTCCGGATCGGATCGTAGATCGACACCACCGTTCCCTGCGGTTCTGCGGCAAGCAGCCCGGCCAGAAGACCCTGTGCCGGTGCAGGGTCCAAATGGCCATGGGCGGTCTTGCGCCGGGCGAAGGCGGCTTCGCGCGCGGCGGACTTGGCCGCGGCGACGCTCACAGCAGCACCCAGGTCGCAAGGCCCAGAAACGCGAAGAACCCCATCACGTCCGTCACCGTTGTCACGAAGGTTCCCGACGCGAGCGCCGGATCGAGCCTGAGTCGTTCCAGCACCACGGGGATCAGGATGCCCGCCAGCCCGGCCACCAGCAGGTTGGCGACCATCGCCGCCGCCAGCACCGCGCCGATCACCGCCGAACCGAACCAGGCCCAGCCGATCAGGCCCATCACGACCGCGAAGGCCAGCCCGTTCAGCAGCCCCACCGCGATCTCGCGCCGGATGACGCGGCCAAGGTTCGACGAGGTCAGGTCGCGCGTCGCCAGCGCCCGCACCGCCACGGTCAACGCCTGCGTGCCCGCGTTGCCGCCCATCGACGCCACGATGGGCATGAGCACCGCCAGCGCCACGACCTGCGCCAGCACGTCGTCAAAAAGCGAGATCACGATGGACGCGAGGATCGCCGTGCCAAGGTTCACCGCCAGCCATGGCAGCCGGACCCGCACCGTTTCCATGACGTTATCAGACATGCTTGCGTCACCCACACCGGCAAGGCGCAGGATGTCCTCCTCGTGCTCGTCGCTGAGCACGATCATGGCGTCGTCGATGGTGATGACCCCTACCAGCCGCCCGCCATCGTCCACCACGGGTGTCGAGATCAGGTGATACTGGTTGAACGCATAAGCCACGTTCTCGACCGGCTCCGTCGCGCGGATCGGAAAGAACGTCTCTTCTGCCAGATCGGCAAGGGCCACGTTGCGCCGTGCGCTCAGCATCCGCCCAAGCGTGACGTTGGCCACCGGGGACATGCGCGGATCGACCAGCGTGACATGGTAGAACTGGTCGGGCAGATCCTCATTGTCGCGCAGGAAATCGATCATCCGGCCCACGGTCCAGTCCTCGGGGGCTGTCACGACATCGCGCTGCATCAGGCGCCCGGCGGTGTCCTCCGGGTATCCGAGCGCCTGTTCGACGGCGAACCGGTCGGCCATTTCCAGCGCATCGAGGATCGCGGTCTTCTGATCATCCTCCAGATCCTCGACAAGGTCCACCACGTCGTCGGTGTCGAGTTCGCGCACCGCGGCCTGCCACAGCCCCGGATCGAGTTGGCTGATGACCTCCTCACGCAGCCCTTCGTCGAGCTCCGACAGAACCTCGCCCACCGCATCGCCTGACCATAGCCGCAGGAATCCGGTCCTGTCGTCGCTGTCGATCTGCTCCAGAAGGTCAGCGATGTCGGCGGGGTGCAGCGGGTCGAGATACTCGGCGAGGCGCACCGCATCCCCGTTCTCCACCGCTGCAAGGATGCGTCCGACCCGCCGGGGATCGAGCGCCGCATCGGCAGCTTCGTCGATGATTTCGGCCTCGTCCTGCATCGGCGCCTCCTGTCCTGCCCTGCCCCGCCCGCGTGGCACCCCGCCCCGGACCGCCAAAAAATCTGCCGGGTGTCCTGGCTTTTGCCTTGGGCCCGCAACGCGGCTGCGCCAGTGTGGACCGCGTGATCCGAACTGCGGGATACCGGGAAAGATGACGGAAGTTAAGGTGCTGCTGGGGCAGATCGTGCAATTCACGGGCGATCCGTTCGGACACGCGGGGCCGATGACGGCGACGCGGCACGACCGGCGCGGAGCGGTGGCGATAGCGGACGGCACGATCCTTGTGGCTGGCCCTGCCGACAGCGTTCTGGCCGCCCATCCCGGCGCGGCACGGGTGGACTATGGCGACTGCGTAATCCTGCCCGGCTTCGTGGATGCCCATGTGCACTATCCGCAGACCGGGATTATCGCAAGCTGGGGCAAGCGACTAATCGACTGGTTGAACGACTACACGTTTCCCGAGGAGATGAAGTTTGGCGACCCCGCCTATGCCGCCGACATCGCGGGGCTGTATCTCGACACGGTGCTGGCCCATGGCACGACGACCGTGTGCAGTTTTTGCACGATCCATCCCGAAAGCGTCGATGCCTTTTTCGCGGCGGCGGACGCGCGGGGCATGCGGGTCGCGGGCGGCAAGACCTGCATGGACCGCAACGCGCCCCAAGGGCTGCGCGACACGCCGCAAACTGCGTATGACGACAGCAAGGCATTGCTGGGCCGCTGGCAGGGGCGCGGGCGGGCCACCTATGCGATAACGCCACGCTTTTCGCCCACTTCCACGCCCGACCAGCTTGCGGCGATGGGCACGCTCTGGGCCGAACACCCCGATTGTCTGATGCAGACCCACCTGTCGGAACAGACCGACGAGGTCGCCTGGGTGGCCAACTTGTTCCCTGACGCGCGGGACTACCTCGACACCTACGAATCTCACGGATTGCTCGGGCCCGGTGCCGTGTTCGGCCACGCGATCCACCTGACCGACCGCGAACGCGCGCGATTGCTTGAGGCGGGCGCGAGCCTCGTGCATTGCCCGACATCGAACGCGTTCATCGGGTCGGGGATCATGGCGCTGGATGATCTGTGCCGCGCGGGCCAGCGCGTGGGGCTTGCCACGGACACGGGCGGCGGGTCGAACTTCGGGATGCTGCGGACGATGGCCGCTGCCTATGAACTCGGCCAGTTGCGCGGCACGCCGCTGCATCCCGCGCAGCTTCTGTGGCTGGCAACGGAGGGATCGGCGCGCGCGCTGCGGATGGACGACCGGGTCGGCACGCTGGCACCGGGAACCGAGGCCGACCTCGTGGTGCTCGATCTGGCGTCCACGCCGCACATCGCGCAGCGCAGCGACCGGGCGCAGGACATCTGGGAAGCCGTCTTCCCCACCATAATGATGGGCGACGACCGCGCGGTGCAGGCCGTGTGGATCGGTGGACGGGAGCATGCCCCATGATCCGTGCCCTCCTTGCCCTGATCCTCGCCACCACGCTCGTGCATGCCGAAACGCCGCTGGACGCGGACGCCTTCGACGCGACCGTCACGGGCCGAACGCTGGTCTACGGGACAGAGGCAGGCCCCTACGGGATCGAGGAATACCTGCCCGGCCGGCGCGTGCGGTGGTCGTTCCTGGATGGCGAATGCATGGACGGGCGCTGGTATCCGCAGGGCGACGCGATCTGCTTCGCCTATGAGGGGCGGGAGTCACCGGAATGCTGGCGTTTCTTCCGCGATGGCGCGCGACTGGGTGCGCGCCCGACCGGCGAACCGGACAGCGCACCACTCTATGTCATCGCCGAAAGCCCCGAACCGTTGATCTGCCGCGGGCCGCGCCTGGGCGTCTGATCCAAAAGCGCAGAGTCCCAGGGGGGCAGAGCACGGGGGCTAAGGGTTTCACTCGTCGAACAGGGTTTTCTGCACGGGTGGCTTGCGCCGCTTGGCGGGCTTTGCGGGCGGGGTCGTGTCTGTGGCCCCGACGGTCAGGCGGCCGTCATGGAACTGCAACTCCAGCGGTGCCCTGCCCCTGGCCGCCTTCGCGCTGGTCAGCACTGCATCGCCGCTGCGCACCACCGCGTATCCGCGCCTGAGCGTGCCGTGATAGCTGAGCGAGTCGAGGAGGCGATCCGAAGCGGCCAGCGCCCGCTTCCGCCGCTCCATCCCCGCCGCCAGCGCCGCGTCCAGCCGCGCGCCCAGCTTGTCCAGTTCCGCCGGCGCACGGGCGATCCGCTGCGTGACGGGCCGCAAGGACAAACGCCCCGCCACCTGCGCCAGCCGGAGCCGGTGCCGGCTGATCGCGCCTGTCAGCCCGGCGTCGAGCCGCCCGCCCGCGCGCTCCAGGCGCTGGCCGTCCCAACGCATCCGCGCGGTCAGCGTGGCGGGCCGCAGCGTCGCCCCTGCCCCGTCCAATCGCAGCCTAGCCGTGTCCAGCCGTGTGCGCAGCGCACGCGGCAGCCGGTCGGCCCACTGGTCGAGCCGTTGGGCGGCGGGACGGGTCAGGTCCTCCGCCCGCGGCAGGGCGCGCGACAGGTCCCGCAACCGCTGGCGGCGCAGGCTCAGGCCCCGCACCTGCGCCCCGCTCAGGCGCGCCGCCAACGCATCGAGCGTCGCCACCAGTTCCGCCCGCACCGGCACCGCCAGCTCGGCGGCGGCGGTGGGCGTGGGCGCGCGGCGGTCAGCCACAAAGTCGATCAGCGTGGTGTCGGTCTCGTGCCCCACGGCAGAGATCACCGGGATGGTGGAGGCCGCGACGGCCCGCACCACCACCTCCTCGTTGAAACCCCACAGATCCTCCACCGACCCACCGCCGCGCGCGACGATCAGCAGATCGGGCCGGGGCAGCGCGCCACCGGGGCTCAGTGTGTTGAACCCGGCGATAGCGCGTGCGACCTCAGGTGCGCAGGCCGCGCCCTGCACCGCCACCGGCCACACGAGCACCCGGCGCGGAAACCGATCGCGCAGCCGGTGCAGGATGTCACGGATGACGGCGCCGGAGGGCGACGTGACGACCCCGATGACCTCGGGCAGGTAGGGCAGCGCGCGCTTGCGATCCGGGGCGAACAGCCCCTCGGCCTCAAATGCCTTGCGGCGCTTCTCCAGCATGGCCATCAGCGCGCCCGCCCCGGCGGGCACAAGGCTGTCGATCACCATCTGGTATTTCGACTGGCCCGCGAAGGTCGTCAGCCGCCCGGTCGCGATCACCTCCAGCCCCTCTTCCGGCTGGGTGTCGAGCTTCGCGGCCTGCCCTTTCCAGATCACGCCGGACAGGACCGACCGGTCGTCCTTCAGGTCAAGATACACATGGCCCGACCGCGGCCTGGACACGCGGCCGAGTTCACCCCGGACGCGGACGCGGGAAAAACCGCCCTCGATGGCACGCTTCACGGCGCCCGAGATTTCGGAAACTGTGAATTCCGGCGCGTTGTCGCCGGGATGCCCTTCCGGGCCATCGTCGATCAGATCCATGTCGCATTCCCAAACACCGCACCCGACCCTAGGCGATCAGGCGCGGGGGGAAAAGCGGATCATCCGTCGTCGGATACCATGTCCTCGAATGCGTCGGACCCTTCGTAGCACGCGCCGCAGCACAGCGCGCAGGCATTGACCGGATCGTATTTCGCGCGGGCGGCCTCCATCGCGGGGGTGCAATCGGGAAACTCTCCCAGATCGTCGAGACCACTCTCGGGCAGCACTTGGCAGTTGGCGCTGTGCACGAAGTGCCTGCCTTCGTCCACGGGTGCTTCCGTGACGTAGTAGGTCGCGGTCATGATGTCGGCCATGGTGTTTCTCCCGGTGCTGCAGCCGGCACGATCAGGGTCGATCACGCGCGGCAAATCTTGCCACTTCACGTGCGGCAGCCTAGGAGCCGTGTGCGAAAGGAATATGACCCATGAACATCCTCATCCTCGGCGGCGGCGGGCGCGAACATGCATTGGCATGGGCGGCGATGCAGAACCCCAAATGCGACCGGCTGATCGTGGCACCGGGCAATGCGGGCATCGCGGCCATCGCCGATTGCGCCGACCTGCCGATCGAGGATGGCGCCGCCGTCGCGCAATTCGCCGCCGAGAACGCGATCGATCTCGTGATCGTCGGCCCCGAGGCGCCGCTGGTCGCCGGTGTCGCGGACGAACTGCGCGCGGCGGGCGTGCTGGTGTTCGGCCCTTCGGCAGCGGCCGCACGGCTGGAGGCATCGAAAGCCTTCACCAAGGAGATCTGCGACGCCGCGTGCGTACCCACCGCGGCCTGGGCGCGCTTCACCGATGCGAACAGCGCACGCGCCCACCTGCGGACGACGGGCGCGCCCGTGGTGGTCAAGGCCGACGGGCTGGCGGCGGGCAAGGGTGTCGTGGTGGCGATGACGCTTGCCGAGGCCGAGGATGCCGTGGACACCATGTTCGGGGGAGCCTTCGGCGGCGCAGGCGCCGAGGTGGTGATCGAGGCGTTCATGGAGGGCGAGGAGGCGTCGTTCTTCGTGCTTTGCGATGGCATCGAGGCGCTGCCCATCGGTAGCGCGCAGGACCACAAGCGCGCGGGCGAAGGCGATACCGGCCCCAACACGGGCGGCATGGGGGCGTATTCCCCCGCGCCGATCCTGACCGATGCGTTGCAGGCCCAGGTGATGGACCGGATCATCCGCCCAACGCTGGCCGAGATGGCGGCACGCGGCACGCCCTATCAGGGGGTGCTCTATGCGGGGCTGATGATCGAGAACGGCGCAGCGCGGCTTGTGGAATACAATGTCCGCTTCGGCGACCCGGAAGCACAGGTGCTGATGCTGCGGCTGGGCGCACAGGCGCTCGACCTGATCCATGCCTGTGCAGAGGGGCGGCTCGCCGACGCACGGGTCGACTGGGCCCACGACCATGCGATGACCGTGGTTCTGGCCGCCGCGGGCTATCCCGGCGCCACCCGCAAGGGCGACGTGATCGGCGGGCTCGACGCGCTGCCCGAGGACAGCTTTCACATGATGTTCCACGCCGGGACAAAGACCGTGGACGGGCAGGTGCGGGCCCATGGCGGGCGCGTGCTGAACGCGACCGGGCGCGGTGCGACACTGGCCGCGGCGCGCGACCGGGCCTATGCGCTGGCCGACGCCGTCGACTGGCCTGGCGGGCAGTATCGCCGCGATATCGGATGGCGTGCCCTGCAAGGGTGATGCGCCCGGATGCAGCAACCGTGGCGTCGTCCCTCGAAACGGGTTAAGCGGAATTCAGGATCGTCGCACCGGAGCACGCCATGTCCACGGATCATCCCCCCGGCCTTCACCCTTTGGCCCCCGAGCATCTTCCGTTCTTCATCACGCCGCCGACTGCCACCGACATGATGCTGGTCAATGTGGGCGTGTTCCTGATCGGGCTCGTGCTCTTGGGCGGGGTCGTCTACCTGTCGCTGCACTCGCTTCCGGAACGGATGGCGCACAAACGCAACGCGGCGCAGTTCCAGTTGATCGGCATCCTGGCGCTGCTCGGGCTGCTGACCCACAACAACATGTTCTGGCTGGCCGCGCTCGTGCTCGCCGTGGTGGAGGTGCCGGACGTGATGACGCCGCTGCGGTCCATCGCACGCTCGCTGGAAAAGGCCACGGGCCGCGAGGAGGAGATCGCCGACAGCGTGACGGAGCCGCGGGACCATGTTTGAACTGCTGTTCTGTTCGCTCTTCACGCTGCTGCCCGATTTCCTCTATCGCCGGTTCGGGCAGGGCAAGCGCATTGGGCAAGAGATCACGCTGTTCTCGGTCTGGTACGAGTTGCGTTGGGGCATCACCGGCTGCCTTATCCTGGCACTCGGGCTCATTACCGTCGTGTTCTTCTTTCACCCGTCCACCAGTGCCGTGTCGTCCTATTTCCGCACGGTGACGATCCTGCCCGAAACGCCGGGCCGCGTGGTCGAGGTCAACGTGCGCGGCCAGCAACGGGTGGAAGCAGGCGATGTGCTTTTCCGGCTGGACGATTCGAGCCAGCAGGCCGCATTGGAAACCGCACGCCGCCGCATTGCCGAGGTGGATGCTTCCCTGTCGGTCGCACAGGACCAGCTGGCCGCGACGGCAGGGCAGCTGGACCAGGCGATCGGCCTGCTGGACGAGGCCGAGAACGAGCTTGCGCGGCAATTGAACCTGCTTGCGCGGAACCCGAACGTCGTGTCGGACAGCGAAATCGACCGGCTGCAATCTGTCGTCACGGCCCGTCAGGGCGCGGTGGACTCTGCCCGCGCCAACCAGGCCGCGCTCCAGACGCAGATCGACCTGCTGATCCCGGCGCAGCGCGCGTCGGCCGAAGCGGCGCTTGCGCAAGCGCAGGCTGAGCTGGACAAGACCATCGTGCGCGCCGGCGTCACCGGCACGGTCGAACAGTTCCAGTTGCAGGTGGGGGATTACATTTCGGCCATACTGCGGCCCGCGGGGATCCTGGTGCCCGCGGAATACGACCGCGGCGTGTTCGTGGCCGGGTTCAACCAGCTCGCCGGCGGCGTGGTCAAACCGGGCATGCTGGCCGAGATCTCCTGTGCCTCCCTTCCTTTTCGCATCGTGCCGATGGTCGTGACCGGCGTGCAGGATGTCATCGCAACCGGACAATTCCGTCCGTCCGACCAGTTGATCGACCCGCTGGAACGCACCGGGCGCCCCGGCAGCCTGACCGTACGGCTTGAGCCGCTTTTCGAAGGGCAGGCTGACGCGATCCCGCCCGGCAGCGCCTGCGTCGCCAATGCCTATACCAGCTTTCACGACCAGTTGGACGATCCCGATCTCGGGTTCTGGACGCGGCTCGGACTGCACGGGGTTGAAACCGTCGGGATCGTCCATGCCATCCTGTTGCGGTCACAGACGCTGCTGCTGCCGGTGCGCAGTCTTGTGCTGACGGGTAGCCACTAGCGGAAGGTCACTCCCGGCCCGCGTCTATTGCGATGTCCTGCCGCAACGCGCCGCTGGCCGCGTCGTACACGAGAATGCGGTCATCCGCGGTCACCACGGCGTACCAGCCCGGGCCCGCGGTCACCGCAAGCACCGTGGTCCCTTCGGGCAGGGCGACAACGGCAGGCAGCGGCGGCAGGCGCGGGGCGTCGTCCCGCTGCAACCGCAGCGCCAGCAACACGACGATGGCGAGGATACCGAAGATCATCACGCCGGTCAGCGCAGTCACCATGACGCGCAACTGCCGCAATGCGCGGGGTTCGGGCGGCGGGTCCGGCTGGTCCTGCATGGGATGCTCCGTTCTCGGTCCCGGCTCTCCTAGCGTGCGGGACGGTGCACCGCCAGTGCAACCGGGGTGACAGCACCGCGTGTCCGCGCTATCCAGCCCTGCCCAGCCGAAGCGATCCGCCCATGTCCCGCCTGCGCCTTGTCCATGTCACCATCGCCGCCGATCCGCCCGCGCGGGCCGACCGGGCGCTGGCGCGGGATGTCCCCGCAGACGCCGCACTCAGCCGCACGCGCATCGCGCGGCTGCTCGACGACGGGGCCGTGAAATGCGGCGACAGGGTGCTGTCCGCGAAGTCGCGGCTGGCCGAGGGCGATGTCGTGACCCTCGCCGTTACCGATGCCGAGGACGCGGGCATCGTGGCAGAGGACATCCCGCTCGACATCGTCTTCGAAGACGCCGACCTGATCGTGGTGAACAAACCCGCGGGCATGGTCGTCCACCCCGCCCCCGGCAGCCCCGGCGGCACGCTGGTCAACGCGCTGATGGCGCATTGCGGCGACAGCCTGTCGGGCGTCGGCGGCGAAGCCCGCCCCGGCATCGTCCACCGTATCGACAAGGATACCTCGGGCCTTCTGGTCGTGGCGAAATCCGACCGTGCGCATCACGGGCTGGCGGTTCAGTTCGCCGCCCATACGGTCGCGCGCCACTACCGCGCGCTGGTGCATGGCGTGCCCGACGCGGCGAGCGCGCGTCTGCGCGGACTGCCGGGCGTGACCTTCGAACCTGGCGGGGTGCTGTGTGTCACGACGCAGATCGGACGCCACCGCCACGACCGGCAGAAGCAGGCGGTGCTTCCATCGGGCGGACGCCACGCGATCACCCGCGCCAAGGTTCTGGACACCTACGGCACGCCGCCCGGCGTGGCCCTGCTGGACTGTTGGCTGGAAACCGGGCGCACCCATCAGATCCGGGTGCATATGGCCCATCTGGGCCATCCGCTGATCGGCGATCCGACCTATGGGGCGCGCCGCCGCCTGCCCGCCCGCGGCTTCGCACCCGCGGCTCGCGCTGTCGCGGATGACTTCCCGCGGCAGGCGCTCCATGCCGCGACTTTGGGGTTCGTACACCCGGTCACGCAGACGTGGCTGGCCTTCGATGCGCCTTTGCCAGACGATATGCAGCGACTGACACAGGCACTTGGCGGTGATCCCGCGCAGGCCGCCTGTGCACCGATGCAAGGCAATGACACTTGATCCGGCCAAGTGAAGCGCCCAAGTGTTAATGTGAAATGAATGTACATTCCGCGTGACGAAGGAAAACGACCGTGGCTTCCACATATCAGAACCTGCCCGCGCCGTCCCCCGAACAGGGGTTGAACCGATACCTTCAGGAAATCCGCAAGTTCCCCATGCTGGAACCCGAAGAGGAATACATGCTCGCCAAGCGCTGGGTCGAGGACCAGGACACCGAGGCGGCGCACAAGATGGTGACATCGCACCTGAGGCTCGCGGCCAAGATCGCCATGGGCTATCGCGGCTACGGGTTGCCCCAGGCCGAGGTGATTTCTGAGGCCAACGTCGGGCTGATGCAGGCAGTGAAGCGGTTCGACCCGGAAAAGGGGTTCCGCCTTGCGACCTATGCGATGTGGTGGATCCGCGCCTCGATCCAGGAATACATCCTGCGGTCGTGGTCCCTTGTGAAGCTGGGCACCACCAGCGCCCAGAAGAAGCTGTTCTTCAACCTGCGCAAGGCCAAGTCGCGCATCGGCGCGCTGGAGGACGGTGATCTTCGCCCGGAACATGTCGCCCGGATCGCCCATGATCTGAGCGTCACCGAGGACGAGGTCATTTCCATGAACCGACGCCTGTCGGGGGGCGACGCGTCGCTGAACGCGACCATCGGCTCGGATGACGATGGGTCGGCCCAGTGGCAGGACTGGCTGGAGGACGAAGGCGCCGACCAGGCCGGCAACTACGCCGAAGCCGACGAGTTGACCTATCGCCGCGAATTGCTGACCGAAGCGATGGACGTGCTGAACGACCGCGAAAAGGACATCCTCGTGCAGCGCCGGCTTCAGGAGGACACGGTCACCCTGGAGGACCTTTCGGCGCAATACGATGTCAGCCGCGAACGCATCCGCCAGATCGAGGTGCGCGCGTTCGAGAAGCTTCAGAAGAAGATGCGCGAACTGGCAGTCGAACGTGGCCTGATGCCTGCCGACTGACCTCGGCTTGCCACCGCCGCACGCCCCGCTATGGTGGCGCAAACATGAGCGGCGGAGGCAGAACATGGCACATATCCGGTGGGGCATCCTTGGGGCGGCGCACTTCGCGGCGCAGCACATGGGGCCCGCGCTCCACGCCGCGGCGGGCGGGGAACTGGTGGCACTTGCCACCCGTGACCCGGCCAAGGCCGATCCATTCCGCGCCATCGCCCCAAACCTGCGCGTGCATGGTGATTACAACGCGCTGCTGGCCGATCCGGGGGTGGATGCGATCTATATCCCCCTACCCAACACGATGCATCTGGACTGGACGCTCAAGGCGCTTGCGGCAGGCAAGCACGTGCTGACGGAAAAGCCCGTCGCCATGGAAGCGCCGGAAATCGACCGGCTGATCGCAGCCCGCGACAGTGCCGGGCGGCTCGCCGCCGAGGCCTACATGATCGTGTTCCACCCCCAGTGGCAGCATGTGCGCGACCTGCTGGCCAGCCGCGCCATCGGCCCGCTGCGACACGTGGAAGGGATGTTCTGCTTCAACAACGCCGCCGACCGGGACAACATCCGCAATCAGCCGGATCTGGGCGGCGGAGCCTTGCGCGACATCGGCGTCTACGTGATCGGCGCAACACGCTTCGTCACCGCAGCCGAACCCGACAGCGTGGATGCCCGCATCCGCTGGGACCGCGGCGTCGACGCCTTCAGCCATATCGACGCGACCTTCCCCGGCTTCACCTATGCCGCGACCGTGTCGATCCGGCTCAACCCGTGGCAGACGATGACCTTCCACGGCGAAACCGGGTCGATCCACCTGACGGCGCCATTCAACGGCCCCGTCTTCGGCGACGCGGCGGTGATCCTTCGGCAGGCGGGCCAGCCCGAACAGGTGGCGCGGTTCAACGGCGCGCGGCAATACGAGTTGCAGGTCGCGGCGTTCAACCACAGTGCCTCGACCGGGGCCGCCTATCCGTGCCCGCTCGAATTCTCGCGCGGCACGCAGGCGATGATGGACCGGGTTTTCGCGGCGGCGACCGACCTGCCCTGACAGATCAGGCCATCGCCATCAGCGCATAGGCGATCTGGGCGGCGGTGAAATCGGACACGGTGCTGGTGGGCGTCGGCGCAAGCTCGACCACGTCGCAGCCCACCAGCCGCCGCCCCTTGAGCGCGTGTTCCACCAGGTGCAGCGCCTGCCAGAAGCCGAGTCCGCCCGGCACCGGCGTGCCCGTATCCGGCATCACCGACGGGTCGAGCCCGTCCACGTCGAAACTGACATAGACCAGTTCCGGAAAATCGTCGGGAAGGTCCACCGTGTGCAGGTTGCCGCTGACCAGCGTTTCCGCATCCCATTGCAGCACGCCAAGCCGGTCGCGCAACGCGACCTCGTCGCTCGATTGCGCACGGATGCCGAACTGCGCGATGGCGATCCCGTCCTCCTCGGCCAGCAACTGCATCACCGATGCATGGGAATGGCGGTGCCCTTGATAGGCCGTGCGCAGGTCCGCATGGGCGTCGATCTGCACGATGCCAATCGGGACGTCTGATGCCGCAGCCACGCCGCGCACGGCACCATAGCTCAGCGAATGCTCGCCCCCCAGCACCACCGGCACGCGCCCCGCGGCCACCGCCGCCTGCGTCCGCGCCGCGATGCGGGCCATCACGTCGTGCATGTCTCCGCCGCAATCTACAGCCGGTTCGGTCACGATCCCCTGCGCGCAGGGCTCGCCGCCGCGCCAGAGCCGTTCCAGTTCAACGCTGGCGGCCAGCAGCGCGGCAGGCCCGTTCGCCGTCCCCGCGCCATAGCTCACCGTGCGTTCCAGCGGCACCGGGATCACGCGAAACTGGGCCGTCGCCTCGTCCTGCTCCGCCGCGGACAACTCGCCATCGAGAAACGGGATCATGGGCACCTCAAAGCCTGTTCAGGAAATCGTCATAGCCGAACTGCCGCACGATCCGCAGATCGTCGGTCCGGCTGTCCCAAACGGCGATGGCCGGCAGCGGCACGCCGTTGAACGTGTTCGTCTTGACCATGGAGTAATGCGCCTGGTCGAGGAACGCGAAGCGGTCGCCCACCGCCCAGCCGCCCGCCGGGCGGAAATCGCCGATGACGTCGCCCGCAAGGCAGGACGGCCCGCCCACGCGGATCGCCGTCCCTTCGCCTTCGGGCAACTCGCCCAGCAGGTCGGGCCGGTAGGGCGCTTCGATCACGTCGGGCATATGGCAGGTGGCCGAGATGTCGGAAATCGCCAGCGGCATGCCGTTGTCGGAGAGATCGAGGATCTCGCCCACGAGGATGCCCGCCTGCAGCGCCACGGCCTCCCCCGGCTCCAGGTAGACCTCCACGCCGTAGGTCGCCCGGATGTGCCGGATCAGGTCCACCAGCCCCGCGCGGTCGTAATCCCCGCGCGTGATGTGATGGCCGCCACCGAGGTTGAGCCATCTGAGATCGTGCAGCCACGGCCCGATCACCGGCTCCACCGCGTCCCATGTTCGCGCGAGCGGCTCAAAACCCTGCTCGCACAGGGTGTGCATGTGCAGCCCCGAAAGCCCGGCCAGATCGCCGGGGGCGACCTTCGACACCGGTTGGCCGAGCCGCGAACAAGGCGCGGCCGGGTCGTATTTCGGGTTCCAGCCCTCGGAATGTTCAGGATTGATGCGCAGGCCGGTCTCGACGGCGACGCCATCGGCCAGGGCTTCATCGACCAGCGGTCGGAACCGCGCGGCCTGCGCCGTCGAATTGAAGATCACATGGTCCGAGATGCGCAGAACCTCGCGCAACTCATCCGCCTTGAACCCCGCGTTGAACGTGGCGACATGGCCGCCGAAGACCTCGCGCCCCAGACGCGCCTCGTGCAGGCCCGACGCCGCCGTGCCGGACAGATGGGCCATGACCACGGGTGCCATGGCGGGCATGGAGAACGCCTTGAGCGCAAGGAACACATGCGCGCCGGACCGGGCCGCCACGTCGCCAAGGATCGCGCAGTTGCGGTCGATCTGCGCCGCATCCACCACGAAACAGGGCGATGGTACGCGCGAAAGGTCGAATCGCGCGAACCGCTCCGCGCTGTCCGCGGCAATGTCGATCTGGGTCATCGTGCCATCCTCGCCACGGGTGCCGGAGCGCAGCGACCGGGTGCGGCGGGGCTCGATGCCCCGGCGCGCCCGGCCACCTTCAGAAATCGACCGGACCGGCCAGTTCCACCACCTGCCACGGCAGGCCCTGCGTCATCAGCATGTCCATGAATGGGTCGGGATCAAGCTGTTCCATGTTCCTCACGCCGGGCGCGTTCCAATGCCCTTGCAGGAACATCGCTGCGCCGATCATCGCGGGCACGCCGGTCGTGTAGGCCACGGCCTGGCTGCCGACCTCGGCATAACATTCCTCGTGGTCGCAGATGTTGTAGATGTAGAACGTCTTCTCGCCCGACGCGTCCTGCGCGGGGCCGGTCGCGATGTCGCCGATGCAGGTCTTGCCCTTCGTCAGCGCCCCCAGATCTCCCGGATCGGGCAGCACGGTCTTGAGAAACTGCAGCGGGATGATCTCTACCCCGTTGTGCACCACCGGCGTGATCGATGTCATGCCGACATTCTGCAGCACCGTGACGTGATTGATATAGGCGTCGCCGAAGGTCATCCAGAACCGCGCGCGCTCGATCTCGGGGAAATGGGTGGACAGGCTTTCCAGTTCCTCGTGATACATCAGGTACATGTTCTTCTCGCCCACCTCGGGGAAGTCGAACGCGACCTTGCGGCTCATGGCAGGGGTCACCACCCATTCGCCGTTTTCCCAGTGCTTGGCGTCCGCCGTCACCTCGCGGATGTTGATCTCCGGGTTGAAATTGGTGGCGAAGGGCTTGCCGTTGTCGCCCCCGTTGCAATCCAGCACGTCGAGCTGCCGGATCCCCGACAGCTTATGCTTGCGCAGCCAGGTGGCGAAGACGGACGTGACGCCCGGATCGAAGCCGGACCCGAGGATCGCGGTCAGTCCCGCAGCCTTGAACTTGTCCTGATACGCCCATTGCCAGTGGTATTCGAACTTCGCTTCATCCTCGGGCTCGTAGTTCGCCGTGTCGAGGTAATGAACGCCCGCTTCGAGGCATGCGTCCATCAGCGCCAGGTCCTGGTAGGGCAGCGCAAGGTTCACGACCAGTTCCGCGCCTGTCGCCTTGATGAGCGCCACGGTCGCGGCCACGTCCATCGCGTCGAGTCCATGGGTCGCCACGTCAACACCCGTGCGCCCCTTCACCGCCGCCGCGATGTCGTCGCATTTGGATTTCGTGCGGCTCGCCAGATTGATCGTCCCGAAGATCTCCGGGTTCATTGCCATCTTGTGCACCGCCACGGAACTGACGCCGCCAGCGCCCACGACCAGAACGTTTCCTGCCATGTCCCTCTCCCTTGTCACGGGTTCATTCGAAATAGGTGTAGCCCGCAAGGCTGTCCTTGTAGGCCGAGATCAGCACCCGGCGTTCATCCGCGCTGACCGCGCGCTGCGCCACGGCGTTGTCCACGCGCTTGCGGAACGCGGCAAGGCAGTCCTGCGGGTCGTATTCCACGTAGGACATCACTTCGGCGATGCTGTCGCCCTCGGTCTCGTGCTCAACGCTGAAGCCGCCCTGCCCGTCCAGCGCGATGGTCACCACGTTGGCATCGCCGAAAAGGTTGTGCAGGTCGCCCAGTGTTTCCTGATAGGCGCCGACGAAGAACACGCCGATCAGGTAATCCTCGTCCTCGGACAGGTCATGCACCGGCAACGCACGGTGCAGCCCGTCTGCCAGAACGAAATGGTCGATCTTGCCGTCGCTGTCGCAGGTGATGTCCGTCAGCACCGCGCGGCGGGTCGGCACCTCGTTATGGCGCTGCAGCGGGATCACCGGGTGGATCTGGTCGATGGCCCAGACATCAGGCAGCGACTGGAACAACGAGAAATTGCAGTGGTAGTAGTCCACGTAGCTTTCCAGCTGTTCCGACAGGTCGCCCGGTCCGCGATGGTCCCGGTCCATCTGCGCAATGCGCGACAGGGTATAGAGGAACGCGCGCTCCGCCCGGCCCATCTGGCGCAGGTCGATCACACCGCGCCGGAACAGCGCCCGGATCTCGTCGCGGTAATAGACCGCGTCGTTGTAACATTCCTGCACCCGCCGCGGTTCCAGGTAGCTTTCCACCGCCAGCAGGTCGGTCACGTAATGGTGGTCGCCCTCCTCCGCCGCCGGGGCCGAGGGCACGTCGTAATAGGTCGCGTCCAGCACGTCGAAGATCAGCATCGACGACAGCGCCACGACGAAACGGCCCGATTCCGTCACGATGGTCGGGTGCGGCAGGTCGGCCTCGTCCATGGCATAGGCGACGGTTTCCACGATGGCGCTGCAATATTCCTCGACCGAGTAGTTGACCGAATTCTCGGTCGACCGCTTCTCGCCGGTGTAATCGATCCCAAGCCCGCCGCCGAGATCGAGATAGGTCAGCGGAACGCCCATCTTCCGCAGCTCGACGAAGAAACGGCAGGCTTCCGTCACGGTCCGGCGCACGTCGATCACGTTCGGGACCTGGCTGCCCAGGTGGTTGTGCTGGAGCACGAGGCAGTCGAGAAATCCGGTTTCCGTCAACCGGTCGATCAGTTGCACGACCTCGTAGGTGCCCAGCCCGAACGTGGACCGGTCGCCCGAGGATGCCTCCCACTTGCCGGTCACGGTCTGGGTCAGCTTCACGCGCACGCCCAGCATGGGTTTCACGCCGATCTCGTCGGACACGCGGCGGACGATCTCGAATTCCTTGAGGCTTTCCAGCACGATGACCGTGTTGAACCCGAGCTTGCGCGACAGGATGGCGAGCCGGATGAACTCGTCGTCCTTCACCCCGTTGCAGATGATCAGACTGTCTTCCGACAGGGGCTGGGCCAGCGCCACGATCAGCTCGGGCTTGCTGCCCGCCTCCAGCCCGAAGCCGTATTGCTGCCCGACCTCCACGATGCGCGACACCACCTCGGACTGCTGGTTCACCTTGATCGGGAACACGCCGCGATAGGGGCCCTTGTAGCCGACCTGCGCGATGGTTTCGGCGAAGGCGGCGTTCAGCCGGTGCAGGCCGTAATCGAGGAATGACTGCACGCGCAACTGGATCGGCGTGCAGATGCCCCGTTCCTTCAGGTCGCGCACGATGGTCGGCAGCGCGACGGGCGCGCTGCCCGGATGCAGCGGATCGGTCAGCGCGACGTTGCCATCGGGCAGGATCGACACGAGCCCGTGCCCCCAAGCCTCAAGTCCGTAGAGTGATGTTGCCAAGATGCGGTATCCGTTCCCAAAAGCCAGATCGCGGGCGATAGCATTCCCCGACCCGCCTACACAAGGCCCGTGCGGCTGTCACGCGGGGATGGCGACCGGGACGGGCGCGGGATGCGATTTCACGGGACCGTTACATACCTCGTGGGGCCCATCACGCCCCGCATACCCGGCTTCGCGCGGCGGCTGTAATGGATGACGAGCACAAGGTCGAACAGGCAGACCGCCATGTTCCACGCATAGAGCCACACGATGGGATCGATGGTGCCGGTCTCCCTGCCCTCGATCAACTTGGCACAGACTCCCGCCGCGTATCCTGCCGATATCAGCGATACGAACCACTTGCTCTTGCCTGCCGCGACGCCTGTCACCAGCATCTTGGCTATGGACATGTACCAGCCGACGGAAAAGAAGATCAGCATACTGCCTTCGAGAATGGTCTGCATCGCGGTGTCCCCCTTGGCACAGGGTCCGTGTTAACCACGTTGCAGCGGCCATTCTGTGCGCGATGACACCTTGCGCGGCGCGATCAGCTGTCCATCTTCAGGGCCGAGATGAACGCCTCTTGCGGGATGTCCACCTTGCCGAACTGGCGCATCTTCTTCTTGCCGGCCTTCTGCTTGTCCAGAAGCTTGCGCTTGCGGGTCGCGTCGCCGCCATAGCATTTCGCCGTCACGTCCTTGCGCATCGCCGACAGGGTTTCGCGCGCGATCACGCGCCCGCCGATGGCCGCCTGGATCGGGATCTTGAACATGTGGCGCGGGATCAGCTCCTTGAGCTTCTCGCACATGGCCCGGCCGCGCTGCTCGGCGCGGTCGCGGTGCACCATCATCGACAGCGCGTCCACCGGTTCGTCGTTCACGAGGATCTGCATCTTCTGCAGGTTGTCCTCCCGATAGCCTTCCATCTGGTAATCGAAGGACGCGTAACCCTTGGTCACCGATTTCAGCCGGTCATAGAAATCGAACACCACCTCGTTCAGCGGCAGGTCATAGACGGCCATGGCGCGGGTGCCGGCATAGGTCAGGTCCAGCTGGATGCCCCGACGTTCCTGGCAGAGCTTCAGCACGTCGCCCAGGTATTCGTCCGGCACCATGATCGTGGCCTTGATGCGCGGCTCCTCGATATGGCTGACATGAGTCAGGTCGGGCATGTCGGCGGGGTTGTGCAACTCGCGCATCGTCCCGTCCTTCATGTGCAGATGGTAGACGACCGACGGCGCGGTCGTGATCAGCTCGATATCGTATTCCCGTTCGATGCGGTCGCGCACGACCTCCAGGTGCAGCAACCCGAGGAAACCACAGCGAAAACCGAAGCCGAGCGCGGCGGAGGTTTCCATCTCGTAGCTGAACGACGCGTCGTTGAGGGCGAGTTTCTCGATGGCGGTGCGCAGATCCTCGAATTCGGAACTGTCCACGGGGAAAAGGCCGCAGAACACCACCGGCACCGACGGCTTGAAACCTGGCAACGCCTTGTCACAAGGGCGTTTTTCATGGGTGATCGTGTCGCCGACGCGGGTATCGCGCACCTGCTTGATCGACGCGTTCAGGTACCCGATCTCGCCCGGCCCCAGTTCCTTCACCGATGTCATGGCGGGCCGGTAAATGCCAACGTCGTCAACGTCATAGGTGCCGCCCGTCTTCATCATGCGGATGCGGTCGCCCTTCTTCAGGGTGCCGTCGATGATGCGGACGATGACGATGACGCCGAGATAGGCGTCGTACTTGCTGTCCACCAGCATCGCCTTGAGCGGCGCGTCGGGGTCGCCGCCATGGGGCGGGGGCAGACGTTTCACAATGGCTTCAAGGACTTCCGGGATGCCGAGGCCGGTCTTGGCGGAGATTTCCACGGCATCGTGGGCCTCGATGCCGATGACGTCCTCGATCTGTTCGCGGACGCGGTCGGGATCGGCCGCGGGAAGGTCTATCTTGTTGAGAACGGGGACGATTTCGTGATCCGCTTCAATGGCCTGGTAGACGTTGGCCAGCGTCTGCGCCTCCACGCCCTGGGAGGCGTCCACCACCAGCAGCGAGCCTTCGACGGCGCGCATGGACCGGCTCACCTCGTAGCCGAAATCGACGTGTCCGGGCGTGTCGATCAGGTTCAGGATATAGGTGTGGCCGTCCTGCGCGGGGTATTCGATCCGCACGGTGTTGGCCTTGATCGTGATCCCGCGTTCCCGTTCGATGTCCATGGAATCAAGGAGTTGCTCCTGCATGTCGCGTTCGGCGACGGTGCCGGTGAGCTGGATCAGCCGGTCGGCCAGGGTGGATTTCCCGTGGTCGATATGGGCGACGATGGAGAAGTTGCGGATGCGCGAAAGCTCGGTCATGGCTGCCGATATGCGGCTGTTTCACAGGGCAGTCAATGGCCCGCGCCGGGGGCTGAGGGGCGGATCGTATGACTCGTGTATGACTCTTGTATGACTCCCGTCGGACCCTGCGCGCGGGGCTTTTGCCGTGCGTTAACCCTGTTGGACGAGGCTGTGGGCGTGACCGAGACACCGGAGATTGCCCATGCCCCGCCGCGACGCCACCCGCAACCTGCACCGCAGCACCCCCAAGCCGGGCCAGACCAAGGCGGCGCGGCTGGCATACGAGCGGCTGATGGGGGAGGTGCGCGACCTGGAGTATGACGACCTGATCCCGTTCTGGATCGACAAGCACATCCCGGAGGCATGGGATACGCTGGAGCAGGACGTGGACGTGGTGGAGAAGAAGGTCCGCATCACCATCCGCGTGGACGAGAGCGTCGCCAAGTTCTATCGTGGGATGGGCACGGGATACCAGGCGCGGATCAACCGGGTGCTGGCGACCTTCGCCCAGATGCGAATCGCACAGGTGAACGTGGCCGAGGCGCGGATCGCAAAGTTCCGGGCGGAGGAAAAGGAGCGGGTGCGGACGGAGGGGGAGTAAACATGTCAACCTTGCGCTGGGCAAATGATGCAGTCAGAGTAGCATCTTGCATCAGAATAGGTGGTGGCAATGATATTTTCTGACATGTGCGTTGAGGCAGATGCATCGTTTACTCCCAATAATGATTTTCTTCAAAGAGGAGGCTTTGCGCAGCGACTCTCGAACATGCTTCAAACAATAGATGAACCTTTAGTTGTTGCGATTGACGGCGCCTGGGGTTCTGGCAAAACGCATTTCCTTAGAATTTGGAAGAACGACCATCAAAAAAAGTATTGCCAGGATAGGGTTGTTTATATAAACGCTTTTCAGCACGACTATCTTGGCGACCCGCTTGTAAGCTTGGTAAGAGCTGTCAATAATTCCTGTGGCGAGCAAGGCGAAAAATCTTCCAGGGCGATAGAAAGCTTAGTCACGGCATCTAAAAAAGTTGCATTCCCCGTGATAAGAATTTTGTCAGGCGCACTATCAGCTGGAGTTTCGAATTTCGGCTCGTCCGTTATTTCGGAAATAATTTCAGGCATTGCAGCTGAATCTGAGGAAATAGCATCGCGCTTATGGGACGCAGAGGAATCACGTATAGCAGCGATGGAGGAGTTCAGAGCAGCGCTTCGAGTCGTTGCTTCTGAGAGAAGACTCATAATCATTATTGACGAGCTCGACCGCTGCAGGCCTGATTACGCGCTTGCGATGCTAGAAGTTGCAAAGCATCTTTTTGGCGAAAGTAGAGTTCATTTTTTGCTCGGTGTAAATGTTGATGTTTTAGCGGCCTCGGTGAGCCATAGATATGGCAGATCTGTAAATGGGAGGCTATACCTTCAGAAGTTTATAAGCCTGCAATTGTCAATTCCGGAGATCCGCAATAGCAAGGCCAGCCTTGTTTACTATGAGAAAATGGTTGAATATGTTGAAAGCGAAGGATACCATTCTGAAATAATTGGGATATTAAAGAATGGCTTTGACATTGCCTGTTTGCCGTTTTTTGCGGAGCGACTGACGTTGAGATCCGTCCAAAGAATCTTTCAGCGCGTCCTTACTCTCTACGCAGTAGCCGATTCTCGAAATCATCATGTGATAGATTTAACATTCTTTCTGATAATTTTGAGATCCGTGAGTCCAGATGATGCGTTAGCGATTGAGAGCCGGAGGATTACGTTACCTAGGATAGCAGAGATTCTACGTTTGCGCGACAATGAATCCGATACACACAGAAAGTATACAGCAACTCGCATGTACTACATTTTGAAGCGGATTATTGGTGAGGGCGTAGACGACAGTGAGTTGGAAAGATACCAATTGGTGAGTTTTTCTTCCAAAGCGGCTTGGGATAATTGCGTTGAGGCGGCCCTTGATAATTTGGGAAAAATCGGCGCTTTGCAGAAGCCTGCCATTCCGTGAATTTTGGAGAACAAGTGGGATTTTTCGAAAAGGCGGGGCCCGATGGCGCCGTTCTGCCGTCGCGCGCCCTCAGGTGAAGGCCGGGATCGGGCCTCGGCTTCCGACTCTTCGTCCGCGTCGGCATCAAGACCCGATCCGGCAGGTTTGCCGGGTGGACCGGGGCGGGGCGCTCTGGCAGGCTGCGCGCATGGACCAGATGACCCTGACAGCGACGATCACCGGCAAGGTTCAGGGCGTGGCCTTTCGCGCGTGGACGCAATCGGAGGCCCGCGCGCGGGGGCTGCGCGGCTGGGTGCGCAACGAGGCGGGCGGATCGGTCACCGCACTCCTGCACGGGCCCGGCGACGCGGTGGCGGGGATGGTCGCGGCGCTCCATGACGGGCCGCCCTCCGCGCGGGTGGACAGCGTGGCGACCGCCCCGGCAGACCCGCCCGCGACCGGCGGCTTCGAGATCACCGGATGAGCGGCACGGTCCCCGGCCCGGACGGGCGCCCGCGCTGCGGCTGGTGCGCCGCCGCGCCGGAGTTCTTCGCCTATCACGACGCGGAATGGGGCTTTCCGGTGGCGGACGACCGGCGGCTGTTCGAGAAGATATGCCTCGAGAGTTTCCAGTCGGGGCTGAGTTGGCGCACGATCCTCGCCAAGAGGGAGAATTTCCGGGCGGCCTTTGCCGGGTTCGATATCGACGCGGTGGCGCGGTTCGACGACGGGGACGTGGCGCGGCTGCTGGGGGATGCGGGCATCGTGCGGCACCGGGGCAAGATCGCGGCGGTCATCAACAACGCCGCGCGCTGCCGGGAGTTGGTTGCGGAGGCCGGGTCGCTTGGCGCCTTCGTGTGGTCCTTCGAGCCGCTGGAGGACCGGCCCGCGGCGGCGGTGCGCGCGACCTCGCCCGCGTCGGTGGCGCTGTCGGCGGAACTGAAGCGACGGGGCTGGCGCTTCGTCGGGCCGACCACGGTGCATGCGTTCCTGCAGGCGATGGGGCTGGTGAACGAGCATGTGGAGGGCTGCGCGATGCGGCCCGTGGCGGCGGCGGCGCGGGACGCGTTCACGCCGCCGGGTGGGGATCAGGATGCGGGTCAGGCGGGTAGGCTGACGTAGCGGGTCCAGGGGTGTTCCTCGGCGAAGCCCAGCATCTCGCGGATCTTGGCGTTGGAGTAGATCGCCTCGTGCTCGCCCATGTCGCGGGTGCGGGGCACGTTCGGGTAGTAGCGGGCGACGATCTCGGGCGTGGTGAGGGCCACCGAGTTGCCGTCGTTCCCGGCGTTGAAGACCTGGTAGCCGAGGCCGGGGGTGGTCAGGCACAGGTGCACGATCTGGCCGAGGTCGCGGGCGTCGATGTAGCAGAACGCGTTGCGCAGGCGCTGGTCGGGGTTGGCGAAGAAGCCGGGGAAGAGGGTGGCGTATTCGTGCGGTTCGATCACGTTGCCGATGCGCAGGCCGTAGATGTCGGCGCCGGTGCGGCGCTGGAAGCCCGCGGCGGTCGTCTCGTTGCAGAGCTTCGACAGGGCGTAGGCGTCGGTGGGGGCTGTGGGGGTGGTTTCGGTGAGCGGGATTTCGGGCGGGTCCATGGGGCCTTCGGCGAAGCAGACGCCGTAGGTGGTTTCCGAGGAGGCGAAGACGATGCGGCGGATGCCGAGGCGGGTGGCGGCGTCGAGCACGTTGAAGGTGCCGGTGGTGTTGGTGCGGTAGGTTTCGGCGTCGGGGCGGATCAGGATGCGCGGGACGGCGGCGAAATGGACGATGGCGTCGAAGGGGCGCGGCGGGGTGCCGGCTTCGAGGTCGGAAAGCTGGCCGTGGCTGGTGAGCGCCGAGACGACCTGCCCGAGATCGGTGATGTCGGCGATGAGGGTCGGCACCTCCGGGTGGTCGAGCGGGACGAGGTCGAGGTTCACGACGCTGTGGCCGCGTGCGAGAAGTTCGGGGATGACATGGCGCCCGGCCTTGCCCGTGCCGCCGGTGAAAAGGATATGCATGGCTGTCTCCGGTCAGTTGCGTGCATGGGATGGCCCACCTACGGCCCGCGTGCAAGCCGCTGTTCCGGGCGGCGCGGCGCGCAAGGTCAACCACGGGAGGTGCCGCCCGGACGCGCGGCACGCGTGGCCGGGCCGGGCCCAACGGGAGGGGTCGTCGCCAGACGACGCCGACGGGCGGGAGCCCCCCTCGCCCGGTTTATCGCCCTGCCCGTCCGGGTTGCCCAGGATGTGCTGCCTGCGTCGGGCTTGTCCGGCGCTTGGCGCGTTCCGGCCTCGAACCCTCCACCGGAGGGTTTGCCGCTGCGCGGACCGGCGGTCACACCGCCATGGTGGCCTGCACCGCGGCTTGCCAGCGGGCGTAGCGCGCGTCGCGGTCGGCTTGGGTGAAGGTCGGCTCGAACCGCCGTTCCAGCCGCCATGTCGCCGCGAACTCGTCCCGGCCGGGATACACGCCCTTCTGCATGCCCGCGAGCCACGCCGCCCCCAGCGCCGTCGTCTCGGTGATCTCGGGGCGGTCCACCGGCGCGCCGAGGATGTCGGACAGGAACTGCATCGCCCAGTCCGACGCGGCCATGCCGCCATCGACGCGCAGCACGTCGCCCGCGCCATCCGCCTGCCAGTCCGCCGCCATCGCCTCCAGCAGGTCGCGGGTCTGGAAGCCCACGCTTTCCAGCGCGGCCTTGGCGAACTCCGCCGGACCGGAGTTGCGCGTGAGCCCGAAGATCGCGCCGCGGCAGTCCGGGTTCCAGTAGGGCGCGCCCAGCCCGGTGAAGGCAGGCACGAGGATCAGGTTCTGGTTCGGATCGGCGGTTTCCGCAAGCGGCTGGGTTTCGGGTGCGGCGCGGATCACCTTCAGCCCGTCGCGCAGCCATTGCACCACGGCGCCCGCGATGAAGATCGACCCTTCGAGCGCATAGCTCGGCTTGCCGTCGAACTGATACGCGACGGTCGTGAGCAGCCGGTGGGTCGAGGTCACGGGCACGTCGCCGGTATTCATCAGCGCGAAGCAGCCCGTGCCGTAGGTGGATTTCAGCATCCCCGGCGCGAAACACGCCTGCCCGATGGTCGCCGCCTGCTGGTCGCCCGCCACGCCGAGGATCGGGATCGCGTGACCGAAGAGATCGGGGCGCGTTTCCCCGAAGGACCCCGCGCAGTCGCGCACCTCGGGCAGCATCTCCATCGGGATGTCCAGAAGCTTGCAGATGGTCGAGGACCAGCGCCCCTTGTGGATGTCGTAGAGCATCGTGCGGCAGGCATTGGTCGCATCGGTGACATGGGCCGCCCCACCGGTCATGCGCCAGATCAGCCATGTGTCCACCGTGCCGAACAGCAATTCGCCCCGTTTCGCGCGGTCGCGCGCGCCGTCGACGTGGTCGAGGATCCATTTCAGCTTCGTGGCCGAGAAATACGGGTCCATCAGCAGACCGGTCTTTTCGGTGATCGTGGCCTCGTGCCCGGCCTCGCGCATCTCGCGGCAGAATTCGGCGGTGCGGCGGTCCTGCCAGACGATGGCGTTGTGGATCGGCTTGCCGGTTTCCTTGTCCCAGACGACGGTGGTTTCGCGCTGGTTGGTGATGCCGATGGCGGCGACGTCGCGCGGGCTGACCGACGCGCGTTCGAGCACCTCGCGGCAGGTGCCCGCCGTGGTGGACCAAAGGTCCATCGGGTCGTGTTCCACCCAGCCGCCATCGGGATAGTGCTGGGCGAATTCCTCCTGCGCCCTGGCGACGATCCGCATGTCGGCGTCGAACAGGATCGCGCGGCTCGACGTGGTGCCCTGGTCGATGGCGAGAATGAGTGTCATGGAACTGCCCCCGATGTCGTCTCGTGTCGTCCGCTGGCGGCCGGTCAGGGCCGGGCCGCTCCTCCGGATCATGTCTTGGCGTTGCCCGCAGGTCCCGCCGCCCCGTTCGGCAGGGCGAGGATACGAACCGGGGCGCCCGTTGCAAGGCGCCCCGGCAGGCCGGATCAGGCGATCCGGCTGTTCCGGCCGATCAGCCGCCCTGCTGCCAGCGCGACACCAGTTCGTCATAGCCGACGGTGATCGGCTCTTCGTCCTCGTTCTCGAGCTTGGGCTTCGGCGCGCCCGGCTGGCTCAGCCAGTATTCCGGGTCCTGCGGCTCGTTCAGCTTCGGGCCAAGCTCGCCCTGGACGCCCGCGCGTTCGAGACGTTCCAGCACTTCTTCCTGCTGCTCGCAGAGCGCGTCGAGTGCTTCCTGCGCGGTCTTCGCGCCCGAGGATGCATCGCCGATGTTCTGCCACCACAATTGTGCGAGGCGCGGATAATCGGGGATGTTGGTGCCCGTGGGCGACCAGCGCACCCGGTCCGGCGAGCGGTAGAATTCCACCAGACCGCCAAGCCGCGGCGCGCGCTCGGTGAAGCTTTCGTGCTGGATGGTGGATTCGCGGATGAAGGTCAGCCCGTAATGGGATTTCTCCACGTCCACCGTCTGCGAGGTCACGAACTGGGCATAGAGCCACGCGGCCTTTGCCCGGTCATCCGGCGTGCTGTCGAGGATGGTCCACGACCCCACGTCCTGGTAGCCGACCTTCATGCCTTCTTCCCAGTAGACCCCGTGCGGGCTGGGGGCGAGGCGCCATTTCGGCGTGCCGTCCTCGTTCATGATCGGCAGGCCTTCCTGCACCAGCGAGGGCACGAAGGTCGTGTACATGAACATCTGCTGGGCAATGTTGCCCTGCGCGGGGACAGGACCCGCTTCGGAGAAGGTCATGCCGGCCGCGGCGGGCGGCGTGAAGTTTTCCAGCCAGTACTTGTACTTCTCGATGGCATAGACGGCCGCCGGGCTGTTCGTGGCCCCGCCGCGCGACACGCAGGAGCCCGTGGGCTGCGAGGCTTCGTTCACGCGCACGCCCCATTCGTCCACGGGCAGGCCGTTGGGTTCGCCCACATCGCCCATGCCGGCCATGGACATCCACGCGTCGGTGAAGCGCCAGCCGAGCGACGGGTCCTTCTTGCCGTAGTCCATGTTGCCATAGACCGTCTGGCCGTCGATCTCGCGCCCAGTGAAGAACTCGGCGATGTCTTCATAGGCTGCCCAATTGACCGGCACGCCGAGGTCGTAGCCGTATTCGTCGCGGAATTCGGCCTGGATTTCGGGGTCGTTGAACCAGTCGTAGCGGAACCAGTAGAGATTGGCGAACTGCTGCGAGGGCAGCTGGTACAGATCGCCGTCCGGGCCGGTCGTGAACTGAAGCCCGATGAAGTCGTCGAGGTTCAGCGTCGGGCTGGTCACGTCCGCGCCTTCACCGGCCATCCAGTCGGTCAGGCTGCGGGCCTGCTGGTAACGCCAGTGGGTGCCGATCAGGTCGCTGTCGTTGACATAGGCGTCATAGACGTTCTCGCCGGTCTGCATCTGGACCTGCAGCCGTTCGACCACGTCGCCTTCGCCGATCAGGTCATGGGTGACCTCGATGCCGGTGATGGCGGTGAAGGCGGGGGCGAGCACCTGGCTTTCGTATTCATGGGTCGCGATGGTTTCCGACACCACGTTGATCGACATGCCCTGGAACGGTTCGGCGGCGTCGACGAACCACTGCATCTCGGCTTCCTGGTCCGCGCGGGACAGGGTCGAGCGTTCGATCTGTTCGTCGAGGAAGGCGCGTGCGGCCTCCATGTCGGCGAAGGCGGGGGTGCCCCCGATCATGAGCGCAAGGCCGATGGCCGTGCTGGATGTGTAAAGACGGTTCATGGAAATCCTCCCGATGATGAACCTTGGGTTATTGGGCCCCGATTGGTGCCGGGGCCGGTCGTGCACGGCGCCGGGCGGACCCGGCACCGGAAGCTGGCCGTCAGACGAAGCGGAAGACCGCCGCGGCATAGACCAAGCATGCGATGAGCGCGTAGGGTTGCGGCCCGAGGGCCAACCCCAGCCACGCGAGATTGATGTAGGCGGAGCCCAGCAGCGTGATGAAGAGCCGATCCCCGCGCGTCGTGTCGATCCCGAGAATGCCCCGGCGCGGGGTTTCGGGAAAGCGGATCGCGAGCACCGTGAAGATCACGAGCAGCGAGGCGATGACCACGAAGAAGATCGCGGTGGGCAGTGTCCATGCCATCCAGGCCATCAGAGTGCCTCCATTATCTTGGTGTAGATGGCGCCGATCTTGCCCGCCGGCGCGATGAGGTTCAGTTCGGCCCCGTCGCGCAGCGTGACGTTCACGGCGGATGTCTTCGTGTCGAGGATCCGGACGGAGCTGATGTCTTCCGCGCGGATGGCAAGGCGCGGCATGTCCGTCAGCCCGTCCCTTTCGCGGGTCAGTTCGACGACCGCCATCACACCCTCCCCAGGGCGAAGCCCTTGGCGATATAGTTGCGCACGAACCAGATCACGAGCGCGCCGGGGATGATCGTCAGCACGCCTGCGGCGGCCAGCACGCCCCAGTCCACGCCCGATGCGCCCACGGTGCGGGTCATGGTGGCGGCGATGGGCTTGGCATCCACCGATGTCAGGGTGCGCGACAGCAGCAGTTCCACCCAGGAGAACATGAAGCAGAAGAACGCGGTGACGCCGATGCCCGAGGCCACGAGCGGCATGAAGATCTTCACGAAAAAGCGCGGGAAGGAATAGCCGTCGATATAGGCGGTCTCGTCGATCTCCTTCGGGACGCCGCGCATGAACCCTTCGAGGATCCACACCGCGAGCGGCACGTTGAACAGCGTATGCGCCAGCGCCACGGCGATATGGGTGTCGAACAGCCCCACGGATGAATAAAGCTGGAAGAACGGCAGCGCGAACACGGCGGGCGGCGCCATCCGGTTGGTGAGCAGCCAGAAGAACAGGTGCTTGTCGCCCATGAAGTTGTAGCGCGAGAAGGCATAGGCCGCCGGCAGCGCCACCGTCACGGAAATCACAGTATTCATCGTCACGTAGATGATCGAATTGACATAGCCCATGTACCACGCGGGGTCGGTCAGGATCGTGACGTAGTTGGCGAAGGTCAGGGTCTGCGGCCAGAGCGTGAGGCCGCCGAGGATCTCGGAATTGGTCTTCAGGCTCATGTTCAGGAGCCAGTAGATCGGCAGCATCAGGAACACGAGATAGAGGATCATCACCACGGCGCGGCCATTGACCCGTGGCAAACTCAGGCTGCGCGTCTCGGCGCGGGTTGCGGTCGCATCGGCCATTATTGCGCATCCCTTTTGTCGAGGTTGGTCATCACCGTGTAGAACACCCAGGACACGGCGAGGATCACGAGGAAGTACATGATCGAGAAGGCCGCTGCGGGGCCGAGGTCGAACTGCCCCAGCGCCATCTTCACGAGGTCGATGGACAGCAGCGTCGTGGCGTTGCCGGGGCCACCGCCGGTGACGACGAAGGGTTCGGTATAGATCATGAAGCTGTCCATGAAGCGCAGCAGGATTGCGATCATCAGCACGCCGAGCATCTTGGGAAACTCGATGTAGCGGAACACGGCCCAGCGGGACGCCTGGTCGATCTTGGCCGCCTGGTAATAGGCGTCGGGGATGGATTGCAGACCGGCATAGGCCAGCAGCGCCACGAGCGACGTCCAGTGCCACACGTCCATCACGATGATGGTGATCCACGCGGCCCAGAAGTTCTGGGTGTAGTTGAATTCGATCCCGATGGCATCGAGCGTGTAGCCCAGAAGCCCGATATCGACCCGCGCGAAGACCTGCCAGATCGTGCCGACCACGTTCCACGGGATCAGCAGCGGCAGCGACATCAGCACGAGACAGACAGAGGCCCAGAACCCCTTCTTCGGCATGTTGAGCGCCACGATGATGCCCAGCGGCACCTCGATGGCGAGGATGATGGCCGAGAACGCGATCTGACGGTAGAAGGCATCCCACAGGCGTTGCGAGCCGAGAAGATCCTCGAACCAGCTCAGACCTGCCCAGAAGAACACGTTGTTGCCGAACGTGTCCTGAAAGGCGTAGTTGACGACCGTCATCAGCGGGATCACCGCCGAGAAGGCCACGAGGATCAGAACCGGCAGGACAAGGAACCATGCCTTCTGGTTGGTTGTCTTGTCCATCAGGCAGCCTCCCCCACCGAATTGCGCCCGGCGCCGTCCGGGCTGACGCGCCAGTCATTGACGTAGATGTTGATGCCCGCCGGATCGAGAACGGCGCGGGTCATGTCGGCGCCGATGGCGGTGCCTTCGTCGGCGATGACGTTGAGCGGATGGTCGCCCATGCGCGCGCGCACGATCTTGTGGCGGCCCACGTCCTCCACCCGGTCGATCTGAACGGGCACGCCGTCGGTCGCGGACAGGCGGACATATTCGGGGCGGATGCCCAGTTCGACCTTGCCCTTGAGCGGCCCGTAGCCCTGCCCGAGCGCGAGCGTGTGCCCCGCGACCTGCGCGGTATCGCCGGATACCTCGGCGGGCAGCAGGTTCATGCCGGGCGAGCCGATGAAATAGCCCACGAAGGTATGCGCGGGACGCTGGAACAGGTCCTCTGGCGTGCCGATCTGCACCACACGTCCGTCATGCATCACGACGACCTTGTCGGCGAAGGTCAGCGCCTCCGTCTGGTCATGGGTGACGTAGATCATCGTGTGCCCGAATTCGTGGTGCAGGGATTTGAGCTGGGTGCGCAGTTCCCATTTCATGTGCGGGTCGATCACGGTCAGCGGTTCGTCGAACAGCAGCGCATTCACGTCTTCGCGCACCATGCCGCGGCCAAGGCTGATCTTCTGCTTGGCATCGGCGGTCAGCCCGCGCGCCTTGCGGTCGAGCGTGTCTTCCATCCCGATCATCTGGGCGATGCGGTTCACGCGGGTCGCCACGTAGTCGGCATCGGCGCCGCGGTTGCGCAGCGGAAAGGCGAGATTGTCGCGCACGGTCATCGTGTCGTAGACCACCGGGAACTGGAACACCTGCGCGATGTTGCGTTCCGCCGTGGGCGCGCGCGTCACGTCCTTGCCGTCGAACAGGATGCGCCCGCGCGACGGGATCAGCAGCCCCGAGATGATGTTCAGCAGCGTTGACTTGCCGCAGCCGGACGCGCCCAGAAGGGCATAGGCCTCGCCGTCGGTCCAGTCGTGGTTCAACTCCTTGAGCGCGTAGTCGTCCTCGCCCTTCGGATTGGGCAGGTAGGAATGGGCCAGGTTGTCGAGCGTGATCTTCGCCATGTCCGGTCCCCCTCAGGCGGCCTGGGCGTAGGACGCGGGCGCGAAAAGCCGCCCGTCCTGCCCGAAGATGTAGATATGCGACGGATCGAGATGCACGTCGATCGGCTTGCCGAGGTCGAGCTTCCGAACCCCGTGGATCAGCCCGACCCAGCGGTCGCCATGGTGGTCGAGATGCACGAAGGTTTCCGACCCGGTGATCTCGGTCACGGTCAGCATGGCCGTGAACGTCATCGCATCGGCGCTGTGGCGGTCGATTTCCAGGTGGTTGGGGCGGAAACCGGCGGTGTAGTCGCCATCGGGCAGATCCGCGAGCGCGCCGGTCGCCGGTGCGCTCTGCCCGTCGCCGAACTGCAGCGTACCGTCCGACTTTGTGATCGACAGGAAATTCATCGGTGGGTCCGAGAACACCCGCGCCGTGGTGGCATCGACGGGCTGGCGATAGACCTGCGCGGTGGGGCCGAACTGGGTGACGCGCCCTTCCCACAGGGTCGCCACGCTGCCGCCCAGAAGAAGCGCCTCTTCCGGTTCGGTGGTGGCGTAGACGAAGATCGCGCCGGACTCCTCGAAGATTTTCGGGATCTCGATGCGCAGTTCCTCGCGCAGCTTGTAGTCGAGATTGGCGAGCGGTTCGTCCAGAAGCACCAGCCCCGCGCCCTTGACCAGTGCGCGGGCCAGCGCGCAGCGCTGCTGCTGGCCGCCCGACAGCTCAAGCGGCTTGCGGCTCAGCATCGGGCCGAGCTTCATCATGTCGGCGGTCTTGTGCACCGCCGCGTCGATCTCGGCCGCGGACTTGCCCTGAAGCCGCAGGGGGGAGGCGATGTTGTCATAGACGGTCATCGACGGGTAGTTGATGAACTGCTGGTAGACCATGGCGACGGCGCGGTCCTGCACCCGCTGGCCGGTCACGTCCGCGCCGTTCCAAAGGATGCGCCCCGTGGTCGGCTTGTCGAGTCCCGCCATCAGCCGCATCAGCGTCGTCTTGCCCGCGAGCGTCGGCCCGAGCAGCACGTTCATCGTGCCGCGCGACAGCGTGAGGTCTGTCGGATGTATATGCGTGCGGCCGTTCACGACCTTGGACACGCCTTCGAGCGTGAGCGTCATAGGCTCTCCTCCCTGCCCGGTCCCGCGGGACCGGTCCTTCGTTCATTCGGCGGCGGCGTCGCGCCGTGCCTGCCGTGTCTCTGCCATCCACGCGTCCAGCCGCGCGATCTCATCCCCCGTCAGGCGCAGGCCCAGCTTGGACCGGCGCCAGACCACGTCTTCGGCGGCGGCCGCGTATTCGCGGTCCATCAGCCATTCGATTTCCCGTGCGGTCAACGTTGCGCCGAACGCTTCGCCAAGATCGTCGGCGGTCGTCGCATCTCCCAGCACGGCCGCCGCCTCGGTGCCATAGGCCTTGATCAGACGACGCGCCCAGAAATCGTCCAGGAACGGATAGGCGGCCTTCAGGTCTGCGATCAGCCGGTCCACGCCGTCCACCGGGAAATCCCCGCCCGGCAGCGGCACCCCTGCGGTCCACGGCCCTTTCAGACCGTCGAAGAAGGGCGCGATCTTGGCCAGCGCGGATTCCGCCAGCCGCCGATAGGTGGTGATCTTGCCGCCGAACACGTTCAGCAGCGGCGCGCCCCCGGCGGTGTCCACGGACAGCACATAGTCGCGCGTGGCGGCGGTGGCCGACTTGGCCCCGTCATCGTAAAGCGGACGGACGCCGGAATAGGACCACACGACATCGTCGGCGGTGACCGGCGTCTTGAAATAATTCGATGCGAAGTTCAGCAGGTAGTTCCGTTCTTCCGGGGTGCATGCGGGCTTGCTGTCGGCATCGTGGTGTTCGGCGTCCGTGGTGCCGATCAGGGTGAAATCGGTCTCGTAGGGAATGGCGAAGATGATCCGCCCATCGGTGCCCTGGAAGAAATAGCACTTCCCGTGATCGTAAAGCTTGCGGGTCACGATATGGCTGCCGCGCACGAGGCGCACGCCTTCGGTGGAATTGATGCGCACGGTGTTCTGGATCACGTCGCGTACCCATGGCCCGCCCGCGTTTACGACCATCTTCGCCGTCATCTCGCGCTGCGCGCCGGTGTCGCGGTCGGCAAGCGTCACGCGCCACGCCGCGCCGTCGCGCGTGGCGGACACGACACGGGTGCGCGGCATGATCTGCGCGCCGCGCGCTTCGGCGTCGCGGGCATTCAGCACGACCAGCCGCGAATCCTCGATCCAGCAGTCGGAATACTCATAGGCGCGCTGGAACCGATCCTGCAGCGGCCCACCGGCCGGGTCCTTGGTCAGGTCCACTGTCTTCGTGCCCGGCAGGATCTTACGGCCGCCGAGATTGTCGTACAGGAACAGCCCCAGCCGGATCAGCCACGCCGGGCGGCGCCCCTTCATCCAGGGCATCACGGTGTTCAGAAGTTTCGAGGTCGGCGTGGCGTTCTCGAACCGCATGTCCTTGTGATAGGGCAGCACAAAGCGCATGGGCCAACTGATATGGGGCATGGCCCGCAGCAGTGTTTCCCGCTCGATCAGCGATTCCCGCACGAGGCGGAACTCGAAATACTCGAGGTATCGCAGCCCGCCATGGAAAAGCTTGGTCGAGGCCGACGAGGTCGCCGAGGCCAGATCGTTCATTTCCGCAAGTGCCACCGACAGGCCGCGCCCGGCGGCGTCGCGGGCGATGCCGCAGCCGTTGATCCCGCCGCCGATGACGAAGAGATCCACGGCCTGATCCTGATCCGATGTGGTCTGCAAGACGCCCTCCCCGGCTTGTCTGCACGCTCTGAACCTAGCCATATCGCGCCGCGTTTTGTCAACGCCTGTTTTCGCTTTTGTTCGGTTTTCTGATTTTGACCCGCGATTTGCCGGATCATGGGCGGCACCCGCAACCGGCCAGCGGGAATCCCTTGCCCAGGGGCGGGGAACCGAACATATTCGAACGCAAACGGGGACAGGACGCATGGCGCAGAACTTTCGCCAGACCGACATTCTGGAAATCGCGCTCAGCGAGGGCAAGGTGGTGGTCGAAGACCTAGCCGAGCGTTTCGGCGTGACGGTGCAGACGATCCGCCGCGACCTGGCGGAGCTGGCCGACACGGGCAAGTTGCAGCGGGTCCATGGCGGCGCGGTCCTGCCGTCCGGCGTCGCCAATATCGGCTATGAACACCGCCGGGCGCTGCATCTTGACGAAAAGACGGCCATCGCCAAGGCCTGCGCGGCGGAACTGCCAGACAGCTGTTCGATCTTCCTGAACATCGGGACGAGCACGGAACAGGTGGCGCGCGAACTGCTCAGCCGCAGCGACCTGATGGTCGTCACGAACAACATCAACGTGGCCAATATCCTCGTGGCGAACGAACGCTGCGATATCGTCGTGGCGGGGGGGTTGTTGAGGCGGGCCGATGGCGGGCTGGTGGGGGATCTCACCAGCCAGGTGATCGCCCAGTTCAAGGTCGATTACGCCGTGATCGGCTGTTCCGCGCTGGACGAGGATGGCGACCTGCTGGATTTCGACGTGCAGGAGGTCAGCGTGTCGAAATCCATCATCCGGCAGGCGCGGCGCACGTATCTCGTGGCCGACAATTCCAAGTTCCACCGCACGGCCCCGGCGCGGATCGCGTCGCTGGAGGATATCGACATGTTCTTCACAGACCGCCCGCCGCCCGCACGCGTGCAGGCGCTGTGCCGCGACTGGGGGACGGAAATCCGGCTCGCCCCCGACCGGCCCGGAGCCGCGGTGGCGCGGGCCGGCTGAGCGATCAGGCGAAGGGGTCGGCAGGCGCCCCTTCGGCTTCGCGGAACGCGGCACCCAGCCCGCGCATCAGCGGTTCGAACACCGGGAAGGACGTGGCGATGGGGCTTGCGTCGTCCACGGTGACCGGGGCCTGCGCCGCCATCCCAAGACACAGGAAGGACATGGCGATCCGGTGATCCAGCCGCGCGGCACAGGTCGCGCCGCCCGGCACGCCGCGGGGGCCGAGACCGTGAACGGTCATGCTGTCCTCGGTTTCCTCGACCGTCACGCCGCAGGCTTCGAGACCGCGTGCCATGGCGTCGATCCGGTCGCTTTCCTTGACGCGCAGTTCCTTGATGCCGGGCATGTGGGTGGTGCCGGTGGCGTTCGCCGCGACCACGGACAGGATCGGGTATTCGTCGATCATCGACGGCGCGCGGTCGGGCGGCACGATGACGCCCTGCATGTCGGGCGAGAACCGCGCGCGCAGGTCGGCGACCGGCTCGCCCCCTTCGGTGCGTTCGTTCTCGTAGGTCAGGTCGGCGCCCATCTCGCGCAGCGTGTCGAACAGCCCCGCGCGGGTCGGGTTCAGCCCGATATTCGGCACCAGCACGTCGGACCCCGGCACGATCAGCGCCGCGCAGACAGGAAAGGCGGCGGACGAGGGGTCGCGCGGCACGGCGATGGTCTGGGGGCGCAGTTCGGGCTGGCCGGTGAGCGTGATGACCCGGCCTTCGGGCGTCGTCTCGGTCGTGATCTCCGCGCCGAAGCCCGCAAGCATCCGTTCGGAATGGTCGCGCGTCGCCTCCGCCTCGATCACCACGGTCTGGCCCGGCGCGTTGAGCCCCGCCAGAAGCACCGCCGACTTCACCTGCGCCGAGGGCATGGGGGTCGCATAGCGCACCGGCACCGGCTGCCCGGTGCCGACGATGGTCATGGGAAGACGCCCGCCCGTGCGCCCGTGGGACGCCGCCCCGAACATCCGCAACGGATCGGTGATCCGCCCCATGGGCCGGGCGCGCAGGGACGCGTCGCCCGTGAAGGTCGCAGTGATCGCCGTCGTCGCCATCGCGCCCATGATGAGCCGCACGCCGGTGCCCGCATTGCCGCAGTCGATCACGTCCTCTGGCTCCGCGAAGCCGCCGACGCCCACGCCATGGACCGACCATGCGCCGGGGCCGTGCCGGGTCACCTCGGCCCCGAAGGCGCGCATCGCGGCGGCGGTATCGAGCACGTCCTGCCCCTCCAGCAGGCCGGTCACCTTCGTCTCCCCCACGGTCAGCGCCCCGAGGATCAGCGCGCGGTGCGAGATCGACTTGTCGCCGGGCACATCGGCCTGCCCTTTCAGCGCGCCGAAGGCGAGGGTCGTGAGCGGTCGGGCGGGTCCGTGGGAAGCCATGGTGTTATCCTCGTGGGGCGGGCGCGTCGGTGCGCCGGAATGTCAGGTAATGGGGCGTGCGGCCCTCGCGCAGGGCCTTTTGTTCATAGCGGGTGGAAATCCAGTCGTCCCACGGCTTGCGCCAGTCATCCGGGCCTTCGGCCAGCCAGTCGAAATCGGGGCGCGGCATGATCTGTTCCAGCGCCTGCCGGACATAGTCGGGGATGTCCGTGGCGATGCGAAAGATGCCCCCCGGCGCAAGCACCCGCGACAACGGATCGAGGTATTCCGGCGTCACGAAGCGTCGGCGGTGGTGGCGTTTCTTGGGCCACGGATCGGGATAGAGCAGGAAGGCCCGGTCGATCGACGCGTCCGGCAGCACGTCGAACATGTCGCGCACGTCGCCGGGATGGACGCGCAGGTTCGACACCCCTGCGGCGCGGATCTTGCCCAGCAGCATGGCGACGCCGTTGATATAGGGTTCGCACCCGATCAGCCCGACCTGCGGGTTGGCGGCCGCCTGGTGCACCATGTGCTCGCCCCCGCCGAAGCCGATCTCAAGCCAGACCGGGCGACTGCCGAACATCGCGCGCAGGTCGAGCGGCGTGCGCTCCGGGTTCACATCCCAGTCTACGGGGCCGGGCGACAGCGCATCGAGATCCTGTTCCAGATACGCCTCCTGGCTGTCGCGCAGGTGCTTGCCCTTGCGGCGGCCGTAGAAATTGCGCCACGGCGCGCGGGGCGGCTTGGCGGAGGTATGGGCGGGACGGGTCATGGGCGGGGGATGCGCAGCCGGGGCGAAAAGGTCAAGGGGTGCGGCGCGCCCTGCCCGCCGTTCGCCGCCATGCCGCACATCCCAGGATGCCCGCCAGAAGCGCCAGCACCGGGGCACTGCCGACGCGGGCGAAGGGCGGCGGGGCCACCGGCGCGGGCAGCGGGCGGTCGAGCGCGCCAGCGGTATCGAGCGGCAGCGCGCCGGTGATCCGCCCGGCCGGATCGATCACCGCCGAGATGCCCGTGTTGGCCGCGCGCACCAGCGGCAGGCCCTGCTCGACCGCGCGCATCCGCGCCTGCGCGAGATGCTGCTGGGGCCCGGCGAAGCGCCCGAACCACGCGTCGTTGGTGACCTGCACGATCCAGTCGGGGCGCGGGCTGCCCCGCGGCGTGCGGGCATGGCGGGGAAAGATCGCCTCGTAGCAAATGAGCGGCAGGGCGCGCCCCAGACCGGCGGCGCGCAGGTCCAGAACCCGCGGCCCCGGCCCCGGCGTGAAGCCACCGAGGTAATCCGTGGCCAGCCCCGTCAGCCCCAGCCAACGTGCCACCTGCCCGCCGGGGAAGTATTCGCCGAATGGCACAAGGTGATGCTTGTCATAAAGCGCCAGCGCCGTGCCATCCGCCGCGATCACCCCCAGCGCATTGTAGAGATCGCCACGGTCGAACCGCTGTGCGCCCACCAGCGCCGCGGCCCCCTGCGCGGCATCCGCGATACGCGCATCGGCGTCGGCATTGGTGCCCCAGAGATAGAAGAGGCTGACCTCGGGCCAGATGACGGCATCGACCGGGGGACCGTCGGCAGTCAGCGTCAGCGCGCGTTCCCAGAACACCGGGATCATGTCTTCACGCCATTTCAGTCGCTGCGCCGCGTTGGGCTGGACGAGGCGGATTACGGGGCGGTCGGCGGATGCAGTTTCGGGCACGGCGCGCAAGGCCAGCGCCCCCGCGCCGATGCTGGCCACGACCGCGCCCGCCGCCACCGCCGCCGAGGCCAGCCGCGCGGGTCCACGCAGGACCTGCGCCAGCGCCACGGCGATCAGCAGCGTGAGCAGACCCAACCCGTGAGGCCCGATCCAGGCGCCGAGCATCCGCACAGGCGTGTCCACCCAGACCGACCCGACCAACCCCCACGGAAAGCCCGTGAAGACCACGGCGCGCAGCATCTCCGCCCCGGTCAGAGCCGCGGCCCATACCAGCCCGCGCGGCGTGCCACCGGGCGAGGTCAGCCACGCTGCCGCCCAGCCCGCAAGAGCCCAGAACAGCGCGAGCCCCCCCGCCATCAGCGCGAGCGCGAAAGGCGCCATCCAGCCATGGCGGGCGATATCCACGAGAAAGGGTTCGACGATCCAGTGCAGCGTGACCGCGAAATACCCGGCACCCGCCGCCCAGCCGGTCCAGCCGGCCGCACGCGCATCCGCCGCGCGCCCCAGCAGCACGGCAACGCCCGCAAGCCCGGCCAGCGTCAGGACCGGCCAGCCTACGGGCGCATGCCCGAGCGCCGCGAGCGCACCGAAGCCTGCCGCCTGCACCGTCGGCTGGCGCGGCAGGGCACGCAAGGACCGCGTCCGCAACGCGTCGCGGCTCAGGCGGCACCTCCGGCGGCAGGGTCGTTCGGCACCTGTATCCGCAACCGCTTGATCCGGCGCGGATCGGCGTCCACCACCTCGATCTCGACGCCAGCGGGGTGTTTCACGATCTCGCCCCGCGCGGGCACCCGGCCGGTCAGCAGGAACACCACGCCGCCCAGCGTGTCGGCCAGGTCGTCGCTGTCGGGGATGGACAGGTCGATGCCCACCTCGTCCTCGAATTCATCCAGCGGTGCGCGCGCCAGCGCCACGTAGACGCCGGGGCGTTCCAACGTCCAGAGCTGGTCCTCGTCCACGTCGTGTTCGTCCTCGATCTCGCCGATGACCTGTTCGATCAGGTCCTCGATCGTGACGAGCCCGTCGGTGCCACCGTATTCGTCGATCACCAGCGCCATATGCATCCGTTCGCTCTGCATCTTCTGCAGCAGGATGCCGATGGGCATGGAGGGCGGCGCGTAGATCAGCGGACGCACCAGCGCCTTCATGTCGAAGTCCCGGTCGTCGCAGTCGAACCCGTAGTCCAGTGCCACGTCCTTGAGGTGGACCATCCCGAGCGGCGTGTCGAGCGTGCCCTCGAACACAGGCAGCCGGGTGAAGCCGCTGTCGCGGAAGGTGGCCACGAGGCTGGGCAAATCGGTCTCCACCGGCACCGCGGCGATTTCACCCTTGGGGATCGCCACATCGGCGATCTGCATCCGCCGCAGGTTGGACAGCCCGGGGCGGGCATAGCCGTTGGCGGTGCGACCCTCGCCGCTGCCATGGTCGTCATCCGCATCGTCTCCGGCGGATACCTGCCCCCAGAGCCGTGAAAACAGGCCGCGTGGGTGGCTTCTGTCGGTCTCTGGCGCGCCCTGCGCTGCTCCAGACGACCCGTCGGCGTCGGTCATTGGTCCCTTCCGTTCAAGACACTGGCAAATCGGCCCGATCCCGGTAGGGGTCGGGCAGGCCCATTCCGGCCAAGATGGCTGTCTCCAGACCTTCCATCAAGTCCGCGTCTGCATCGTCGATGTGGTCATAACCCAGCAGATGCAAGATGCCATGCACGATCAGGTGGGAAACATGCTGGCGCAGCGGTATCCCGGCCACATCCGCCTCGGCGGCGCAGGTGCCGTATGCGATGGCGATGTCGCCCAGTTCCATAGGCAGCCCCTGCCCCGGTTCCGGCAGGTCGGGCGCGGTGCCGGGCGTGTCCGCCGCGCGGTCCCCGGACGGCCACGAGAGCACGTTGGTGGGCGCGGGCTTGCCCCGGAACTCGGTGTTGAGCGAGGCGATGCGCGCGTCGTCGCAGCCCATCAGGCTGATCTCGAACCCCGCAGGATCGAGCCCGAGGTGGCGCAGGGTCGCCCGGGCCGCATCCTGGGCCAGCGCCTCGAGTCCCGCCGCGTCCCAGGCGGGATCGTCGATCAGGGTGTCAACGAGCGGCGGCACTGGCGGCATCCGCGGCGTCATAGGCTTCGATGATCCGCGCCACGAGCGGATGGCGCACCACGTCCTTGGCGGTGAAGTAGTTGAAGGAAATCCCCTTGACCCCGTCCAGCAGCGACTCGGCCTCGCGCAGGCCAGACTGCACCCCCCGCGGCAGGTCGATCTGGCTGCGGTCGCCCGTGATGACCATGCGCGACCCTTCGCCCAGCCGGGTCAGGAACATCTTCATCTGCATCGTCGTGGCGTTCTGCGCCTCGTCCAGCACGACGAAGGCGTTGGACAGGGTACGCCCGCGCATGAACGCCAGCGGTGCGATTTCGATCTTCTTTTCCTCGATCAGCTTGGCGGTCTGCTTGCCGGGCAGGAAATCGTTCAGCGCATCGTAAAGCGGCTGCATGTAGGGATCGACCTTGTCCTTCATGTCGCCGGGCAGGTAGCCGAGCTTCTCGCCCGCCTCTACCGCCGGGCGGGACAGGATGATCCGGTCCACATGGCCTTCGATGAACATCGACACGCCGACCGCAACGGCCAGATAGGTCTTGCCGGTGCCGGCGGGACCGATGCCGAAGGCCAGTTCATGCTTGAACAGCGATTTGACATAGGCCTTCTGGGCGTCCGTGCGCGGCTCCACTGTCTTGCGGCGGGTGCGAATCTCGACCTGCTCGCGCTGGAACATTTCCAGCTGGCCACCCGCGTCGGGCAGCGGCGCCGATGGCCCGCCCATGCGCAGCTCGCCATCGATGTCCCCGGCCTCGACCGGCTTGCCCGCCTCGAGCCGCGCATAGAGCGCTGTCAGCGCATCGGCGGCCTGTGCCTGCACATCGGGCGTTCCGAACAGGGACAACTGGTTGCCCCGGCGCAGGATCTGCACCCCGAGGGTCGATTCGATCTGGGCGAGGTTCCTGTCGAACTGGCCGCACAGGTCAATCAGCAGCCGGTTGTCAGCGAATTCAAGGCGAAGCTCGGGGGATGCCGCGCCCGTTTCGGGCGGGATCAGCGCGCTGGTGTGCAAACAGGTCTCCTCGGTGTGGGACTTGGCCGGTCCATGAACAACCGTGCCAAGTCCGCCGCGTGCTGGCAAGCGGTACGGGCGAAATGTCATCGCAGCGACACCTAGCCCGGCAGTTCCCTGCCTAGCCGGTCAGCACCTCGCCGCGCAGCGAATGGGGGGCCGTGCCCGCGATCCGCACGGGCACGACCTTCCCGATCAGGCTTTCGGGGCCGTCCGCGTGGACGGCGTGCAGATGTTCGGACTTGCCCACCACCTGCCCCGGCAAACGCCCAGGCTTTTCGAACAGCACGGTCGTATCGCGCCCGACCATCGCCGCCTGCGCCGCCGCCTGCTGCTCGGCCAGCAGTGCCTGAAGCCGGGCGAGCCGGTCGTCCGCCACCTCCGACGGAACGGGATCGCGGTCGGCGGCAGGCGTGCCGGGACGGGCGGAATACTTGAAGGAATAGGACTGCCCGTAACCGACGGCGCGCACCAGCGACAGGGTGTCCTCGAAATCGGAGTCCGTCTCGCCGGGGAAGCCTACGATGAAATCGCCCGACAGCAGCAGATCGGGCCGCGCGGCGCGCAGCCGTTCGATCAGGCGCAGATACTGTTCCGCCGTGTGCTTGCGGTTCATGGCCTTCAGGATACGGTCGGACCCCGACTGCACCGGCAGGTGCAGGTAAGGCATCAGCTTGGCGCAATCGCCGTGGGCGGCGATGAGGTCGTCTTCCATGTCGTTGGGATGCGAGGTCGTGAACCGGATGCGTTCCAGCCCGTCGATGGCCGCGAGTTCCCGGATCAGCCGCGCCAGCCCCCAGTCGCGCCCGTCCGGGCCTTCCCCGTGATAGGCGTTGACGTTCTGTCCCAGCAGGGTGATCTCGACGACGCCGCGGTCCACCAGATCGCGCGCTTCGTCCAGCACGCGCGCGACCGGGCGGCTGACCTCCGCCCCGCGGGTATAAGGCACGACGCAAAAGGCACAGAACTTGTCGCAGCCTTCCTGCACGGTCAGGAACGCGCAGGGGGCGCGCCGGGCCTTGGGGCGGGCGGCGAGGTGGTCGAACTTGTCCTCGGCGGGGAAATCGGTGTCCAGCGCCTTGGCGCCGCTGCGCGCGCGGGCATCCAGCTCCGGCAGGCGGTGATAGCTTTGCGGGCCGACCACGATGTCCACCAGCGGCTGGCGGCGCTGGATCTCGGCCCCTTCGGCCTGTGCGACGCAGCCCGCCACGCCGATCTTCAGGTCGGGGTTTGCGGCCTTCAGCGGTTTCAGGCGGCCGAGTTCCGAATAGACCTTTTCCGCCGCCTTCTCACGGATGTGGCAGGTATTGAGCAGGATCATGTCCGCATCGTCGGCACGGTCGGTGACGGTATACCCCGACGGCGCCAGCGCCTCGGCCATGCGTTCGCTGTCATAGACATTCATCTGACAGCCATAGGTCTTGATATAGAGTTTGCGTGCCATGGGCTTGCGCATACACGCCCCGCGTAGGCTTGCAAAGTCCCGCCCCACGGGCCTGCGGAAAGTGCTTGCCGAACAACCCGTCATCTCGTGATAGTGGTAGATGCCCGGAAAAGGCGGCGGGTTCATCATGACACAGCTCACCACGCAGAAGATCGTTCAGACCTTCAAGGATTTCAGCGCCGAGGTCGGGCGCGGGTCCATGCACGTGTTCGACCGGGTGTATGACAATCCCATCACGCGGCAGAAATACGATGCCGCACTCGAATCCGGCGAATACACCGGGGCCTTGTGGAACGAACTCAACAAGACGTCGGGGTCCAACTACGAGTCGCGCGGAACGCTGCGAAAGGACGAGGATTTTACCTACAAGCCGTCCACGGATTACTACCTTGTGAAGACGTTCAAGGACGAACAGGCTGGCCGCAAGCTGCATCTGAGGTTTGAGAACAGCAGCGACGCGATCCGGGATTTCCATCTGACCGACGAGTTGGGGCTGACGCGGATCAATTCGTCGCAAGGCTACCAGTATGACATGCGCGGCCATCTCTTCTTCAGGATCGAAGCGGGAATGGTCAAGTTCATGAAAATCGGCGGACCGCATGGATCGCCGAACAAGCAGAACTCAGATGCGCGCATGTTCTCCTACGTGACGGATGTCACCGCGATGATCCTGCTGTGGATGTACCTGATCTGAGCCACATCACGTGCGGCGCAGGCGGATCACCACGTCGACCTTGGCGATCTCGGCCCCGTCGGGCGGGGTCGGCAAGCGCCGGATATCAAGCTCGCTTGCAGGCGCATCGGTCAGGTCTGCCGTATCTTCCCAGAAAAAATGGGGGTGATCGTCGGTGCGCGTGTCGAAATAGGATCGGGTGCCGTCCACGGTGACTTCCTGCATCAGCCCTGCATCGCAGAATGCCCGCAGCGTGTTGTAGACCGTGGCGAGAGCCACCTTCTCACCGCTCTTCACCACTTCGGCATACAGGCTTTCCGCGGTGACGTGGCGGTTCTGCCCGTCGCCCACCAGAAGTTCCGCCAGAAGCGCGCGCTGCCGCGTCGGGCGCAGCCCGGCACGGTTGAGCCATTCGGCCGCGTGGTCCGCGCCCGCGCCAGGTGCCGTCATGTCGGTGCCGTCATGCGAAGTCATGCCATGTATATAGGTGCCCCGGGGCGGTAATTTCAAACGAAATCGGGTCGCAGGGCCGTGACGCACCCATCCCCGGCCCTTGGTGGGCTGCCCTTGCCAGCGGTCCGACACGGGTGCTAATGGAACGGCCACGCAAGGAAACCCCGGGGGGACAGGTCCGTATGGGCGAGTATCCGACGCATTTCGACAAGGACGGGCTCCTGGCCTGCGCGCGGGGCGAATTGTTCGGCCCCGGCAACGCCCAGTTGCCCGAACCGCCCATGCTGATGATGGACCGCATCACCGACGTGTCAGGCGATGGCGGGCTGCACGGCAAGGGCCATGTGCGCGCCGAACTGGATATCACCCCGGACCTTTGGTTCTTCCCCTGCCATTTTCCCGGCAACCCGGTGATGCCCGGCTGCCTTATGCTGGACGGGCTGTGGCAGCTGACCGGGTTCAACCTCGGCTGGCGCGGCTGGCAGGGACAGGGTTTCGCGCTGGGTGCGGGCGAGGTGAAGCTGTCGGGCATGATCCGCCCCGACCGGACGCTGGTGACCTACGAGGTTGATTTCACCCGCGTCATCGACCGCAAGCTGAAGATGGGCGTGGCCGACGGGCGCGTGCTGGCGGATGGCGAGCTTGTTTGCGCCGTGACCGGCATGAAGGTCGGCCTCGCCGCCGCCGAAACCTGACCACCCGCCCTACGCGCACGACGGAACACGAGGGAGAGCAGCATGCGCCGCGTCGTCATCACCGGGCTCGGGATCGTATCCCCCATCGGCAACAATGCCGACGAAGTCCGCGACAGCCTGTATCACGGTCGCTCGGGCATTCGCGCCGAGCCGGTCTACGCGGAGAACGGCTTTCGCAGCCAGATCGCGGGCATCCCGCAGATCGACCTGACCGAGGCCGTGGACAAGCGCAACCTGCGCTTCATGGGGCCGACCGCGGCCTATGCCTTCCTTGCGATGCAGCAGGCCATCGCCGACAGCGGGCTGGACGACAGCGATGTCAGCAACGAACGCACAGGGCTGGTCGCCGGGTCCGGCGGGCCGTCCACATCGAACTTCTTCACCGCGCATAACATCGTCAAGGACAAGGGCGCGCCGAAGCGCATGGGGCCGTTCATGGTCACGCGCTGCATGTCGTCCACCGTATCCGCCTGCCTTGCGACGCCCTTTGCCATCAAGGGCGTGAACTATTCGATCACCTCCGCCTGTTCGACCTCCGCCCATTGCATCGGCAACGGCGCCGAACTGATCCAGATGGGCAAGCAGGACATCATCTTCGCCGGCGGCGGCGAGGAAGTGGACTGGACGCTGTCGTGCCTCTTCGACGCGATGGGCGCGATGTCGTCCAAGTATAACGACACGCCGGAAACAGCCTCCCGCCCCTTCGACGCCACGCGCGACGGGTTCGTCATCGGCGGCGGCGGCGGCATGGTCGTGCTCGAGGAACTGGAACACGCCAGGGCGCGCGGTGCGAAGATCTATGCCGAGGTAACGGGCTACGGCGCCACGTCCGACGGCTATGACATGGTGGCCCCGTCGGGCGAGGGCGGCGAGCGGTCCATGCGGCAGGCGCTGGCCACCATCGGCGACCGCAAGGTCGATTACATCAACGCCCACGGCACATCGACGCAAGCCGGCGACGTGACCGAGGTGGAGGCCGTGCGCCGCGTCTTCGGCCGTGGCTCCACCCCTCCCATCGCGTCCACCAAGTCGCTGACGGGCCACAGCCTGGGTGCCACGGGCGTGCACGAGGCGATCTACAGCCTGCTGATGATGGAGGGCGGGTTCATCTCGGCCTCCGCCAACGTCACCGAACTCGACCCCGCCATCGACGCGGGCGAGATCGTCACCGAACGCCGCGACGGCGTCACGCTCGACACCGTCCTGTCCAACAGCTTCGGCTTTGGCGGCACCAATGCCACGCTCGTCCTGAGCCGATACCACGGATAGACACATGCCGGACCTGATGAAGGGCAAGCGCGGGCTTGTCATGGGCGTCGCCAACGACCGTTCCATCGCCTGGGGGATCGCCCGCGCCATGGCCGCCGAAGGGGCGGAGCTTGCCTTTACCCATCAGGGCGAGGCCTTCGGAAAGCGGCTCGCCCCGCTGGCGGACAGCGTCGGGTCCGATATCCTGCTGGATGTGGACGTGACCGACGACGCGTCGCTCGACGCCGCCTTCGCGGGGCTGGCCGACCGCTGGGACCGGCTGGATTTCCTCGTCCACGCCATCGCCTATTCCGACAAGTCCGAACTGACGGGCCGGTTCATCAACACGAGCCGCGCCAACTTCCTCAACTCGCTCAACATCTCGTGCTATTCGCTGATCGAGGTGGCGCGCCGCGCGCGGCCCTTCATGACCGAGGGCGGCACGATCCTGACCCTGACCTACCAGGGGTCGAACAAGGTCACGCCGTTCTACAACGTGATGGGCGTGGCCAAGGCCGGGCTGGAATCGGCGGTGCGGTATCTGGCCAACGACCTTGGCCCCGAAGGCATCCGCGTCAACGCGGTCTCGCCGGGGCCGATGAAGACGCTGGCGGGGGCGGCCATCGGCGGGGCGCGCAAGACCTTCAAGCAGACCGAAGCGAACGCACCCCTGCGCGCCAACGCCACGCTGGAGGCCGTGGGCGGCACCGCCGTCTACCTCGCGTCGGATTACGGCGCCTGCACCACGGGCGAGATCATCCACGTGGACGGCGGCTATCACGTGCTCGGCATGTCGCAGAGCGAGAACATCTGACCGTGTTCCGGGCCGCAGCATGACGCGGCAGGCGGGCGCGCCCAGTGTGCCGACACGCGCAAGCTAGCCGAAGGACCACGCCACGATGGAGAGCACGCCGGAGAACAAGAGCAGCGAGACGTCTCACGTTTGGGTCGGCAGTCCCGGTAGTGACTCCTCCCTGCTGTTTGGATTCACCTGTGCGCTCGCCGACAAGGACAATGATGCGCTCGTGGCAAATATCAGGGCGTTCAAGCGCGGTATCATCCTCGAGGAAGGCGCGCTGCCTGCGACTATGTGGATCGATGAGCAGCGTGCCGAGTACGATCGCCGTACCTTACCCCACCTCTTGAGCGCGGCCGGCTTTCTTGCCGTCTCCGACGCCTTCGCCGAGGTGCTTTCCGGCTTCGATCTGGGGCGCACGCAGCTCCGGCCGGTCGCGCTTCTCAAGAGCGATCGCAAGACTCCTTTCTCGGGGACATACTTCTTTCTCAATATCGGCGAGGTGCACAAGCATTTCGCACCGGAGTACTCGACGCGCTTTATGCCCATGCCAAAGTCGCGGTCCTCCTACATTGCGGGCGTGAGCCCAGATCTGCGCGACGGCGACATCTCGGTTGCTCCGGGCGCATTGACTGGCCCTGATCTCTGGCACGACGACACGCTGAGCGGTTCGCTCTTTCTGTCCGATCGTCTCGTCACGGCGCTCCGCGCCGCCAAGCTGACCCGCCGCCTCCCGCTCGCCCGCTGCCCCGTCGTCAATACGACCTGAAACACCGCGCCGATCCGCACGGGCGGCTGCGGCCCGCCAATCCGTTGCCCGGATCATGGGCATCCTGCCCGCATCCCGGCGGCGCGCGCGTCGGGTTCGTGATTGCCGCGTTGCCTTTGACGGCGCCACGACGCAGGCTGCGACCGAGGCAGCCAGAAAGAGACCCGATGTCGATCACGGCCAGTATCTATCACCTGACGCATTACCGCTATGACCGCCCGGTCATGCTGGGGCCCCAGATCATCCGGCTGCGCCCCGCCGCCCATTCGCGCACGCGGGTGATTTCCCATTCGCTCAAGGTGTCGCCCGGCCCCTATTTCGAGAACCACCAGCAGGACCCCTATGGCAACTGGCTGGCGCGCTACGTGTTTCCCGAACCCGTGCGCGAGTTCAAGATCGAGGTGGACCTCGTGGCCGACATGTCGGTCTACAACCCGTTCGATTTCTTCGTCGAGGAGATGGCCGAGGAATTTCCCTTCGAATACCCCGAGGACCTCGACCCGGACCTGTCGATCTATCGCAAACCGGAGCCGGCGGGGCCGCATCTGCGCGCCTTTCTTGCGTCCATCCCCCGCACACCGGAACGGACCATCGATTTTCTCGTGAATCTCAACGCGCGGGTGTCACGCGAGGTGGGATATGTCATCCGCATGGAGCCCGGCGTGCAGACGCCCGAAGAGACGTTCGAGACCGGCAAGGGATCGTGCCGGGATTCGAGCTGGCTTCTGGTGCAGACGCTGCGGCACCTCGGCCTCGCAGCGCGGTTCGTGTCGGGGTATCTCATCCAGCTGAAACCGGACCTGAAGGCGCTGGACGGCCCGTCGGGGACGGAGGTCGATTTCACCGACCTGCACGCGTGGTGCGAGGTTTACCTGCCCGGTGCGGGGTGGATCGGGCTCGACCCCACATCGGGGCTGCTGACGGGCGAGAGCCACATTCCGCTGGCCGCCACGCCCCATTACCGCAACGCGGCCCCGATCAGCGGCGGCTTCACCGCCGACGGCCAGCCCGAGGTCGATTTCGATTTCGACATGCGGGTCCATCGCACCGCCGAGCATCCACGCATCACCAAACCGTTTTCCGACGACGCATGGGCCGCTTTGAACAAGCTGGGTCATGATGTCGATAAACGGCTGGAGGCGGGCGACGTGCGCCTGACCATGGGCGGCGAGCCGACCTTCGTGTCCATCGACGATTTCGAATCCCCCGAATGGAACAGCGACGCCGTGGGCCCCACCAAGCGCGTTCTGGCCGACAAGCTGATCCGCCGCCTGCGCGACCGCTTCGCGCCCGGCGGGTTCCTGCATTACGGACAGGGCAAGTGGTATCCGGGCGAGACCCTGCCGCGCTGGACCTTCTCGCTCTACTGGCGCGAGGACGGCCAGCCGATCTGGCAGAACCCGGACCTCGTGGCCGAGGAAGACAGCAACCACGACGTCGGCCCCGCGCAGGCGGCGGAGTTGATGGCGCGCATGGCGGACACGCTGGGCGTGCCGCAGGACAACATCCTGCCCGCCTTCGAGGACCCCGCCGAATGGATGCTGCGCGAAGGCAACCTGCCCGAGAACGTGACGCCCGAGAATTCGAAGCTGAAGGACCCGGAAGAACGCGCCCGCATCGCGCGGGTGTTCGAACGGGGCCTGACCGAACCCGCGGGGTATGCCCTGCCGGTGCAGAAATGGCAGGCGAAATCCACCTCGGGCTGGCGGTCGGAACGCTGGAAACTGCGCCGGAAATACCTGTTCCTCGTGCCCGGCGACAGCCCGGTCGGCTATCGCCTGCCACTGAACAGCCTGCCGTATATCGCGCCGGTGGCCTATCCCTACACCTATCCCGCGGACCCGTCCGAGCCGCGTGGCCCCCTGCCCGACCCGAAGACCATCGACCGCAGCGGCGACGGGCCCGACGGACACGCGCAGCCGCGGGCCAGCTTCACGCCCGACACGGCCCAGCAGGCGGGCGGGCAACGCCAGCCCGCACCGGCGAGCGAACTGGAAGGCCCCGTCCGGACCGCGCTTTCGGTGGAACCGCGCGCGGGGCGGCTGTGCGTGTTCATGCCGCCGGTGGAACGGATCGAGGATTATCTCGAGCTGGTGGAGGCCGCGGAAACCGCCGCCGCCGCCATGAAACTGCCTGTGCATATCGAAGGCTACGCGCCGCCCCACGATCCGCGCATGAGCGTGATCCGCGTGGCGCCCGATCCCGGCGTGCTGGAAATCAACATCCATCCCGCGAAGAACTGGAAGGAGTGCGTCGTCACGACCGAGGCGGTCTATGAAGAAGCCCGCCAGTGCCGCCTTGGTGCGGACAAGTTCATGATCGACGGACGGCACACCGGCACGGGCGGCGGCAACCATGTCGTCGTCGGCGGGGCCACGCCGCTCGACAGCCCGTTTCTGCGCCGGCCCGACCTGCTGAAGAGCCTGATCCTGTTCTGGCAGCGGCACCCGTCGCTCAGCTACCTCTTCTCCGGCATCTTCGTCGGGCCGACCAGCCAGGCGCCGCGGATCGACGAAGCCCGGCTCGACAGTCTTTACGAGCTGGAAATCGCGCTCGACCAGATCCATGCTCCCACGCAGGGCACGCCGCCGCTGCCGTGGCTGGTGGACCGGCTGTTGCGCAACATCCTGATCGACGTGACCGGCAACACGCACCGCGCCGAGATCTGCATCGACAAGCTCTATTCCCCCGACGGCCCGACCGGGCGGCTGGGGCTGGTGGAATTCCGCGGCTTCGAGATGCCGCCAGACCCGCGCATGAGCCTTGCCCAGCAGGTGCTGCTGCGGGCGATCATCGCGCGGCTTTGGGAGAACCCGTTGTCCGGTGCGCCGACCCGCTGGGGCACGGCGCTGCATGACCGGTTCATGCTGCCCCACTACGTCTGGGAGGATTTCGAGGACGTGCTGCGCGACCTGCGCGAACACGGCTTCAACGTAGAACCCGACTGGTTCAAGGCGCAGGCCGAATTCCGCTTCCCCTTCTGCGGCGAGATCGAGGCCGAGGGCGTGCAGCTGGAAATCCGGCAGGCGATGGAGCCGTGGCACGTGCTGGGCGAAACCGGGGCCATCGGCGGCACCGTGCGTTATACCGACAGTTCCGTCGAACGCATCCAGGCGCGGCTGACCGCCGCGGACCCGGACCGCTATGTCGTGACCTGCAACCGCCGGCGCCTGCCCATGAAGCCCACGCGCATGAACGGCGTGTCGGTGGGGGCCGTGCGCTACAAGGCATGGCAGCCGCCCATGGCGCTGCACCCGGTGCTGCCGGTGGATGCGCCGCTGGTGTTCGACATCTACGACACGTGGTCGGGCAAGGCGCTGGCGGGCTGCACCTATCACGTGGCGCACCCCGGCGGGCGGGCCTATGACACCTTCCCGGTCAACGGCAACGAGGCCGAGGCGCGGCGCCTGTCGCGGTTCCAGTCCCATGGCCATTCGCCCGGCGCTTATGTGCCGCCGTCCGAAATGCCGCATCCGGAATTTCCGCTGACGCTGGACCTGCGCCGCCGGTCCGGGCTCTGAACCGATGCCCGAACGGGAACGGATGCGGGACGAAGGTCATGACCGGCTGTTGCGCGGCTACCGCGCGACGGCCGGGAAGGCCGACGAACTGGTCTTTCCCGATGGCAGCCTGCGCCCGGTCTGGCGCGGCCTGATCGACCATCTGGCAAGGCTGACCCCGCCCGAGGTCGAGATGCGCTTCGCCCGCGGCGACCGCTACCTGCGCGATGCAGGCGTGTTCTATCGCAAGTACGACACGACCGGCCCGGCAGAACGGGACTGGCCGCTGGCGCATGTGCCGGTGATGATCGACCGCGACGAATGGGCCGGGATCGCGTCGGCCCTGCGCCAGCGCGCGGATCTGCTGGAACGGGTGGTGGCCGACCTTTATGGCCCCAACCGGCTGGTTGCCGATGGGCACCTGCCCGCATCGCTGGTCGCACAGAACGCAGGCTGGCTGCGGCCTCTTGTCGGTGTCACACCGCCGGACGGACATTTCCTGCATGTCATCGCCTTCGAGATCGGGCGCGGACCGGACGGCAAGTGGTGGGTGCTGGGCGACCGGACGGAGGCGCCCTCGGGCGCGGGTTTTGCACTGGAAAACCGCACCGCTACTGCACGGATCTTCCCCGAATTCTTCGGGGGTCCGCGGATCGAGCGGCTTGCCGGGTTCTTCCGCGCCTTTCAACAGGCGCTGGAGACCGCGCCGGACGGACACGACACGCCTGGGCGCATCGCGATCCTGACACCGGGGCCGATGAATGACGGGTATTTCGAACACACCTTCATCGCGCGGCATCTGGGCTTGCTGCTGACCGAGGGTGAGGATCTGGTGGTGCGCGGCGGCCGCGTGCTGGTGCGCACCGTGGACGGGTTGCAGCCCGTGTCGGTGCTGTGGCGGCGGCTGGATGCCACCAGTTGCGACCCGATCGAGCTTGACCACAGGAGCCAGCTGGGCACGCCGGGGCTGATCGATGCGCTGCGGCAGGGCGGTGTGCGCATGGTCAACGCGCCGGGCACGGGCATCCTCGAAACCCGCGCCTTCCTGTCTTTCCTGCCGCGCATCTGCCGGGCGCTGACGGGCGGACCGCTGGACATGCCCAACATCGCCACGTGGTGGTGCGGCCAGAAGCGTGAGCGCGAGCATGTGCTGGCGCAGCGTGCGCGCATGATGATCGGGCCCGCGTTTTCCACCCGCCTGCCGTTCGACGCCGCCGACGGCACGGCCCTCGCGGGCGGCACCGACCGCGAGGGGCTGGAACGCCGCCTTGCCATGCAGGGTCGCGATCTTGTCGGGCAGGAGGCCGTGACGCTGTCCACCACGCCCGTCTGGGCCGATGGCCAGCTTGTCGCGCGCCCCCTTGCGCTGCGGGTTTTCATGGCGCGCACGCCCGATGGCTGGCAGGCCATGCCCGGCGGTTACGCGCGCATCGGCAGCGACGCAGATACCGCGGCCATCGCGATGCAGCAGGGCGGCAAGGTGGCCGATGTGTGGATCGTGGGCGACAGCGACCGTCCCTCCACGCCCGTCGCCGCGCGGCCCGCCACACGCACCCATCGGCAGGAGCCGGACGCACTCCCCAGCCGGTCGGCGGACAACCTGTTCTGGCTTGGGCGCTATGTCGAGCGGGCGGAAACCGCGATGCGGCTCTTCCGGGCCTATCACGACCGGCGCGGCAGCGGACTGCCGCCTGACATGCCGCTGATGGCCGAGCTTCAACGGCTGCTCGTGCCAGCCCCGCCCGGTCCCGCGCCGGTGCCCGATCCGGCACGGATGGCCCGCGCCTTCGACATGCCGCTGGAGGCGGCGCTGACCTGTGCGGGCCGGGTACGCGACCGGTTTTCCGTGGACGGGATGGTGGCACTTCAGGACCTGGTGAAGGCGGCCCGGAAGATGCGGGAAGAGACGATCCCGATGGAAGATATCCCGCGCAAGGTCAGCGTGCTCCTGCGCAAGATCACCGGGTTTTCCGGACTGGTGCACGAGAACATGTACCGCTCCACCGGCTGGCGGTTCCTCAGCCTCGGGCTGTCGCTCGAACGGGCGGCGCAGACTGCGGCACTTCTGGCCGACCTGGCGCGGGACGACGCGCCGGACGGGGCGCTCGACCTGATGCTGGAACTGGGCGACAGCGCCATGGCGCACCGCACGCGCTATGCCGGGGCGGCGACGCCGGTCAGCGTTGCCGACCTTATGGCGCTCGACGGTTCGAACCCGCGCGCGATCCTGTACCATCTCGACCGGGCAAAGGTGCAGATCGACCACCTGCCGCGCGCGACCGAGCAGGGTCGGCTTGGCCCCGTCGCCCGGCTTGCGTTGCAGTTGCACACGCGCCTGCGCGTGGAAACGGGCGAGACGCTGACCCCGGCCAAGCTGGACGGGATGCGCAGCGGTCTGTGGCGGCTGTCGGACCTGATGTCCGACATCTACCTGCGTTAGGGGCTGGCCATGCGCTTCGACATACGGCTTCGCATCACCCACGACTATCCCGGCGCGGCGGGCACCGGGCGGCACCGTATCCGCGTCATGCCCGCCGACCTGCCGGGCCGACAGCGCCTGCTGCAACGGCATCTGCTGGTGACGCCCGCCCCGTCCGAGACCGGCACGCTGGCGGATTTCTTCGGCAATGCCGCGACGCTGGTGGTGCATGACGCACCCCACGAACAGATGACCATCGCCATGCGCGCGCAGGTCGAGGTGATCGAGCGCTCGGGCGATCTCGACGTGTCGGCGGCGCTGCCCGATCTGCCCGCCGAGATCGACGCGCTGCACACGCTGGCACCCGATGCTCCGCATCACTTCCTCGGCCCCTCGCCCCGGGTGCCCGCCGATGACGGGATGGCTGCCTATGCCGCAGCACTGGCCGGTCCGCGCATGACCGCCCGCGGCACGGTGGAAGCGGTGGGCCGGGCGCTCCATGGCCACATGACCTTCGATCCGCGCGCGACCACTGTGGACACGCCCGCCGCGACCGCCTTCGCCGCGCGGCGCGGGGTGTGCCAGGACTTCACCCATATCATGATCGCCTGCCTGCGCAGCCTGGGCATCCCCGCGGGCTATGTCAGCGGCTACCTGCGCACCGAACCGCCCGCCGGCCAGCCCCGTCTGGAAGGCGCGGACGCCATGCATGCCTGGGTGCGGGCGTGGTGCGGCAGCGATACGGGCTGGGTGGAATACGATCCCACGAACGCGGTCTTCCCCGGACAGGATCACATCGTGGTCGCCGTGGGGCGGGATTACGACGACATCGCGCCGGTGCAAGGCATCCTGCGCACCTCCGGCCCCAACCTGATGAGCCAGGCGGTAGACGTGATTCCCGTCCTTCCGTCGCCCGCGCAGGGCGCGGTCCCCGGCTGATCCTTCACGCAACGCCCGCGACGCGTCAGCGACCGTTGCCGATCGCTTGAATAATGGGCACGCACCGCGGTCTACGGGCCGCAGCCACGGTGTGGCTTTCTGCGCGCGCCCCGTCATGGCACTGTGATTGTGTCGGTAAGCGCGGCATCCGCTTGTTCCTCCCTTGTCGGGTGTCGCGCTTGTCCGGCGCGATCGGGGCCTTCGGGTCCTTTCGGAGTAGAAGCAGTCAGGCGGTGCCCGATGCGGCACCGTCGGGTCATTGCTCCAGCCTCATCATCGGATGGAGACTGCAGAATGACACTTCAGGAACTTGGCCGGGAATCCCGTATCGGCGGCATGGGCCGCGAACGCGCACGCGACGTGGCACTGATCGACCTGTCGGATTTCGACACCCGCCGGGACGAGATCGCCGATCAGCTTTGGGATGCGGCAACCGGTCTGGGGCTGTTCCAGCTGACAGGTCACGGAATCCCGCTGGACCAGATCGAAGAGGCGTTCGCGCTGTCCGCCGCGTTCTTCGACCTGCCCGAAACGGACAAGGCCGCGCTGCCCCTGAAACCCGGCACCAACGCGGGCTGGGAATTCAAGAGCCAGGTGCGCCCCTCCACCGGCACGCCAGACCAGAAGGAAAGTTACCAGATCACGCGTCCGCGCATGGACGGGCTCTGGCCTGATGACGCGCGACTGCCCGGCTTTCGCGACAGGATGCTGGCCTTCGAGCGCGCCAACTGGGCGGTCGCGATGAGGGTGCTGTCATGCTTCGCACTCAAGCTGGGCTGGGATGCCGAATTCTTCACGCGCCACCACGACCCGGACAGCCCCGAATACCAGTCCACGCTGCGGCTGATCCACTACCTGCCCATGACCGATGCCAAGCCCGCGGATTTCGAAGGCTGGCGCGCCGGGGCGCATACGGATTTCGACTGCCTGACGCTGCTGCACCAGAAGACCGGGCAAGGCGGCCTGCAGGTCTGCCCGGGTGCGGAGGCCGAGGGTGGTGACTGGACCAGCGTGGAACCGGTCACCGGGACCATCACCTGCAATATCGGCGACATGCTGATGCGCTGGTCGGATGACCGACTCCTGTCCAACCCGCATCGGGTGCGGATGCCCCGGCCCGACGAATATCTCGGGCCGCGCTATTCGATCCCGTTCTTCGCGCAGGCCAATCGCGACGCGGTGCTGCAGGGGCCAGCGGCGAAGTATCCCGCCATCACCGCCGCGGATTACATCCAGTCCCGGCTGTCGGCGAATTTCGCGGCCATCAAGGCGCAACCGCAAGGCGTGTGACGGGGCGGCGGCGTGTCATGGTGGACACATCCTTTCCGGATTCCCCCACTTTGGTAACCATTGTGCGAATTCTGTATGGATTTTGTAATTATATTAGTTTGTCATGGTGGCAGAGCAAAGGAGTTCCCCATGGCCACCACCGACAAGACCCCGCCGCAACAAAGCATCCCACCCATGGCACGCCGTCCACGCCCGGACCCGGCGAAACCGTTCGAATTCAAGGATTGGGCGATGATCTGAACCGACGCCCGCGCCGCTTTCGGGTGCGCGGACGACGACCGCTGTGGCGATCCGGCTGGCGCGGCGTGCGCGCGGCGACCGTGCCTCGCCCTTCGGATTGTACTTTGCCGCCACTGCAGCAAGGCGCTAGACGGTCTGCTATGGCAGTTTGACCGGACCCGGCGCATGACCGACCCCATCCGCAGTATCCGCAATCTCGGCGCGGCCATGGAAGCTGCTTGCCATGCAGCCGGGATCATGGATGCGGAGACGCTGCGCGCGCTCGGGGCCGATGCTGCCTATGCGCAGATGATTGCCCATGGGCACAGGCCCCATGTGCTTGCATTCTCCGCGCTGGCGCTGGGGCTTCAGGGGCGCCACTGGAACGACGCCGACCCCCGCGAAAAGGCGGCGCTGCGTGCCCGCTTCGATGCAGCCAAGGCCGCCGCCGCACGGTCGGTGCCACATGACAAGGGCCGCACCCCGATGGATGCGGCCCTCGACGAGATCGGGGTGATCGTGCGGGCGGCTCAGCCGACCAGTTCGAGACCCGAGAAGAAGTAGGAGATTTCCACCGCAGCGGTTTCCGGCGCATCCGAGCCATGGACCGAATTCTCGCCGACGCTTTCGGCGAACTCGGCGCGGATGGTGCCTTGTGCCGCTTCGGCGGGGTTGGTCGCGCCCATGACTTCACGGTTCTTGGCGATGGCATTGTCGCCTTCGAGAACCTGCACCACCACCGGGCCGGACGCCATGAAATCGCACAGCTCGTCATAGAACGGGCGTTCGGAATGGACGGCATAGAACACGCCCGCTTGCGCCTTGGTCATCTGGATGCGCTTCTGCGCGATGATGCGCAGGCCGGCTTCCTCGAACTTGGCGTTGATCTTGCCGGTCAGGTTGCGCTTCGTGGCGTCGGGCTTGATGATCGACAACGTGCGTTCGATGGCCATGATGATTACTCTTTCCCGTATCGGCGCGCAGGCCCCGTGCCCGCGGTCTTGTCGCGCGCCTGCTAGCATGAGGGCGGGGCGTTGAAAAGCCGCGATTGACGGCCCGCGCGGGGCGAGCCGTCAACAGACCAGAGGACATTACTGGATGCCGCCGCCCGTGCTTGTCCCCGTGCCTGTTCCAGTACCTGTCGCCATGCCTGTCCCGGTGCCGGTGCCCATGCCGCCGTCGTCCGGTTCCGGCAGGGGGTCGGATTCGCGGTAGCGATAGACATATTCCTCCGTCGCTTCGGCCTCCTCGCGGGTAAGGCTCAACTCGACCACGTTCGCATCATACGAGATGTCGAGTTCGTTCCAGTTCACCGCGATGGCCTTCGATCCGAAGCCGAGGAACCCGCCCACGGACACGATGACGGCATTCACGGATCCGTCTTGCTGGTCGATGATGATATCCTGTATCGGGCCGATCTGCTCGTCGTCGGGCGTCACGATCCGCGCGCCAAGGATCCAGTCAGACCGCAGTTCCGATCCGTCCTGCCCTGAAACGATCACGTCCCCCGCATCCTGCGCGGTGGCGAAGGGCGCAAACACGACAAATGCGGCGGCAATCCCGGTGGTGATGATCGGTTTCATGAAGTCCTCCATCGGTTGGCGGCTCATCTGCGGGCCACGACAAGGATGTGGGAACTCCGTCGCTTACCCAAAATTGGCAGGCCAGAACCTGCCGATTCCGACAGGTTCGGACGGCAAGAAAATGCCGCGCCCTGCCGGGACAGTCGCATTGACAAGCCGATCCGCGTCGGCCAAGCGGCCTTCATGCTCAAGATCACCGATATCTCTTATGCCGTCGAAGGCCGACCCCTGTTCGAGGGCGCCAGCGCCGATATCCCGACCGGTCACAAGGTCGGCCTCATCGGGCGCAACGGCGCGGGCAAGACCACGCTCTTCCGCCTGATCCGGGGCGAGCTGGTGCTCGAGGGCGGGTCCATCACGCTGCCTGCCCGCGCCCGCATCGGCGGCGTGGCGCAGGAAGTACCGGCCTCGGAGACATCGCTCATCGACACGGTGCTAGCCGCGGACACGGAACGCGCGGCGCTGATGGCCGAGGCAGACACCGCGACCGACGCGACGCGCATTGCCGATGTGCAGACCCGGCTCGCCGATATCGACGCCTGGTCGGCGGAGGCGCGGGCAAGCTCCATACTGCGCGGGCTCGGCTTCGACGACGCCGAACAGAAGATGCCGTGCAGCGCGTTTTCGGGCGGCTGGCGGATGCGCGTGGCGCTGGCGGGCGTGCTGTTCGCCCAGCCCGACCTGCTGCTGCTGGACGAACCGACCAACTATCTGGACCTCGAAGGGGCGGTCTGGCTGGAAAGCTACCTTGCGCGCTATCCCCACACGGTGCTGATCATCAGCCACGACCGGGGCCTGCTGAACCGCGCCGTGGGCGGCATCCTGCATCTCGAGAACCGCAAGCTTGCCTATTACCAGGGCCCCTATGACCAGTTCGCCCGCGCGCGTGCGGAACAGCGCGCCGTGCAGGCCGCGCAGGCCAAGAAGCAGGATTTGCAGCGCGCCCACCTTCAAAGCTTCGTGGACCGGTTCAAGGCCAAGGCGAGCAAGGCCAAGCAGGCCCAGTCCCGCGTCAAGATGCTGGAGAAGATGACCCCGATCACCGCGCCCGAGGACGCGGCGACGCAGGTCTTCACCTTTCCCCAGCCCGAGGAACTCTCGCCCCCCATCATCAATCTCGAAGGGGCGCAGACGGGATATGGCGGCCCGCCCGTGCTGTCGAACCTGTCGCTGCGGATCGACCAGGACGACCGGATCGCGCTTCTGGGCAAGAACGGACAGGGCAAGTCCACCCTGTCGAAACTGCTGTCGGGCCGCCTGCCGGCCACCTCGGGGCGAATGATAACCTCGTCCAAGCTGCGGATAGGGTATTTCGCCCAGCACCAGGTGGACGAACTGCACGTGGATGAAACGCCGCTCCAGCATCTGCAGCGCGAACGCCCCGACACGCCGCAATCCAAGCTGCGCGCGAAACTTGCGGGCTTCGGGCTGGGTGCCGATCAGGCGGGCACGGTCGTGGGCAAGCTGTCGGGCGGGCAAAAGGCGCGGCTCTCGCTCCTGCTGGCGACGCTCGACGCGCCGCATCTGCTGATCCTCGACGAACCGACGAACCACCTGGACATGGAAAGCCGCGAAGCGCTGGTGGAGGCGCTGGCCGCATATACCGGTGCCGTGATCCTTGTCAGCCACGACATGCACCTGCTGAGCCTTGTCGCTGACAGGCTGTGGCTCGTGAGCGGCGGGCGCGTTGTGCCCTACGAGGACGATCTCGACGCCTACCGGCGGATGCTTCTGGCGGGCGAGGCGAAACCCGAAAAGACCAACGGCACCAAACCTGCCCCGGCCCCGCGCCCGAAACCGTCCCGCGACGCGGTCATGGCCCTGCGCGCCGAGGTCCGCAAATGCGAGGACCGGCTGGCCAAGCTGAACCAGATGCGCGACCGGCTGGCGAAGAAACTGGCCGATCCGGGCATGTACGAACCCGACAAGATCGGCGAGGCCGAGGTCTGGCAGAAGAAATACGCCGAGGTCATGGAAGGGCTGGACCGGGCCGAGAACCTGTGGCTCAGCGCGCAGGAAAAGCTGGAACAGGCGGGGCGCTAGCGGCATGGACATGGCATCGGCGCTCACGAGTTTCGTCACGCTTGCGGTGGTGATCGACCCCATCGGCACCGCGCCGCTGTTCGTGGCGCTGACGGCGGGCATGGACCCGACGCGCCGTCGCAACGTGGCCGTCCGCGCCTGCGTGATCGCCGCGGGCATCCTGACCGTGTTCGGGCTCGCGGGAAACACGGTGCTCGATTCGCTCGGCATCTCGTTGCCGGCGTTCCGCATCGCCGGGGGCTTGCTGCTGTTCCTGATCGCCGTGGACATGCTGTTCGAGAAACGCACCAAGCGGCGCGAGGACCGCACGCAGGACGACGACGACCACGACCCGTCCGTGTTTCCGCTGGCCACGCCGCTGATCGCGGGGCCGGGGGCGATGGCGGCTATGATCCTGCTCAACACCGGAACCGGTGTGACATGGGATGACAAGTTGCAGGCCCATCTCGTGATGCTCGGCGTCGTGGTGCTGGTGCTGGCGATGTTCATGATCGGCGGGCTGATCGAAAAGGCGCTGGGGCGCACGGGTATCCTTGTCGTCACGCGGCTGCTGGGGATGCTGCTCGCGGCGCTGTCGGTGCAGTTCGTGCTGGACGGGCTTGTGGCACTCGGGGTGATGCCCGGCTGACCTTTGGCCCGGCCGTCCGCACGCCTATCTAAGGGTCATGTGCAGGAGGGCCCGATGAGTGCCGACAGTATCGCATCGCTGATCTATCTATCGCTTCTGGGGGCCGTGGTGGGCGGGTACTTCCTTCTCGCCAACCGGCACCGCATGGGCCAGATGGCGCAGCAGGCCGCCATCTGGGCGTTGATCTTTGTGGGTGTCGCGGCCGGGGCCGCCCTGTGGGACGACATCCGCGGCGCCACCGATACGCGCCAGAGCGTGATCCAGGACGGCGCGCGGATCGTCGCCACGCGCGCTCCCGACGGTCATTACCACCTGACACTCGGCGTCAACGGCGCGCCTGTGCGGTTTCTCGTGGATACGGGCGCGAGCGACATGGTGCTGACGACCCGTGACGCGGCGCGCGCGGGGCTGGACCGGGATGCGCTGCGCTTCACCGGGCGGGCCGTCACGGCGAACGGAATGGTCGAAACTGCGCCGGTCACGCTGGACCGGGTGGAACTGGGCGGGATCGTGGATCGGAACGTCCCCGCGCAGGTCAGCAGCGGCGACATGCCGGGATCGCTGCTGGGGATGCGATACCTGTCCCGCTTCGCCGAGGTGACGATGTCCGGCGACACGCTGACATTGACACGCTAGCGGCCGCCGGTCGGGGACGCATGGGACAGGGTTGCCCATGCGCCCCTTCCAGCCGCGACAAGGGGGGAAGTCCCTGCCACGGCACCGACGTACCGATGCTTCCTGACCGCGGCGCCGCCCCTGTCGGGCCGGGGTGACAGCCGCGCACCGGCCTCTTGCGTCTACCCGCGGCAGCTCGCGGGCACTGTGTCGCGCAGCACAAATGCCGAAAAATTTTTCAGGCCGCGGATCAGGTGGCCGGGGCAGCCGTGCGCGCACATTCCCAGCGGCCCGACGCCTCGGACCAGTACTCCGCGCCGAGCCCCGCGCCCGTCAGCGCCGTCCACTGTGTCCGGGCGCGCGCGACCGCGGCTTCGTCCTGGCCGTCGAATATGACGAACACCCGCCCCAGCGCGCGCACCTCGTCCGCCGTGACCTCCGCCCCGTCGAGCGCCATCAGGCACGCGATGCCGGGGGCGAGGCGCTGGGCGGGGTCGATCAGCACGGGCTGCATCCCATCATGGGGCCCCCCCGCGATCCCGTGGGGCAGGAAATCCGCCTCCGGCCCCAGCCAGAGCGCGCGGTCGATCCATTCGGCGCGATCGGCATCGGCGCAGCGGATCTGCACGCGCAGCCCGGCATCAAACGCGCGGCCCAGCAGTTTCGGCAGGGTCTCGGCCACCGACCCGCGCGTTACGTGGTAGAAGCGCAGGGTCCCCACCGGTCAGCCTTCGAACCGGTCGGCCACCAGCCGGTCGAGCGACAGCACACCCCAGCCGGTCGCGCCCTTGGGGGCCAGCCTCGCGGCCTCGGGCGGCAGGGTCACGCCGGCGATATCGAGATGCATCCACGGCACGCCGTCGCGCACGAACCGCTTGAGAAACATCGCCGCCGTCGCCGCCCCCGCCGCACGCCCGGCGGAATTGCGCATGTCCGCCACGCGGCTCTTCAGCGGCTTGTCATAGGCAGGGTCCAGCGGCAGGCGCCATGCGCCTTCACCCTCGGCCGCGGCGGCCTTCAGGAACGCATCCGCAAGCCCGTCATCGGTTGAGAAGACGCCCGCCTTGTCATGCCCGAGCGCCACGATCACCGCCCCCGTAAGGGTCGCCAGATCGATCAGCGCCGCAGGCTTGAATCGGTCCTGCGCGTACCACAGCACGTCCGCCAGCACGAGCCGCCCCTCGGCATCGGTGTTGATGATCTCGACCGTGTCGCCCTTCATCGACCGGATCACGTCGCCGGGGCGCATGGCCCGCCCATCGGGCATGTTTTCCACAAGCCCCACCAGCCCCACGACATTGGCCTTGGCCCGGCGCAGCGCCAGCGTCCGCATCACGCCCGCGACCACGCCCGCGCCGCCCATGTCGGCGGTCATTTCCTCCATGCCCTGCGCGGGCTTGATGCTGATCCCGCCGGTATCGAAGATCACGCCCTTGCCGACCAGCGCCAGCGGCGCGGCCCCCGGCGTCCCGCCCTGCCAGCGCATCACCACCACCTTGGAAGGGCTGGCCGACCCCTGCCCAACCGCCAGAAGCGTCCGCATCCCCAGCCGTTCCAGCTCCGCCTCCTCGAGGATCTCCACGTCGAGCCCGAGAGCCTGCATCGCCGCAAGCTGTGCCGCGAACAGGTCGGTGGTCAGCACGTTGGCGGGCGCGTTGATCAGGTCGCGCGTGAAATGCACGCCTTCGGCGCGGGCGGCATCGTCGCGCGCGGCACGGGCCACGGCGTCGGGGCGCGTGACCATCATCGACACGGGGCCGCGCGGCGCGCCCACGCTTTCGCCCGTCTTGTGATCCTCGAACGCGTAATCGCGCAGCGCGAGCCCCAGCGCGATATCCGCCGCTTGCGGCAGCGCCCCCGCAAGAACCAGCACGGCTGTGCGGCCCCGCGCCGCCGCGACGGCGGCACCGGCGCGCCGCGCCGTGACCGTATCCGCACGGCGGTCCAGCTTGACGACCTGCACCGCCTCCGCCGCCATCCCGGCCGGAAATGCCATGTCCAGCGCGCTGCCGGGCGACAGGTCCGCGAAGCGGTCGCTTGCCACCGCCCGCGTCAGCGCCCCGCGGGTCAGCCGGTCGATGCGCCGCGCCGGCACCGGCAGCGTGCCATCCGGGGCCACGAAGACGACGACGCGCCCGTGCGCACCGGCAAGGGCGCCCAGATCCTGCGGCACGAAGCGGATGTCAGGCGGCATGGTCATGGCGGTCCTTTCCATAAATTCCGCGCGACCCTAGCCAGCAGGCCGCGACTTGGCCAGAACCCGTTTTCCCCCGCCCGCCGATGGGCTAAGACCGGAACAGCGAAACGGGCAGGAGCGGAACAGCGTGGGGCGGTTTGACAGATATATCCTGTCGCATCTGACACGCGTGTTCGCGTTCTTCGCCCTCGTCCTCGTGGGGATCTACTGGGTCAATCGCGCGGTTATCCTGCTCGACCGCTACCTTGCCGAGGGCCAGGCCGGCGCGCGCGTCCTGGAAATGACCGTGCTCAGCCTCCCCGCCATCATGACGATCGTGCTGCCGGTCGCGGGCTTCGTCGCCGCGGCCTTCGTCACAAACCGGCTGCATTCGGACAGCGAACTGGTGGTCGTGCAGGCCACCGGCTACAGCGCCTTTCGGCTGGCGCGGCCCTTCGCGGTGTTCGGCGTGGCGCTTGCGGCGCTGATGCTGGTGCTCGGGCATGTCGTCGTGCCGGAAAGCTTCAAGCGGATCAGCCGGATCGAGGCGGATCTCGCTGCCGCGATCTCGGCCCGGCTGCTGGTGCCGGGCAGCTTCCAGAGCCCGGTGGCTGGCGTCACCGTCTATGTCCGCGACATTGCCCCCGACGGCACGCTGCAAGGGTTGTTGCTCACCGACCGGCGCGAAGGCATCCGGGAGACGACCTATTCCGCCAACCGCGCGCTGCTGGTGCGCCACGAAGACGGCCCGCGACTGGTCATGTTCGACGGCATGGCACAAACCATCGACACGCGCACGAACCGGCTGGCCACCACGGTCTTCGAGACGGCCACGGTCGCCATCGGCACCCTGGTGGACGCGCCCGCCGAACGGCGGGTGGATTACCGGTCGCTGTCCACCCTTGCCCTGCTGCACCCGACCGAGGACATGTCCGCCCGCACCGGGCGCACGATCGAGCACCTGTTCCGCGAGGCGCATCTGCGCACGACCGAGGCACTTCTGTCCGTGGGCGCGGTGCTGGTGGGATTCGCGGCGCTCATGCTTGGCGGGTTCAGCCGGTTCGGCCTGTGGCGGCAGATCGTGTTGGCCGTCCTGCTCATCGTGGTCGTGAAGCTGGCCGACAATGCCGCCATCGACCTGTCGAAACAGAACCCGGACATGTGGTGGGCAGTCTACATGTCCAGCATCTTCGCGCTGGTGCTGTGTCTCGTGCTGCTGTGGCTCGGCAACGGGACCATCGGCGCATGGCTGCATCGCAGGCGGGCCGCATGACCCTGCATCTGTATTTCGCGCGCAAGTTCCTGCTGACCTTCGGCGGGATCGTCGTGGGCTTCGCGGCCTTCATGTGGCTGGTGGAGCTGCTGGAACATATCCGCCGCTTCGACAGCAGCACGGTGGGGTTCGGGTTCCTCGCCTACATGGCGCTGCTGCACCTGCCAGAGGTCCTGTACCAGATCCTGTCGCTGGTGGTGCTGCTCGCGGCCATTGCGCTGTTCGTGGGGCTGGCGCGCACGAGCGAGCTTGTCATCGCGCGGGCGACGGGCCGGTCAGCGCTGCGCAGTCTCATGGCGCCCGTGCTGGCGGCGGCGTTGCTCGGGTCTGGCATCGTCGCCATCGGCAACCCGCTCGTGGCGGCCCTGTCGCGCGAATACCGGACCGAGGAAAACCGCCTGCGCGGGTCCGAACGCATCGTGTCGGTCAGCCGCGAAGGGCTTTGGCTGCGACAGGGCAGCGACGCCCGGCAGACCGCCATCCACGCCGAAACCGCCAATCTCGATGGCACGCACCTGTTCGGGGTCAGCTTCTTCGGCTTCGACCGCAGCGACGTGCCGCTGTTCCGCATCGATGCCGCCGAGGCCGAACTGTCCGATGGCGCCTGGATCCTGCGCGACGCCAAGCGCTGGGATTTCACCACCGCCTCCAACCCGGAGGCGACGGCACGCCGCAGCCCGACCCTGTTCGTGGACACCGACCTGACCCGCGACCAGATCCGCGACAGTTTCGGCACGCCATCCGCCATCCCGATCTGGGACCTGCCCCCCTTTATCGACCGGCTGGAAACCGCGGGCTTCTCGGCGCGCTCGCACAGGGTCTGGTACCAGTCGGAACTGGCCAAGCCGCTCGGCTTCGTGGCGATGGTGCTGATGGGCGCGGTGTTCACCCTGCGCCACACGCGGCTGGGCAATACGGGGCTGATGGTGCTGTTCGCAGTGCTGGCAGGGTTCGCGGTCCATTTCACCGCAAACCTTGCGCAGGTCATGGGCGACAGCGGGCAGATCCCCGTGATGGCCGCGATCTGGACCCCGCCCGTCGCCGCGATCCTGATCGCGCTCGGGCTGCTCTTGCATTTCGAGGACGGATGACCCGCGCCCGGCTGTTCCACGCCCTGGCGGGCCTGTGCCTCGCGCTCTGGCTTGCCGGGACCGCCCATGCGCAGGACGCCGGAGAGACGACCGCGCTAGTCGCCGATCTCGTGCGGATCGACGGGAACGAGCGCCTGATCGCCGAAGGCAACGTGGAGGTCTTCACCCGTGGCCGCCGCCTGCGTGCAAGCCGCATCGTCTATGACCGCAGCACCGACCGGGTGCAGATCGACGGCCCGATCGAGCTGCGCGATGCGGACGGCACCGTCGTCCTGGCCGACGCGGCGGAGCTTGATACCGACCTGACCGAGGGCATCCTGCAGGGCGCGCGCGTGGTTCTGAACGATCAGCTCCAGATCGCGGGGGCCGAGATGACGCGCCGCGGCGGGCGCTTCAGCGATCTGCGGCAGGTCGCGGCATCAAGCTGCCAGGTCTGCGCGCGCGGCCAGACGCCGCTTTGGGAAATCCGCGCCGACCGCGTCATCCACGACCAGGAAACGGCGCAGGTCTATTTCTACAACGCGCGCTTCCGCATCGCCGGCGTGCCCGTGTTCTACCTGCCCGCGCTGCGCGTCCCCGACGGCAGCGACCCCCGTGTGCGCGGTTTTCTGCCGCCAAGCTTCGTGGCCAGTTCGTCCCTGGGCAACGGGATCAGGTTGCCATGGTTCCTGCCGCTGGGCGATCATGCCGACGTGACCCTGATCCCCTATGTGACCGAGGATGACAGCACCACGCTGGAGGCCCGCTACAGGCAGGCCTTCGTCCGCGGCGACCTGCTGATCGAAGGCGCCGCATCGGAAGACCGGCTTGAATCCGGGACGCGGGGCTATCTGTTCGCCACGCAGACCTATGCCCTGCCGAACGGGTTCAACCTGACCGCCGATGTCGAACTGACCAGCGACGACGCCTATCTGCGCGACTACGGATTCTCCGACAAGGACCGGCTGGACAGCGCCATCGCCGTCAGCCGGGTCCGGCCCGGCGAACTGATCGCCGCGGACATCACGCATTTCCAGTCGCTGCGCGCCGACAGCGACGACTCGGGCGACCCGGATCTCGTGGCCTATGCCCGCTGGGACCAGCGCATGCAGATGCCTGGCGTTGGCGGCTGGTTCGATTTCGACCTTGCGGCACAGGCATTCCGCCGCGAAAGCGCCGCCGATATCGACGGGCGCGACATGGCGCAGCTGCGCGGCCGTGCGGGATGGCGCAACACGTACACGGGACCGGGCGGGCTGCGCCTTGCGGGGGAGGCGGACCTGACGCTCGATCTCAAGCGGATCACCGACGACAGCCGGTTCGAGACGACGCAGGCCGGGCTCTGGCCGCAAGGCGCGCTGACCCTGTCCTGGCCGCTGATCCGGCCCGGCGCGGGCGGCAGCTACCAGATCCTCGAACCCGTCGCGCAGATCGCCCACAGCGCGGACAGCGGCATCGAGTCCCCCAATGACGACAGCACCGCAGTGGCGCTCGATACCGGCAACATCCTGTCGCTCAACCGCTTTCCCGGTCTCGACCGGTCCGAAACGGGAACGCGCGCGAACCTGGCCCTGCGCTGGAGCGCGCGGGACACTGACGGCGTGCGGATCGCGCTGACGGGCGGGCGTATCTACCGCTTTTCGGACACCGACCAGTTCAGCGCCTCCTCCGGGCTTGCGGGGCGGCGGTCGGACTGGCTGGCGCAGGTCGATCTCGACATCGCGGACGAGATCCGGTTCCGCACGCTCGCGCTGCTTGACGACGATCTCGACCTGTCGATCTTCGAGGCGCGCCTGGGCTGGAACGGCCCCGGTCGGCTCGTGCTGGCGTCCAACTACATCTGGCAAAGCGCCGATCGGGACGCCAACCTGACCGAGGATGTCTCCGAGGTCTACGCCGCCGCCAGCCTGCCGCTGACCCGCACCTGGTCCGCGCGCGGCGAGTTACGGCGCGACTTCACCGTCGGGCGGACCAACCGCTCGGGGCTCGTGCTGGCATATGCCAACGAATGTGTGAGGGTTGATCTTTCCGTCACGCGGCGTTTTAGAGCGACAAACGATGTGGAGGCGACCACGACCTACGGGTTCACGGTCGAACTTGCCGGGTTCGGCAGTGCCGGGGGCAACCCGGCCGCCGCCGGTTGCAGGAACTGAGGACGACGCCACGATGACATCCCGCCACGCACATGCCTGCCAGCGCACACGCCGCGCCGCCGCGGCCGTCCGCACGATCCTCGGCGCTTGTCTCTGGCTCGTCGCGGCGACCCTGCCCGGCGCCGCGCAGCAGGGTCCGTTCGACACCGTCGCGCGCGTCAACGACAGCGTCGTCACACGTTTCGAGGTCGCGCAGCGTGCGCGGCTCTTCGGCGTGCTGCGCCGCCCCGATGCGACGCCCGATGCGGCCCTTGAAAGCCTGATCGAGGATCGCCTGAAGGAACAGGCCGCCCGCGACGCGGGCATCGTGCCGACGGAAGACGACATCCGTTTCGGGATCGACGAATTCGCGTCCCGCGCCAACCTGACGGGCGAGGAATTGCTGATCGCGGTGTCCGATGTGGGGATCGAGCCGGAGACCGTGCGGGATTACATCGCGGCGCTGATCGGCTGGGGCGAGGTCGTGCGCGAACGCTTCACCGCCCGCGCCCGACCGACGGATGCCGAGGTGAACCGCGCCGCGGCGCTCGGTCTCGATAACGGGGCGACCCGCGTGCTGCTGTCCGAAATCATCCTGCCGATGGACCCGGACGTGGCCGCCGCCACGCAGGAACGCGCCGCCGCCATCGCCGAACTGCGCAGCTTCGATGCGTTCTCGGCCGCGGCGCGACGGTTCTCGGTTGCGCCATCGGCCGGGAATGGCGGTCAGCTCGACTGGGTCTCGCTGTCGGACCTGCCGCCCCAGATCGCACCGATCCTGCTTGGGTTGCAACCCGGCGACGTGACCCGCCCGATCCCGCTTGAGGGCGGGCTGGCGCTGTTCCAGTTGCGCGCGATCGAGGACCGCCGCCCGCCGCTGGCCGGCGGCGGCGACATCGACCACGCCACGGTCCGCTATCCGCCCGGCACGGACCTGGAGGCAGAGCGCACCCGCCTGCGAAACGTGACCGACCGCTGCGACGACCTGTTCGGGGTGTTTCAGGGCGCGGGTGAGGATCGTCTGCAACGCGAAACCGGCCCGCGCAGCGCGCTGCCGGCGGCGCTTGGCAGCGCGCTCGACCGGCTGGACGAAGGCGAAATGGTGGTGTTCGGGCCGCAGGCGACGGGCGATGGCGGGCGGATCGTGATGCTGTGCGACCGCGTGGCCGAACCGGAGGAAGACCTCAGCCTCGAACAGATCCGCCAGCAATTGTTCGCCCGGCGGCTTGAAAGCCTCGGGGCCGCCTACCTGGCCGAGTTGCGCGCCGACGCGTTCATCGAGCGGCTGGAATGACCGGCCCGGCGCCCATCGCGCTGACCTGCGGTGAGCCCGCGGGGATCGGGCCCGAACTGGCGGCGAAGGCCTGGGATACCCTGCGCGGGACATTGCCTTTCGTCTGGCTGGGCGATCCGGGCCACCTGCCGCAGGGCACGCCGGTCGCGCGGATCGACGACCCGGCGGAGGCTGCGGGCGCGGCCTTGCGTGCGTTGCCGGTGATCCCACACGGCTTCGGCGGCCCCGCGGTGCCCGGCCAACCGGACCCGTCCCATGCCGCCCATGTGATTGCCGTCATTGAACAATCCGTCGCAATGGCACAGGCCGGCAAGGTTGCGGGCGTCTGCACCGGGCCCATTCACAAGAAGGCCCTGAAGGACGGCGCGGGCTTTGCCCATCCCGGCCATACAGAGTTTCTCGCAGCCCTTGGCGGGGTGGATCGGGTGGTGATGATGCTGGCCTGTCCCGCGCTGCGGGTCGTGCCGGCCACCATCCACATCCCCTTAGCCCAGGTGCCCGGCGCGCTGACGGCAAGCGGCCTGCGGGACGTGTTGCGGATCACCCATGCCGGGCTGCGGCGCGATTTTTCCATTGAAAACCCGCGGCTTGCCGTGGCGGGGCTGAACCCCCACGCGGGCGAGGGCGGGGCCATGGGCACCGAGGAGATCGACCTGATTTTCCCTGTCATCAAGGATTTGCAGGCCGAGGGCATGGCGATCATCGGGCCGCACAGCGCCGACACGATGTTCCATCCCGCGGCGCGCGCGCGCTATGACGCGGCCGTCTGCATGTATCACGACCAGGCGCTTATCCCCATCAAGACGCTTGATTTTTCCGGCGGCGTGAACGTCACGCTGGGGCTGCCTTTCATTCGAACGTCGCCCGATCACGGCACCGCCTTCGACATCGCGGGCACGGGCCGCGCCGATCCCGCCAGCCTGATCGCGGCGCTGCGGCTGGCGCGCGACATGGGGGCCGCGCGGGCCGCCACGGGCTGAAAAAGCCCGGCGAAACCGGATATGAATTCCATATGAATCTCATATGACTCCCATATGAGTGTGATCGGAGCCCACGCGCGCCCATGGCCGCCATCGACGACCTTCCCCCCCTGCGGCAGGTGATCGCCGATCACGGCCTGAGCGCGCGCAAGGCGCTGGGGCAGAATTTCCTGCTGGACCTGAACCTGACCGCCAAGATCGCGCGGGCGGCGGGCGACCTGACCGGATCGGACGTGCTGGAAATCGGCCCCGGCCCCGGCGGGCTGACCCGCGGGCTGCTGGCGGAGGGCGCGCGCCGGGTTCTGGCCGTGGAAAAGGACGCGCGCTGCATCCCCGCGCTGCACGCGATCGCGGCGGCCTATCCGGGGCGGCTGGAGGTGATCGAGGGCGACGCGCTGAAGGTGGACCCGCTGGCGCATCTGACCCCGCCGATCCGGATCACGGCGAACCTGCCCTACAATATCGGGACGGAGCTGCTGGTACGCTGGCTGACCCCGCCCGACTGGCCGCCCTTCTGGGAAAGCCTGACCCTGATGTTCCAGCGCGAGGTCGCCCAGCGGATCGTCGCCGCACCCGGCGGCAAGGCCTATGGGCGGCTCGCGATCCTCGCGCAATGGCGGGCCGAGGCGCGGATCGTGATGGACCTACCGCCGCAGGCCTTCACCCCGCCGCCCAAGGTCAGCTCGGCGGTGGTGCACCTGACCGCCCTGCCCGCGCCGCGGTATCCGGCCGACGCCGCGATCCTGTCGCGGGTGGTGGCGGCGGGGTTCAACCAGCGCCGCAAGATGCTGCGCGCGTCGCTGCGCGGCGTGGCCCCGGATATCGAGGACCGTCTGGCGGCGGCGGGCATCCCGCCCACGGCGCGGGCCGAGGAGATCGAACTGGAACGGTGGTGCGCGCTCGCGCGCGCGGTGGCGGCGGGCTGACCTGCCCCGACGCCCCTGCGCAGGCGGGCGTTGAACCGGCCGGGCGCGCCGACACGAAAGGGCCGCGCCCGTTGCGGCGCGGACCTTTTTCGGTCCATCGCGGCATGACCGCTTCTATTCGGCGGCGCGGTCCGGTGCGCCGGGCGCCTGAGCCGACGGTTCGTCACCGGCATCGGCGGTGGCTGCCTGCTTGTCCGCCTTGTCGCCCTTGACCGCCTTGGGCGCACGCGGTTTGCGCGGCGCACGGGGCTTGCGCGCGGGCGGCGGGGGCGTGCCGTCGGCCACGGGCGCGGCATCGTCGCCGGCCGCATCACCGTCGCGCGGGATGTCATCGGCAGCGACGGCGCGCGGGGTTTCCTCGGCAGTGGTCGCGCGCTGGGCGTCGTCGGAAACTTCGGCGCGGGAGTCGTCGTCGGACGCGCCGGCGCGCGGCGAATCGTCGGCCGCAGCGGCGTTCGATGTGCGCGTGACCCGCCGGGGGCGGTCGGCCTTGCCCTCGGGCGTGTCCACGAGGCCGCTATCGGTGTCGGCGGTGCCGTCGATCACGAGCGTCTCCGTGGGCGCATCGGACCGGCGTTCGGCACGGCGGCGCGGCTGGTCCGGGTTGCGCTGCCCGTCGTCGCGGGTGTCCTGCGCCGCATCCGCGGCGCGGGCATCGTCGCGCCCACCGGCGCGCGGGGCGTCATCGCGCCCAC
>NZ_QDFI01000159.1 GCF_003254465.1 Meridianimarinicoccus zhengii
CAGGGCCGGTCCCGCGACGGGCGGCGGGGGCGGGCGGGATCGGTCGCGGCACATGGGGCGGGGTCGTCTCCTGCTGGGCGGCGGCGTGGTGCCGCGGCCCGTGGGCCGCCCGAAGGTCCGCCTGCGGGATGTGCCATGTCAGTTCGCGGCCCGCAACGCCGTGATCCCGGAGACCGGCACGCGCGCGCCGCTGTCGAGAATGGCGACCGCCCCGTCCGCCTCGGCCCGCAATTCCGCCACGCGGGCGTAGCTGCCCACGGTGTCGGTTGTCACCAGACCGGCCGAATCGCGACTTTCCAGCGTCGCGGTATAGTCGCCCGCGGGCAGGGCCGCGCCGCTGGCGCCGGTTCCGTCCCAGACCATGGGGCCCGGCCCCGTGACGGCCATGCGGCGCACCTCGATCCCGCTGTCGTCGCGCAGCACGATCTCGGATGCCACGGCACCCAGCGGCATCTCGTAATGCAGTTCGACCGGGCCATCGGTGGCCCGGACGGGCGCGGTACTGCGCGCCTCCATCCCGACCCACCCCGCGTATTGCGACAGCCCGCCCATGGCCCCGGCGGCGCCCATGGCGCGCAACAGGTCGTTAGTCTGCACCTGCTGCTCGACCCCCGAGAACGTTGCGAGCTGCACGGCGAAATCCGACGATTCGACCGGGTTGAGCGGGTCCTGGTTCTTCATCTGTGTCGTCAGCATGGTGAGGAACGTGTCGAAATCCGCGCCGATCCGGGTTCCGGAACCGGCTTCGGCGGCTGGCGCGGCGCCCTGGCTGCCTGTCTGGGTGCCTGTCTGGCTGGATGAGATTTCCATGGTACCTGTCCTTTCCGTCAGAGCCGCAGGTCGAGACGTGCCGATGTGGCGCCGGTGCGCGGGGATGCGGCGGGGCCCTCGGCCGTCGCGGTCATGGTGTCGGCGACGCCGTCCCGGATTTCGGGGGGCGCCGCGGTGTCGGCGGACCGGTCGGGCCGGTCCCCGCCGGGGCCGAAATCGAATGCCACGTCGGTATAGCCCAGCGCGCGGAAATCGGACTGCAGCAGGCCGATATTGCGGCGCAGCAGGTCGTGGGTTTCCGGCCGCTCGGCCAGAACGCTGACATGCAGGACCCCGTCCTGCGCCGTCAGGCTGAGCCGGACGCGGCCCAGCTCTTCCGGGTTGAGCGCGACGTCGGTGCTGCCGTGCGGACCGTGGCGGACCGCCTCCACCAGCTGGCTGGCCATGCTGCGGGCGAGTTCCGTGCGGGGCGGATCGGCGCGCAGGGGATCGGTCCGCCCGTTTTCGGCGCGGGTAATCTCAATGTCGCGCGGCGCTGCCGCCGCGTCCTCGACCGATGCGTTGCCGTCGCCCGGCAACATGGCGGGGTCGGATGGCGCCTGCGGGACCGCGGGTATGCTGTTGGCCGTGCCGCTCGCCGCAACATCCGGCCGCGTGTCCGCCGTTGTGCGACCGTCCGGCATTGGCGCTGTGCGGCGCGCGGGGGGCTGTTCGCCGCGCTGGGCCGTCTGCCGGTTCATCCGCTCGGATGGCGATGCGGCGCTCGCTGCCGCCGTGGCCGCCGCGACACCTGGCATGGCGCCGCGCGGTTCCGTTGCCGTCCCTGTCGTGGCCGCTGCGTGCGCATCTGCAGGGGGGGGCTTGGGTTGCCCGGCATTCCCAGCGCCAGCGGCAGTGTCATGTCCGGGAGTGTGGGTCGGCACCTGCAGCACCGTTTTCCCGTCTGCGCGCGCGGCAGCGTCCGTGTGCGCCTGCAGGCCCGGACCGGCGTGAACCGACGCCTCCCCCGGCGGAATCTGCCGGTGGCGCGCCGACCCTTCGCCGACCTGCGCGCCGGAAGCCACCGGACCGGGAGCGCGGGCGGTCTCGGCGGCAAGCGCGAAGGTGTCGCTCGTATCGCTTCCGTCGGGCGTGTCCTGCGCCGCGTCCGCCGCCGCGAGCGTGAACGCGGCCGCGTCCGCGTCGTCCTGGCGCGGGTCGCGTGCGGCGCCGGACTGCGGCGGCGCCTGTCGCGCTGTCGCGGGCGGCGGGGAAGAAAGCATCTGCGGAATCATGGTGCACCTCGCAACGGGTATTCGGGAACAATCCGGCAACATCATTACCAATCCTTTACCGGCGTCCCGTCATGGTGGCGCTGTCCGAATTTTCGAGGAGGTGACGATGGACGGCGTTCACACGGCAAACGGCAGCGGATCGGTTTCGGGCCGCCCCGTGCCCATGACGGACGACACGGCGCGGCTGCGCGACACGGCGGTGAAGCTCGAGGCGCAGTTTCTTTCGGAGATGCTGAAGCATGCCGGGCTGGACGGACCGGCTTCGGACTTCTCCGGGGGCAGCGGCGAAGACCAGTTCGGGTCCTTCCTGCGCGACGCGCAGGCCATGCGGATGGCGGAGGCGGGCGGTATCGGGCTTGCGGAATCGATTTTCCGCGCATTGCAGGCGCGTGCGTCATGACCGCCATGCACAAGGACGCCGAGGCGCTTGTCGCCTTGCTCGACACCGAGCGGCGGCTGATTCTCGCCGGACGTTTCGAGGACCTGGGGGCCTTGCTGGACGACAAGGCGCGGCTGGTGGCGCGGCTCGGCGCCGACAGGCCCCCGGCGGCGGCGATCGGCAGGCTGCGCGCGCGCGCCGGATCGAACCTTGC
>NZ_QDFI01000160.1 GCF_003254465.1 Meridianimarinicoccus zhengii
TGGCTGAAAACTGTCGCGGCAATCGTCAGAGCGGCCAGCCAGAAGTTTGTTCAGCCTGAACGTAGTAGTCCTTCTTTTCCTCCTGCCGTTCGACCTTCTTCTCGCCTTTCACGGTCAGCATGTCGTCGGTGACCGACACCTCGATGTCCTTCATCTCCATGCCGGGCAGTTCGATCGACACCTCGATCGCGTCCCCAGTCTCGACGACATCCGACTTCGCCTCGCCACCGCGCCATGGCCAGTCCAGATCACTGGTGCGGTTCCAGAAGCTCTCGAACACGCGGTTCATTTCCCGTTGCAGCGCGGCGATGGGGTTCTGATCATCGCTCTTGGGTTCGGGCGCATGTTCCTTGCGCGCCCAAGGGATAAGGTCCTTGATCTGCATCTGTCTATCCTCCTGTGATCACGCGCCTTTGACGGCGATCTTCCTGGGCTGGGCTTCGGCAGCCCGGGGCAGCGTGAGCGTCAGCACGCCGTTGGCCATCGCGGCCTCGATCTTGTCGGGATCAAAGTCGTCCGACAGCGTGAACGCCCGCTCGTAGTCGCCCTCGCCGTACTCCGCATAGGCCAGCTGCAGCTTGTCCGGTCGCGTGTAATGAACCTTGCAGCGGATCGTCAGCACGCGCTTTTCCAGCGTGACATCGACGTCATCGGCAGCAACGCCCGGCACCTCGAGCATCAGGGTCACGCCCTCGTCGGTCTCCATGATATCCGTCAGCGGCCGGTAGACGCGTGCTCCGGTCATGGTCTCGGGGGTATCGGCCGCGGGCTTTCCAGCGGTCTGGGTCACATCGTTGTTCATGGAACTGTCCTCCCCTCACGCGGCCTTGATTTCGATCTTGCGCGGCTTGTCCTCTTCCGGACGACCAACCACAATCCGCAGCACGCTGTGGGTCATCCGTGCCTCGACCTTGTTGTTGGAGGCGGCAAAGGGCAGCCGGACGGTGCGGGAGAACTTGCCGAAGCTGCGCTCGTTGCGGTGCCAACGGGCGCCCTCGGAAGCTTCCGGCACCTTGCGCTCGCCAGCGACCGTCAGAACGGCGTCCTTGACCGAAATGTCGATGTCCGCCGGGTCCACCCCGGCGATTTCGGCCGTGACCGCGACGGCCTCTTCGCCCTGCCAGACGTTCACAGCCGGGAACACCGACAGGGCGGGCCGCGCCGGCGTCGCACGGTCGAAATCAAGCAGCATCGAGCGCATGTGCGCGAACGGATCGCTGCGGCGCGAAGATGTAGGATAGAACATGTTTCGCCTCCGTTGTTGCGATTACCCGACGCGACTCGCGCCAGGTCGAAACGCTGCCGGAACGAGAGCACAGCTCTGTCCGCGACGTGTTGACGGCCGTCAATGAACGACTCGCAAGACCGGGTCTTGATGTCTCCATGCCGGAGAATGGCTCCGGCTCTGCCGGGGAGAATGACCCGGGCAGTCGTTCAAGGACTGGAGACTTCAATATGCGTCGTATGACAGTTGGTGCGCTTGCAGCCGCTCTGTTTGCGGCCCCCGCTCTTGCCCTCATGGTCTCGGATGTAGATTCCGACGGCGACGGGATGATTTCCTTCACTGAAATGGCGGAGGCATATCCCGGCCTCACCGAGGACACCTTTGCTACAGTCGACACGAGCGGTGACGGAATGGTCGACGAGGCCGAACTCGCCGCTGCGCTCGAAGCCGGCGTGATCAAGGAACCGGCGGAATGATCCGCTTGGATCTGTTACGTCCTTCAACCTGCGGAGGTCAGGACAAATGGCACAAAGCCTGAACGACCCAAACGGCACGACTTGGCGGCTCTGGGGCGGTATCGCCGCAGCCGTGATCATCGTTCTTGCCGCAGCGGTCTACTGGTTTGACTGGTTCGGCACGGACACCACGGCAGCGGTGACGCCGCCCGTCGAGCAAACTACACCCGCGACACAATAGATCGCGAACGCTGACGATATAACCTCCGGCGGTGCCCGCTGCCGGAGGTGATTTCGTCAGTCGTCTCGATCCGGAGGGCGATTCCTTGATCGGCCCACCAGGTTCTTTAGGCGTGTCTTCGCAACCATGCGTGGTGTCGAACAACCGAAGCACGACGTCCAGGCATTTGTCGCTGTCCAGTGCCCCAGGTGCCTGTAGGAATTTCCACCACATGTCCTCAAAGCCATCCGCGGGACCGGCACCAGAGATAGGGAAGGATCGCCGAAGCGAGCATCACCAGAATGGCCGTCGGATAACCATAGGCCCATCTCAGTTCGGGCATGACGTGGAAATTCATTCCATAGATCCCGGTAACAAGCGTCGGCGGAAGCAGCACGACCGCGACGATCGAAAAGAACTTCACGATGGCGTTCTGTTCGACGCCGACGAGGCCTAGGCCGTGTCTGCAATCAAGGGATTCCCGTTTGGTCTCATTTCTGATTCAAGATCGAAAACGGAG
>NZ_QDFI01000161.1 GCF_003254465.1 Meridianimarinicoccus zhengii
GGACGGATGCGGGTTCGGGTGTGGCATCGCCGGCGTCGAACGCGGTCACGGTGCTGACCGGTGCGAGCGCCACACTGGAGGAGATCGACAGCATCGCGGAGGTCGCTTATTTCGACGGCGGGATCGCGCAAGGCCTGGATGCCACCGACATTCCCGTGTCTCTGGCATCGACGGATGCGGACGACGGCGCAGTGATCGAGGCGCGGTATGTCGAGTTCAGCGACTGGAACGCTGCGACCCCGGACGTTCGCGGTACGGAAGGAACTTGGCAGGCCATCGGGACAGTCAGCGGCGGCACCATTTCCGGCGCCACGCTCAATGACGTGCCGCTCGACCTTGGCACCTACAAGCGGATCGAGTGCCGGGTGCAGGGCAGCGCAGCCCCTGAGAGCATCATGACTCGGAAAGTCTGCGTCGGGCTTGTGGTTGTGGGGCTTGGACAATCGAACGCGGTCAAGTTCGCCGTCGCGGACAATTCTGTCACGATCACGCCTGAAACGATCCCCGAGCCGAACAACGTGCAACTCTGGACTCCGGATCGCACGAACACCCCGCGCGTCGGCCCCACGATCAAGCAGATTAACAACGAGGCCGGGAACGAACCCATGCCGGGTTTCGCGCGCATGGTCAGGTTGATCCAAGTGAACTACCCCGGCCTGAAAATCCTGTTCGGGCTGATGGCCGTGTCCGGAGTGCAGGCACCGGAATGGGTCGACCCGGACGGCACGCCGCCGCGGCCATGGGAGGACGACCGCAGGTTTGTGCAGGACGAAATCACCCGGCACGGCACAAAGATCGGTGTCGTGTGGAACATGTCATGGACCGCCTTCATGAACCAGAACGCGGCGATCATGGTTCCGATCCTCACGCAAAAGCTGATCGACGGGACGCCGGTCAGCCTTGGCACGACCATCGGAGAGGGTGGCCTAGCCTACACGCTCAACCATTCGATGGCCGAACTGGTTGATTACTCATACACGAAGATCGGCGTCATCATCTCGACAGGCCGTCCCGCGCAGAGCCCGACCTTCACGCACACGACGGTGGGGGAAATCATGACGACCGAGGCGGCGCTAGCCGAGAACATTCCCGGCGGCTGGGACCCGTTTTTTGAGAACACGACGGATTTCCCGATGGCGCTGCCGAAACAGTGGTCCCCGCAGACGATGTGCCTGCGTCTGGCGGCGGACGATCCGCATTTTTCGAACGACGACGACTGGGGCTTTCCGCTGCTGGGCGAACTCTACGCCTACCAGATGCTCGACATGCTGGGCATTGTGTCCGTGCCCACGCCAGAAATCACCGACACCGACTGGACCGAGACGCATATCGACCTGTGGAACCCGGCCTATGACATCACCACGCGGCGCAACGAGGAAGGCGGCACGTCCGCGTTCGTTCGGGGGTTTGTATTCGACGGCGTGGCCATGACGACGGAAGCGCAGCTTCTGCCGAACGCGGGCGGGTCCGGGCGTGTCGGTATCCGCATCGCGCCGTCGGGCGGCGTGGACGGGTCGGAGCCGCTGTTCTACGGCATCGGCGGAATTCCCGGCCTGTTGTCGTCCCCTGCGGACATCACGGCGCGCTACATCGGTGATCTTCCGATCATGGATCTCGGCCTGACCGGCGTTCCGGGCATGCCCATCGTCGCGCGCGGACAGGTCAGCTTTGAAAGCAACCTCGTCGGGACGCCGTTCTTCACACTTGCCTCCGGGCACGGCGGTTTCGAGGATCCGGCTTCTGGCGGCAGCGGCCTGGACAAGGTCCTGACCGTCGAGGCTGTGATCCGACGGACGCAATCGACGGACACGGGCACGTTCGCGCAGGTTCTTAGCAACAACTTCTCGTGGCGTATGGAGCGCTCGGGCATCCTCGAACTTGGCGGGGGCAGCCAGCCCAACCTTCCGAACGTGAACTTCAGCGACGTGTTCACCTTCGGAAAGTTCGTGCGCGTGATCATCAGCGTGGACTTGAACGCGGGCGCGGACGGCGGGACCGGTGGTATCATCCGGGCGTGGCACGGCGAGCCGGGCAAGGTCATGACGGCGCTGACCCCGACGCCGGTTCCTTCGCCAGGCTCTATTTCTTCGACCCAACCCCTGCGGCTGCTGACGCCGAGCCTTTTGGCGGATGTCCGGTACATCAACGCATGGAAGCAGGCGATCACGACGGACACCGTGCCGGACGCGACGACGGCCTACAAGCGACTCTACGCGGGCGAGGGCGGCACGATCTTGACGCCGAGCCTGCCGGTGTGGGGCAGCGAGAGCGTCGCGTCGTAGTCATGGGCTGGCAA
>NZ_QDFI01000162.1 GCF_003254465.1 Meridianimarinicoccus zhengii
GGACGGATGCGGGTTCGGGTGTGGCATCGCCGGCGTCGAACGCGGTCACGGTGCTGACCGGCGCGAGCGCCACACTGGCGGAAATCGACAGCCCCGAGGATGTCGCGGTCTTCGATTACGGCCACGCACTCGGCCTGGAGACGGCCGATATTCCGCTCGAATTGGACAGCACCGATGCCGATGACGGCGCGGTGATCGAATGCCGCTGGGTCCAGTACCACGGCAAGGGCACGGCAAACCCCGACACGCCGACCGGGGAGGCGGGGGACTGGACGGCTCTGGGCGACCCTGTTTCCGGCGGTGCGGCCAGTGGCGCGCTCACCATCACCGGCAAGGACGTGCGGACCTACCGGCTGATCGAATGCAGGGTGCAGGGCAGCGCGGCCCCGGCCAGCACGATGGCCAGGAAGATCGCGCTCGGGCACGTGCACTATGATCTCGGGCAGAGCAACCTGACGAAGAAGTTCGCGGCCGACAGCCCCGTGACGCTGACGCCGGACACGATCACCTATCCCGACTACGTGCAGTTCTGGGAACCTGACCGCAGCGACCCGGCCACGACCGGACCCTCGCTGGTGACGCTGGTCAACAACGAACCGGGCAACGAGCCGATGCCGGGCCTTGCGCGTGATGTCGAGGTCTTCCATGCCGCGCATCCGGGCGAGTATCTCGTTCTCGCCATGGGTGCGGTCCCCGGCGTGAACCCGTTCGAATGGATCGATCCGGCGGATACGTCCCGCGTGTGGGAACACGACATGCGGATGCTGTCGGACCTGACGGATTACGGCACGAAGATCGGCACCGTCATCAACTCGTCGTGGAGCAGCTTCTTCCCGCAGAACGCCGAGTCCATGATGCCCGTACTGACGGGCCGCAACTTCGACGGTTCGCCTGCGGTCCTGGGCAGCACCCTGCCCAATGGCGAGACGCTGCATCACTCTCTGTCGGAGGTCATCGACTTCGACTACACGCGGGTCGTCGTGATCGTCTCGACCGGGCGCGGGCCGCGCACGACGGACTTTCCCCGCGACAGTCTCACGGCCATTCTCAACTCGCCCACGGGCGCCGAGAGCATCGCGGCCGGCTGGGAGACGATCCTTCTCGACAAGGCGACCTTCCCCGAGATCCTCGGCGAGCCGTACAATCCGGAGACCTTCGCCCTGCGCGGCTACCCGGACGGTGGCGGCTGGTCCACGGACATGATCCATTTCAGCAACACGGAACCCAGCGGCTTTCCGCGTCTGGCGGAGGTGATGGCCTCGATCAAGCTGCGCGCGCTGGGGTCGATCAGCTACGACACGCCGCGGATCACGCACTCCAACTGGACCGAAACCCACATCGACCTGTGGAACCCGGATCTCGACTTCACGACCGAGCGCAACCGGAAGGGCGGCACGTCCGCCTATATCGGGGGGTTCACGCTGGACGGCGTGCCACTGCGGACGGAGGTTCAGCTGCTGCCAGATGCCGGCGGTTCGGGCCGTACCGGTATCCGCATCACGCCCGCGGGCGGGGTGAACGGGGCGGAAACGCTGGAATACGGGCGCGGCGGGTCGCCGGACTTGCTCGTCTACCCGGACGACCTTCTCAACACCTATGTCGACGACCTGCCCGTGGCTGTCGTTGCCGGATCGCTCGTGCCGTCCCTGCCGCTGGCGGTGCGCCCGGAAATCACCAGCAACCTGGAAGGCACGCCGCAATTCACGCTCGACGGCTCGCAAGGCTCTTTCGTCGATCCGGATGAGATTGGCACGGTGAACGGTTTCACGCTGGCAGGCGAGTTCCGGCGCAATTCCGGCGGCGGCGGCACGATCAGCACGACGCTCGGTGCCGTCTACAATTTCGAGATGCTGTCAGACGGCAGGGCGCGCATCAGTGTCGATACCCCGGAGGGCAGCATCGGGATGCAGCAGACGGCGAATGTCGTCTGGCCGAACGGGGAATGGGTGCCGTTCGTGTGGACCGTGGACTTCATCAACGGGACCACGACGATCTGGTATGGCGACACCGGCGAGGAGACCTTTGCGCTGACCGGCACGGGCGCGGCACTTTCGACGACCCGCCAGTTCCGCTATCCGACAGGGAGCCTGGTGGCGGATGTCCGCTTCACGGAAGTGTTCAAGGCCCCAACGGCAGTCCGTGACACGACCGCACTCGGCACGCCCCACAAGCGGCTCTATGCGGGCGCGGGCGGCACGATCCTGACGCCGAGCCTGCCGGTGTGGGGCAGCGAGAGCGTCGCGTCGTAGTCATGGGCTGGCAA
>NZ_QDFI01000163.1 GCF_003254465.1 Meridianimarinicoccus zhengii
GGCCGGACGGCGAGGCCTGGACCGTCGCGGTCGAGGCGCCGGACGCCGAGCGCCGGACGCTGCATTCTATCCTCGCGCTGCAGGACGCCGCCGTCGCGACCTCGGGCGACTACCGTCACTGGGTCGAGGTGCAGGGGCGCCGCCTGTCACACACGATGGACCCGAGGCGGGGCGCGCCGCTGATCGCGTCGCCGGCCTCCGTCACGGTCGTGGCCCGCACCTGTGCCGAGGCCGATGCCTGGGCGACGGCCCTCATGGTGCGTGGGCCGGACCAAGGCGCGACGCTCGCAAGACAAAGCGGGCTCGACGCCCTGTTCCTCCTGCGCGATGATGATGCCAGCGCAAGGGGCGTGGGAGTCGGACGACTGTTTTCCGAAGATCCAGCGGCAATCGCCTCAGCCCTCGGAAGATAAGCCGCATGGAACAGACCCGTACCGACCGCTTCAAGACCGCCATTCTGCTGACGGCCGTGGCCGGTTTGACTGGTGGACTTGCGTTCTACTTCGCGGGCCAACCCGATATCGCGAACCTCGTCTGGATCGCCGGGGTTGTTCCGGCGCTCGGAGGCCTCTTGGTCGAGATCGGCCGGAGCATCGGGCGCGGCGAGGTCGGCCTCGATATCGTTGCCGCGCTGTCCATGTCCGCGGCGCTCGTCTTCGGCGAGACCCTGGCGGCGGCGGTGGTCGCGGTGATGTATTCTGGCGGCACCTTCCTCGAAGCCTTCGCAGAGGGCCGCGCCCGTCGGTCGATGCAGGACCTCCTGTCCCGCGTGCCCCGGACCGCGACCCGGCACCGCAACGGTGCGCTGGAGGAGGTGCCGCTCGACGAACTCGCCCCCGGTGATCGCCTGCTGATCCGGCAGGGCGACGTGGTGCCGGTAGACGGCACAGTGGCCTCCGACACGGCCTTCCTCGACACCTCGGCGCTGACCGGCGAGTCCCTGCCGGTGCGCCTTGCCCACGGTGCCGACGCCATGAGCGGCTCGACCAACGCGGGCGAGGCCTTCGACCTTACGGCGACGCGCGAGGCGAAGGACAGCACCTATGCCGGGATCGTCCGTCTGGTCGAGGAAGCGCAGGCGTCCAAGGCGCCGATGTCCCGGCTGGCGGACCGCTGGTCGCTGGGCTTTCTGGCCGTCACCGTCAACATCGCCTTTGCGGCCTGGTGGTTCACCGGCGATCCGATCCGGGCCGTCGCCGTGCTGGTCGTCGCCACGCCCTGTCCGCTGATCCTGGCGGTGCCGGTGGCGCTCGTCGCCGGCCTGTCGCGCGCTGCGCATTTTGGGGTGCTGATCAAGGGCGCGGGGCCGCTCGAGACGATGGCGCGCATCCGTACCCTGATCCTCGACAAGACCGGCACGCTGACCGACGGCCGCCCGCAGATCGTTTCGATCGACAGTCACGACGGCATGGGCAAGGACGACATACTGCGCCTTGCCGCAGCGCTCGATCAGGCCTCCAAGCACCCTGTCGCGCAGGCCATCGTCGCCGCCGCCAAGGGACAGGGCCTTGCGCTGCCCGTGCCGGCCGAGGTCGCCGAGTTTCCCGGCGAAGGGGTCGTGGGCGATGTCGAGGGCCGCAACGTGATCGTCGGGGGCGACGGTTTCGTGGCTTCCCGGGTCGGGCGACCGGGGGGAGATCACCCCGCCAAGGGCGCCGGATCGGTCTTGGTCGCAGTTGCGGTCGATGGCCGAATGGCCGGGCATCTGGTGATGTCAGATCCTCTGCGCGAGGGCGCGGGCGCCATGCTGCAAGGTCTCCGCCGCCAAGGGATCGCGCGCATCTTGCTGGCCACCGGCGACCGCGCGGACGTGGCCGAGCGCGTGACCGTGGGACTTGGTCTCGACGGTCTGCGCGCTGGACTGACGCCGGACCAGAAGGTTCTGCTGGTGCTGACCGAGCGAAAGCACGGTCCCGTCATGATGGTGGGCGACGGCGTCAACGACGCGCCCGCGCTGGCGGCGGCCGACGTGGGTGTGGCGATGGGGGCACGGGGCGCCGCGGCCTCCGCCGAGGCCGCCGACGTGGTGCTGCTCGTCGACCGACTCGACCGGCTGGGGCCTGGCATCGAGATCGCGCGGGCCTCGCGACGGATCGCGGTCGAAAGCGTCGTCGCTGGGATCGGTCTGTCGGTCCTGGGCATGATCGCCGCCGCTTTCGGGTATCTGACGCCAGTGCAAGGCGCGCTCCTGCA
>NZ_QDFI01000164.1 GCF_003254465.1 Meridianimarinicoccus zhengii
CGACGGCTGCGCGGCGCGGCGGGGGCGGCCGTCGCGGGTGCTGCCGGCTTGGCGGCCGCGGTGCCGGTCGCCGGGGCGCGCATGGTCGGTGATGCCGTGGTCTTGGCTGCTGCGGTCCGTGAAGACGCCTTGGGCGCGGAAGACTTGCGGGCGGCGGCGCCGCGCGGCTTGGCAGATGCCGGTTTCTTCCGTTCCGGCGCGGGCGCGGCGGACGCCTTTTCGGGCGCGGGGGCCGATGCCGCAGGCGCCGTGGGTCCCGTCCGTGTCTCGACCTGCGCCCGCGGCGCTGGCTGTGCCGCGACCGGCGTGTCCGCGACCTGCGCCGACGCGACTGGCGTCTCTGCCGTCGGCGCAGATGTCTTCTGTTCAGGCGCCGCAGTCCGTGGCGGTCCCGCCTTGGCCACGGGCGTGGGCTCCGGCGCTGTCACGGGGTCGGGTTTCGCTGCAGGGGTCGCGGCCTTCGGCTTTTCCGCCTTGCGCGCGGCAGGCTTCGGTGCAGCAGGCTTGGGGGCAGCAGGCTTCGCCGCGGCGGGCGCGACCTTGACGGGCGCATCGGGTACGCTGCGCAGTACGGGCCGGGCAGCCGACGATTTCAGTGTCACACGCTTGTCGTGCATGGTCCGCGCAGCGACTTGCGCCACGTCCCAACCCGGCGCCATCGCGGCCATCCGGAACCCCAGTTCGATCTGCGCCTCGGCGCTGCGGAACCAGAACTCCACGCCGTTGCGCCAGTAATCCATCGGTGTCATCATCTTTCCCGTCTCCAGTTCTCCGGGTCGTCGCGTGGGCAGGCCGCACAGGCCGGGTATCGTCATGGCCATCAGTCCAGCGGCCCCATGACCGCCTGGTTGAACCCGTAGACGCGGCGCGTGCCGGCCAGCGGAACCAGCGTCACCTCGCGCGTCTGGCCCGGCTCGAACCGCACCGCGGTTCCCGCGGCGATATCGAGCCGCCGACCCCGCGCAAGCGCGCGGTCGAAATCCAGCGCCCCGTTCGTTTCCGCGAAATGGTAATGGCTGCCGACCTGCACGGGCCGATCGCCTGTATTGGCGACACGCACGCGCACCGTGTCGGCACCCGCGTTCAGGACGATTTCGCCCGGTGCCGTCAGAATTTCCCCAGGGATCATCGCTGCATCCTTCTGCCTTGGCACCACGAGGGTTTCACAGGCCGCACCATTCGACAAGGCGCGACTGACCCTGCGGCACGTCCGCCGCCCGTACCCGCCGATACGATGCTGCACTGCCGAAAATCAAGGCAAATCGCCCTGCGCGGCGCCACTGGGCACAAATCGTGATGGCGGCGCCGATCAGCGGATCGGATGGTGCACCGTCACAAGCTTGGTGCCATCGGGAAAGGTCGCTTCAACCTGGACGTCGTGGATCATCTCGGCAACGCCGTCCATGCAGTCCGCCGCGGTGATCACCTCGGCCCCCGCCGCCATGAGATCCGCCACGCTGCGCCCGTCCCGCGCGCCCTCCACCACAAAATCTGTGATGAGCGCGATGGCCTCGGGGTGGTTCAGTTTCACGCCGCGCGCCTTGCGCCCGCGCGCCACCATGGCCGCCATGCTGATCAGCAGCTTGTCCTTTTCTCTTGGTGTCAGGTTCATCGCCCTTGTCTTTCCGTTGTTGTCCGCATGTGTGTTCGGCGCCCTTGCGCCCCTGTCACGCCGCCCAGACGCGGGGCAGCGACCGGCCTGTCATCACGCCCAGAACGCGCGCGACCACGCCGCGCAGCGCAAAGGCATCCGCCGCAAGCAGCCGCACGACGACGCGCCCGTCCCAGCCCGATGCAGCGCCCCGCACGCCCGTCGGCAGCTCCGCCAGCGCCGCGCGCACGGCGCC
>NZ_QDFI01000165.1 GCF_003254465.1 Meridianimarinicoccus zhengii
CTCTCATGTTCGTTTGTCAAGTTTTTCGCGCGAGGCGATGACCCGGCGCCGTCTTCGCTGCCGGGGATGGTGGATGTGTGCGGCGCGCATGGCTGGGGGCAGAGCCTTCAGACGACGGTAGATCACACTCTGATGCGCGGGTTGGATACCGCATGACCGTTGATCCGTCTTGGGCTTGCCGACTGTCTTCCTGCGGGCGTCGGGATCCGGAGCGGATCGCCGGCCACAAAGGAACCTCGTGGATTCCCGGATGGCTCTGCCCCCAGTGACACGCGCCGGGGATGTCGGGTGGTGTCAGCTCCTTTCTTTTCTCAGCAAGCTGCCGCCGCTGCGGGCTGGGTGTTCGGGGTGACCTTCCTGGCGATGGCCCAGATGAAGGCGGCCAGTTCCCGGGCGATGGCGGTGACGACGAGGGTCGCGGGCTTGCCGCGCCCACTGAGTCGGCGATACCGGGCGCAGAGCCGGATCTGCGCTTTCCACGCGATGTCGCGGATCTCCTGCGGAAGTCCTTCGAGCCGTGCCATGTGCACCTTTCCGACGGCCGCGTGGCAGCGATAGGTCCAGGCGCCCTCGATCAGCATGCGTCGTGCATCCTTGGATCCTGCCTTGGTGATGCCGCCCCGTGCCGTCCGTGGGCCGCTCGAGTATTCCGACGGCACGAGCCCGAGCCAGCTCATCAGCTGGCGGGGATTGTCGAAGCGGCCGAGGTCCCCGGTCTCGGCCATCACGGTGACGGCGGAGATGAAGCTGACGCCGCGCATCGCCTGGATGGCCTCGACCACCGGCGCCAGGGACCAGATCGGCACCAGCGTGCGGATCTGATCTTCGATCCGGGCGAGCCGGGCCGCGGCGTCGTCGACCGCGTGGATGTATTCCTGCAGCACGATCTGGTGGGCGGGGTGCTGGAAGCGCAGGCCCGAGAGCCAGACGCGGTGCTTCTTCGTCCAGTTGCACCCGGCGCGGAAGACCCGGTCGTGGCGCAGCAGGAACCCCGAGAGTTGCTGGCGGGCGCGGCGCAGGCTCTCCATCGCCGCGGTGCGCGCGCGGACCAGGTCGCGCATCGCCTCGTGGCCCTCGTCCGGCACCCAGACGGCGGTCAACTCCCCCGCCCTGTGCAGCCGCGCCAGAAGGACGGCGTCGCGCCGGTCGGTCTTGACCCGATCGCCGGGGCGCGCGGGCGTCTTCGACGGGGCGACCAGGTCGCAGTCGTGGCCCATCTCGGTCAACTGGCGATGGATGCCGTAGCCGCAGGGCCCGGCCTCGTAGCAGAAATGCAGCGTGTCGTGCGCCTTGGTCAGCTTCCTGACCAGCTTGCGGATCGCCTCGCGCGTGTTCTCGATCTCGCCGAGATAGCGCACCTCGCCGCCGCGGCGGTCCTCGGCGACCGCCACCGCGATCGTCTCTTTGTGCACGTCCAGACCGACAAATGCTGTATCCTCTCCCATGGTTCGTCTCCTCGTGTATGGGGCTCTGCTCCGTGCCGTACGGGCAATCCCCGGCATAACACGACGGAGACGGGCCACCCCGAAACGAACATTGGGTCCTT
>NZ_QDFI01000166.1 GCF_003254465.1 Meridianimarinicoccus zhengii
TCGTCGCGCCCACCGGCGCGCGGGGCGTCATCGCGCCCACCGGCGCGCGCAGCATCGTCACGCCCGCCCTGCCGGTTGTCGTCACGCCCACCGCCGCGCGCGGCATCGTCGCGCCCGCCATGGCGGTTGTCGTCGCGGTTCCGGTCGTCCCGGCCCCGGTCATCGCGGGCACGGTCGTTGCCACCCTGCTGGCCGTTGCCGTTCTGGCCATTGTTCTGCTGGCCGTTGTTCTGCTGATTGTTGTTCTGATTGCCGTTCTGGCCGTCCTGCTGGTCGCGGCGGCTTTCGGCCTCGCGCAGGGCATCGCCCAGCATCCGGGTGTAATGCTCGGAATGCTGCTGGAAATTCTCGGCCGCGACCCGGTCGTTCGACAATTGCGCGTCGCGTGCGAGCTGGTTGTACTTGTCGATGATCTGCTGCGGCGTGCCGCGGACCTTGCCTTCGGGGCCGGAACTGTCGAACACGCGGTTGACGATGTTTCCGACCGACCGGTTGCGGTTCGGTTTGGACCGCGAGCGTTGCTTGGATGATCTCATAAGAAGGGTATCTCGGCCTTTTTGTTGCCCGATGCGCGTGGGGTCACGTGTAACCCCGGTGTTCTGGCGAACGGCACGTCTCTGGCTTGATGTCAGGGGCACCGCGGGCGGTGCCGATCCTTCCGACGCGACGGGTAAAACATGGTGTCCGCCCGGTGACAAGCGAAAACTTGCGGCACACGGGGCGTTGCACACGGTCCTGTCATGAAAATTGCGCCGAAACCACCCGGTCGCGGCCATCCATGTCGGGCAGGACGGCAATCCCGGCCAGCCCCGCGGCACGGGCAAGCGCCGCGACGGCCTCCCCCTGGGTCGGGCCGATCTCGAACAGCACCCGTCCGCCGGGCGCCAGGAGCGCGGGCAGCGCGGGCAGGATGGCGCGGTAGGCCGCCAGCCCGTCGCCACCGGGCGACAGCGCGCCGGGCGGTTCCCAGTCGCGCACATCGGGTGCCAGGCTGGGTAGTTCGTCGGCGGCGATATAGGGCGGGTTAGATACGATCAGGTCGAACGGGCCGACAAGGCCTTCGGTCCAGTCGGCGCGGACAAGGGTGGTGCGGCCTGCGACGCCCAGGGATGTCGCGTTGGCCGCAGCGACGGCCAGCGCCGCGTTCGAGATGTCGGTGCCCGTGCCCCGCGCATGGGGCCATTCCGCAAGCAGCGTCAGCAGGATGCAGCCCGACCCGGTGCCGAGGTCGAGGATGCGGGCCGCAGGCCGGTCCAGCGCCGCCGCGACCAGGGTTTCCGTGTCGGGCCGCGGGTCGAGCACGTCGCGGGTGACGGCGAAATCGCGGCCCCAGAAGCGCCGCCGCCCGGTGATCTGCGAAACGGGCTGGCGGCGCGCCCGCGCGGCGATGGCGGCGTCGAAGCGGGCACATGCGGCGTCATCCGCGGGGTCGCGCAGGTGCAGCGCCAGCCGGTCGGGCGCGATGCTCAGGGCATGGGCCAGCAGGCGCCGGGCGTCGCGGGGCGCACCGTCGATCCCGGCCGCGGCGAGGCGCGC
>NZ_QDFI01000167.1 GCF_003254465.1 Meridianimarinicoccus zhengii
CCGCACGCTGCCGTAGCTTATCGTGCGCTGCGTGATCAGTTGAATCCAGGCGAATATGGCTTGTTCCTCGGCACCGCGCATCCGGCGAAATTTAAAGAGAGCGTGGAAGCGATTCTCGGTGAAACGTTGGATCTGCCAAAAGAGCTGGCAGAACGTGCTGATTTACCCTTGCTTTCACATAATCTGCCCGCCGATTTTGCTGCGTTGCGTAAATTGATGATGAATCATCAGTAAAATCTATTCATTATCTCAATCAGGCCGGGTTTGCTTTTATGCAGCCCGGCTTTTTTATGAAGAAATTATGGAGAAAAATGACAGGGAAAAAGGAGAAATTCTCAATAAATGCGGTAACTTAGAGATTAGGATTGCGGAGAATAACAACCGCCGTTCTCATCGAGTAATCTCCGGATGACCTGCAGGCATGCAAGCTCGGTACTCGAGCTAAATTAGACGTCGCGTGCGATCAGATCATCCAAGTTCTCCGGGGAGAGCAAGTATGGAGCAACTTCGAGGACGGTGAAGGCACCGCTTTGGCCCTGCTGCTTCATGCGGTGAGCTGCGCGGCCGAAAGCGATCTGTGAAGAAGCGGTGAAATCTGGGTTTCGGTCCAGCTTCAGGATGTATTCCACGGTGTGGTTGAAGCCACCGGTGTCGCCGGTGGTGATCACGTGTCCGCCGTGTGGCATGCCGGTGTGCTCGGCGTCGAAGGTTGCTTCGTCGATGAAGTTGACTTCGACTTCGTAGCCAACGAAGTAATCAGGCATGGTGCGGATGTCGTTTTCGATGCGCTCGTGGTCGGCCGCGTCGGCAACCACGAAGCATTGGCGCTTGTGGGTTTGCTTTCCGGTGAGGTCGCCGGCTTCGCCACGGCGGGCCTTTTCCAGGGCTTCTTCGGATGGGAGGGTGTACTGGACGGCCTTTTGAACGCCAGGGATGCGTCGCAAAGCATCGGAGTGGCCCTGTGACAAACCTGGGCCCCAGAAGGTGTGCTGCTGGTGCTCGGCTAAGACTGCCGCTGCGTAGACGCGGTTGATGGAGAACATTCCTGGATCCCAGCCGGTAGAGACCAGTGCAACGTTGCCGGCTGCGGTGGCGGCTTCGTTCATGACCTGGCGGTGGCGTGGGATGTCGCGGTGGTTGTCGTAGGTGTCTACGGTGCAGGCGAACTGCGCGAACTTTGGTGCCTGCTCAGGGATGTCGGTGGCGGAGCCCATGCACAGGAACAGCACGTCCACGTCGTCGGCGTGCTTGTCCACGTCGGCGACATCAAAGACTGGCGTCTTTGTGTCGAGGGTGGCCCGGCGCGAGAAGATTCCTACAAGGTCCATGTCGGGCTGCTTGGCAATAAGCTTTTCGACGCTGCGTCCCAGGTTTCCGTAGCCTACGATAGCTACGCGGATGTTGGTCATGTTCTTGTAATCCTCCAAAATTGTGGTGGCACTGTCCTGGTAGAGCTTACCGAGAGGGGATCCTCTAGGGGGATCCTAGAGTCGCCTAG
>NZ_QDFI01000017.1 GCF_003254465.1 Meridianimarinicoccus zhengii
CCGCGCGCGGCCCCCGCGACGCGCAGCCCCGGCGGGCCGTCGGGCCCCGGCACGAAGGCCGCCAGGTCCGCATCCCACACCGGCCGCCCCCGGTGATGGGCGGCAAGCTGCACGTTCGGGTTCCACCCGCCTGCGACACCCAGCACGCCGCAGTCCAGCCAAGCCGTGCCGCCCGGTCCCGTCACCGCGATCGCCCTCAGCCCCTTGCGTCCGCGCGTTCCCGTCACGACATGCCCTGCCCAGGTCCTGTAATCCCCAAGGCTTGTGGCCCCGGCGCGCGTGTCGATCACGCCAAGACACGGCACCCCCCGCGCCAACAGCGACATCGCCGTGCGGTGCCCGTCATCGTTGTTGGTGAAGATCGCCACCGGGTCGCCCGCCCGCGCCTGCGGCGTCACCCCCCAACGGTTGGCATAGGCGCGCAGCGCACCGGCCAGCAGGACGCCGGGCCGGTCGTTGTCGGCAAAGGGGATGTGTCGCTCCGTGGCCCCCGCGCACAGCACCGCATGCCGCGCCGTGATCCGCCACAGGGTCTGGCGCACGCGCGTGCCGGGGTCGGGCAGGTGGTCCGACACCCGTTCCACCGCGCCGAAGATGCAATGGTCATAGGTGCCGAACACGGTCGTCCGGGTGAGCACGCGCACGTTGGGCAGCGCGGCCAGTTCCGCCGCGACCGCCGTCACCCAGTCGGGCGCGGGCCGGTCATTCAGCGCGATCCCTTCGCCCAGAAGTCGCCCGCCGAGGCGGAAATCCTCGTCCGCCAGCACGACCTGCGCACCCGCCCGACCTGCCGTCAGCGCGGCCATCAGCCCCGCCGCCCCGCCACCGATCACCAGAAGGTCCGGGTGCAGATAACCGCGGTCATAAGCGTCGGGGTCGGGCAGCCCCGACAGCGCGCCAAGCCCCGCCGCGGCCCTGATCGCGGGTTCATAGAGCCGCTCCCAGAAGGCGCGCGGCCACATGAAGGTCTTGTAATAGAACCCCGCTTTCAGCAGCGGCGCCACCAGGTCGTTCACCGCCATCAGGTCGTGGCGCAGCCCGCCCAGATGGTTCTGGCTGGTCGCCTCCAGCCCGTCGAACAACTCCGCCACGGTCGCGCGCGTGTTCGGCTCGGCCCGCGCGCCGGTCTGCAGCGTTACCAGCGCGTTCGGCTCTTCCGGCCCTGCCGCGAACACCCCGCGCGGGCGGTGATACTTGAAGCTGCGCCCGACAAGCTGCACGCCGTTCGCCAGCAAGGCCGAGGCGAGCGTGTCGCCGGGATGCCCCGTATAGCTGCGCCCGTCGAATGTGAAGCCCAGCGTGACGCTGCGGTCCACCAGCCCGCCCGCGATCCGGGTCATGGGCGGCCCCCGCGCACCACGTCGCGCGCCAATTCCGCGCCGAGGATCTCGTGGGTCACCGTATCGCGCGTCACCACCAGCCACGACCGGTCGCCCTGTTCGTGGAACCACAATTCCCGGTGCACGCCCGCCGGGTTGTCGCGCAGGTAGACATGGTCGCTGAATGCGTCCTCCGCGTGCTCCGCCATGCCGTCGGGCCGCGCCAACAGCGATGCATCGCCGAGATAGGTGAACTCCTGCGCGTCGCGCGGGCCGAGCAGCGGGTGGGGGATCAGCATGGGGTCGCCTTCAATGCAGGTTGGGCTGGGCGCCGACGCCCTTTTCGTCGATGACATGGCCGCGCGCGAAACGGTCCAGCCGATAGGCCGCGGCGGTCGGGTGCGGATCGCCCGTCGCCAGCAGATGGGCGAAGGCGTGGCCCGAGGCCGGGGTCGCCTTGAACCCGCCGTAGCACCAGCCCGCGTTGAGGTAGAGCCCGCCTACATCGGTCCGGTCGATGATGGGTGAGCCGTCCATGGACATGTCCATGACGCCGCCCCATGACCGCAACAGCCGCGCCCGCCCGATCATCGGCATCAGCGCCATGCCGCCTTCGATCACGTCCTCGACCACCGGCAGGTTCCCGCGCTGCGCGTAGGAATTGTAGCCGTCGATATCGCCGCCGAACACGAGGCCCCCCTTGTCGGACTGGCTGACATAGAAATGCCCCGCTCCGAAGGTGATGACACCGGGGATCACGGGCTTCAGCCCCTCGGTGACGAAGGCCTGCAAGACGTGGCTTTCGATGGGCAGGCGCATCCCCGCCAGCGCCATCACGCGGCTGGTGTTGCCCGCGACCGCCACGCCGACCTTGCCCGCCGCGATATACCCGCGCGTGGTGTCCACCCCCCGCACCGCGCCGCCTTCGATCCTGAAGCCGGTCACGGCACAGTTTTGGATGATGTCCACCCCCAGCCGGTCGGCGGCGCGGGCATACCCCCACGCCACCCCGTCGTGCCGCGCCGTGCCGCCGCGCGGCTGCCACAACCCGCCCTTGATTGGGAATCGCGCGGCGTCGAAGTTCAGGAACGGCGCCATGGCGCGCACCGCGTCGCGGTCCAGCAGCCGCCCCCCCGCGCCGGTCAGGTGCATCGCGTTGCCCCGCCGGCGGTAGGCGTCGCGCTGCGCATCCGTGTGGAACAGGTTCAGCACGCCGCGCTGCGAGACCATCGCGTTGAAGTTCAGCGTCTGCTCCAGCCCCTCCCAGAGCTTCATGGAAAACTCGTAGAACGGCTGGTTGCCGGGCAGCAGGTAGTTCGACCGGATGATCGTCGTGTTTCGCCCGATGTTGCCGCCACCCAACCAGCCCTTTTCCAGCACGGCCACCCTGCGCTGCCCATAGACGCTGGCAAGGTAGAAAGCCGTGGCCAGCCCATGCCCGCCGCCGCCCACGATCACGATGTCATAGGCGGGGTCCGGGTCCGGGTCGCGCCACATGGGTCCCCAGCCCGTGTGGCCGCGCAGCGCCTCGCGCAGCAGTCGCATCCCTGAAAACCGCATGCTTCCGCCTCTCGCCGTTTCGGGGTGTTCTACCCGGCGCGATGGCGCTACGCTTTCATGAAAGCGTCATTTTCTTGCAGGTATATGCCATGCCCCGCCGCATCGGCTTCGTGCTGGTTCCCGGTTACGCGCTGATGAGCACCGCCGCCGCGATGGAACCGCTGCGGGCAGCGAACCTGTTCGCGCCCGCGCCGCTTTACGACATCGTGCCGCTGTCGGTCGCGGGCGGGCCGGTGCGGTCCTCGCTGCCCGCGCAGATCGACACCGCGCCGCTGTCGGCGGGGCCGTTCGACATCGTCTTCGTGGTGGCGGGGGGCGATCCACTTGCCCACAGGGACCGGCGGCTTGACGATGCACTGCGGCGGCTGGCCGGGCAGGGCGTGGCGCTGGGGGGCATTTCCGGCGGTGCGGCGCTACTCGCGCGGGCGGGTTTGATGGAGAACCGCCGCTTCACGGTGCATTGGCATCACCTCGATGCCGTGCGCGCGCTGCGGGGGCCGTTCGCGGTGGACCGGCGGCTCTACGTCATCGACCGGGACCGCTATACCTGTGCCGGGGGGACTGCGCCGCTCGACATGATGCACGCCATCATCGCGGCGGATCATGGCGCCGGGATGGCGCGGCGCGTGGCCGAATGGTTCATCCAGACCGAGATCCGCGCGCCCGACGCGCTCCAGCGCGCGCGCGCCGATCATGGCCCCCTGTCGCCGCCGGTGCGCGATGTGCTGGAGCTGATGGACAGTCATCTGGCCGATCCGCTGGACCTTGGGCAACTGGCGGCGCTGGCCGGCCTGTCGCCGCGCCAGTTGCAGCGTCGCTTCCGGGCGGAGACGGGCGCGACGGTCATGGCCCGGTATCGGGCGCTGCGGCTCGACCGTGCGCGGGACCTGCTGACGGGGTCGCGGCTGCGCGTGGGCGACATCGCCGCAATGACCGGCTTCGCAAGCCCCGCACATTTGTCGGCGGCCTTCGCCGCGCGTTTCGGCGTGCCGCCGCGGGCGGCACGGGCCTGATGCCGGATCGGCCCCGGGCAGAGGCCCCGGCGCAAGGCCGGGGCGGCGGTGCGCGGTGTGTCGTCGGCGCGTCAGGCCAGCAGCGCCGCAACCTCGTCCCGCGACGGGATGGATGCCGCGGCCCCGCGCCGCGTGGTGGACAGTGCCGCGGCGGCGGCGGCGAAGTGCAGGGCGGCGTCCATCTTCTGCCCCTCGGCCAGTGCCGCGCCAAGCGCGCCGTTGAAGCAATCCCCGGCGGCCACGGTATCGACCGATGCGACCCGGAAGACTGGCACCACCCCGCGCCCGCCATCGCGGGCCTGCCAGACCAGCCCTGCCGCCCCGCGCTTGACCACCGCGGTTACGGCGCCGCGATCTAGCAGGGCCGCTGCGGCGGCGAAGGCACTTGTTTCGTCCACCGGGGCGATGCCGGTGAGGGCCTCGGCCTCGGTCTCGTTCGGGGTGACGATATCCGCCGCCGCGATCAGTGCGCCGATATCCGCCGACGGAACGGGCGCGGGGTCGAGGATCGTCACGGCCCCCGCCGCGCGCGCGGCCCGCAACGCGGCCCCGGTCGCGGTCAGGGGCGTTTCTAGCTGGAACAGCGCCACGGCGTTGCCCGCGAAGACCGCCGGGTTCGGCCCCGCCGCGTTCCAAGTGCCGTTCGCCCCGGCGATCACCGTGATGACGTTCTGGGCATCGGTATCCACATGGATCAGTGCCATGCCCGTCGCTTCGCCCGCGACGGTCACGAGATCGCCGGTCCCGACCCCGTAGCGCGCCAGTTCCGCCCGCGCGAGATCGGCGAACCCGTCATCGCCCACGGCCGCCACGAAGCGCACCGGCCCCCGCGCCAGCCGCGCCGCCGCCACCGCCTGGTTGGCGCCCTTGCCCCCCAGCCCGGTGGCGTGGCCCGTGGCATGGGCGGTCTCGCCGGGCCGGGGCAGGTGGGGCACATAGGCGGTCAGGTCGATATTCACCGATCCGAAGACGGTGACGGCGGGGCGGGCGGTTGTCTGGGGCATGGCCGGTCCTTGGCGTGTGTCTTGGGCGTGACCGACCCTATCGCGCCCGCGCGGCGTGGACTATACCCCACGCCACGCCCGGCACCGCGACACGACCGGGCCGCGATACCAACGGGAGGAAACCCATGAAACTCATCCGCTTCGGCGAAAGGGGCGCGGAACGCCCCGGCGTGATCGACGCCACCGGCACGATCCGCGATCTGGCGGGCGTCGTGCCCGACATCGCGGGGCCCGTCCTGTCCGATACAGGGCTTGCGGCGCTGCGCGAGATCGACACGGACAGCCTGCCCGCGGTGCGCGACGGGGTGCGCGTCGGCCCCTGCGTCGGTGGGGTGGGCAAGATCATCGGCATCGGGCTGAACTATTCAGACCATGCCGCCGAAGCCGGGATGCCCGAACCCGCCGAGCCGATCCTGTTCATGAAGGCGGCATCGTCGCTTTGCGGCCCGAACGACCCGACGCCGCTGCCGCCGGGGTCCGAAAAGCTGGATTGGGAGGTCGAACTGGCCATCGTGATCGGCACGACCGCGCGGAACGTGACCGAGGCCGACGCGCTGGCACATGTGGCGGGCTATGCCGTGTGCAACGACGTGTCGGAACGGGGCTGGCAGCTGGGCGGCACCGGGCAATGGGTCAAGGGAAAGAGCTTTGACAATTTCGCGCCGCTGGGGCCGTGGCTCGTGACGCGCGACGACGTGCCCGATCCGCAGGACCTGTCGCTCTGGCTCGATGTGAACGGGGTGCGCGCGCAGACCGGCAGCACGGCGAAGATGATCTTTGGCGCGGCGCATCTTGTCAGCTACGTGAGCCGCTTCATGACGCTGCATCCGGGCGATGTCATTACCACGGGGACGCCGCCGGGCGTCGGCATGGGCATGAAGCCGCCGCGTTATCTGAAGGTCGGGGACGTGGTGGACCTGGGGATCGACGGTCTGGGCGCACAGCGGCAGGAGATCGTGGCCGACCGGGTGGTGTGATATGTCCGGTTCGCGACGGCTGCATCATTCGCCTCAGCCGCGCACAGCGGAACCCGAACGGGCGCGATGATCCGGCCCGTCTCAGTGCGAATGTTCGCCACAAGTACGCAAGCAAAACGCCTGTCCGGAAGAACCGGGCAGGCGCATGTCGTGGCGGTATCAGCCGACCAGTCCGCCGTCTTCGCGCCAGACGGCGATGACGCTGGAGCGGGGCAGGCCCTCGCCATCGGGGAAGGATCCGCCCGGGTGCTGGATGCCCACGAACATGGTCTTGCGATCCGCCGACCAGCACAGGCCCGTCACCTCGGACCCGTTGGGGCCGGTCAGGAAGCGTTCGATCTGCCCCGACACCGGATCGCCCACGAGCATCTGGTTGTTGCCCATGCCCTCGAACTCGCCCTCGTTGCTGTCGTCGCCATCGGTCTGGATCCAGACCAGTCCGGCGCTGTCGAACATCATCCCGTCAGGCGAGTTGAACATGTTGCCCGGGTTCACGTTCGCCGACCCCTTGTAGGCGCCTTCCGCGGTGACCGGGTTGCCCGCCATCACGAACAGGTCCCAGCGGAACGCGGCAGTCCCGTGGTCGTCATTGGCCGGGAACCAGCGCACGATCTGGCCGTAATTGTTGGCCTCACGCGGGTTGGGGCCGTTCACCGGGGTCGGGTCGCCGCCTGCATTGGGCTGCACGCCACGATTCTTGTTGTTCGTGAGCGCCGCATAGCCTTCGGCCGCCAGCGGGTTGACCTGCACCCATTCCGGGCGGTCCATTGTCGTGCCGCCCGCGGCCGAAGCGGCCATGCGGGTGAAGATCAGGATCTCTGCCGCGTCCATGCCGGTCGTCTCCGGCGTCAGGGCTAGCCATTCGCCCGTACCGTCCGCGTGGAACTTCGCCACGAAAAGCGTCCCATCGTCGAGCAGGTGATCGGTGGCACCGCCGGGTGTATAGACCCCGTTTGATACGAACTTGTAGAGATACTCGCCCCGCTCGTCGTCACCCATATAGACAACCACGCGCCCGTCGGGCGCCAGCGTCACGGCGGTGTTCTCGTGCTTGAAACGCCCCAGTGCCGTGCGCTTGACCGGGGTCGAGGTCGGGTCGGACGGGTCGATTTCCGTCACCCAGCCCTGGCGGCGCGGTTCGGCGGGGTTCTTCGAGATGTCGAAGCGCGCATCGAACTTGTGGTAATCGTAGCCCCAGCCGTCATGGCCGATGCCGTAGCGGTCAAAGTCGTCCGGCAGCGCCGCCTCGGGATCGGTCGACCCGAAGTAGCCGTTGAAGTTTTCCTCGCAGGTCAGGTAGGTGCCCCACGGCGTCGGGCCCGACCCGCAGTTGTTCATCGTGCCGAGCGGGGCCATGCCTTCGGGGTCCGCGTCGGTCTTCAGCAGGTCATGCCCCGCCGCCGGACCGGCAAAACGCATCGGCGTGTTGTGGTCGATGCGGCGGTTCATCGGGCTGTCCACGACGATCTCGTACCCGCCGCCGTCCTTTGGGGCCACTTCCATGATCGTGACGCCCTGGATGCGCTGGAGCATCAGCACGTCGTCGGCGGATTGCGGCACGCCGTCGGACGCGGGCAGGTTGGTCTTGAGATTGGCGTATTCGTGGTTGACCGCGATCACCTCGCGCCCGTCGACCTTGAACAGCCACATCCCGTCGGTGTTTTCGCCGAAGATATGCTGTGCGGTTTCCGCGTCATGGCCCGACGCGGGATCGAAGCCGTTGCCGCCCGATGTCAGCGGATCGCCCCAGCGTGCCACGGTGGACCATGCGTAGCCTTCAGGGACGTGGACGGTGAAGTCTGTCGCGATCCCGATGGGCGTGAAGGCGAAGCGCGAGGCCGCCTGCGCCTGTGCCGAGGTGGAGGACATGAGGTTGCCCACCCCCATCACAGCCGCACCCGACCCGAAGGCGAGCACGCCGCCGAGGAATCCGCGCCGCGAGATCGCTTCTTCGACGACCTGGTCGAAATCGTTGGTCTCAGGGCGGGGATATTTCAGTTCGTCCCACTCGTCCGCGGAAAGTTCGCGGGGATCGATGTCTTTCATGGCTGGTTCTCCCACTGGCTACGTTACCCCCGGAGCGTAGTGCGCCCACATGGCAATCTTGTGATGGTCGGGAATGAAACCGCACACTCCCGCAGGAAGTGTGCATGCCATGCCGCAAGATCGGCAAGAGAATTCGGCGCCGCACCCGTTCCGGGCCGGGGGTGCGTCACGGCACCAAGGACGGGCCGTCGGAAACGCGGACGGGCGTGGGTGCCGCCCGCCGCAAGGGGCAGGCGGCAGCGATGTCAGGCGAAGGTCTTGTCCATCGCGGCCGTGACCGCGGCGACGATCTCGTCAGCCTCGTCCGTGGTCAGGCACAGCGGCGGCGCGAAGCCTGCAATGTCGCCTTCGGGCATGGCGCGGGCGATCACGCCTTCCGCCAGAAGGTTCGACACGAAGCGCGCGCCGATCTTCTCGCTCGCGTCGAAGAACCGGCGGCTGTCGCGGTCGGCCACGAACTCGATGGCGGCCAGCATGCCCTCGCCGCGGATCTCGCCGACGTTGGGGTGCTCGCCGACGGCCTCGGTAAGGGCCTTGCGGAAATAGGTGCCCGTGGTGCCCGCGTTCCACACCAGCCCCATGTCATCGATCAGCTTCAGGTTGGCGATCCCAGCCGCGGCCCCGATCGGGTGCGCCGAATAGGTCCAGCCATGTCCCAGCGGGCCGTTCTCGTCGCAGCCCTTCACCAGCACGTCCCACATGCCCTCGGCCACGATGGACCCCGACAACGGCGCATAGGCCGAGGTCAGGCCCTTGGCGATGGTGATGAGGTCGGGCTTCATCCCGTAATGCTCGGACCCGAACATGGACCCGAGCCGCCCGAAGCCGGTCACGACCTCGTCCGCCACCAGAAGGATGTCGTGGCGCTTCAGCACTTCCTGGATCTTGTCCCAGTACCCGGCGGGCGGCGGCACGAGGCCGCCGGTACCCAGCACCGGCTCCCCGATGAAGGCGGCGATGGTGTCGGCGCCCTCGCGCGCGATCAGCGCCTCCAGCTCGGCCACGCAATGGTCGGTGAAGGCTTCTTCCGACATCGAAAGGTCAGGCCGGCGGTAGTAGTACGGCGCCTCCGTGTGGATCACCTGGCTCAGCGGCAGGTCGAACTTGTTGTGGAACGCCTTCAGCCCCGTGAGCGACCCCGTCACCAGACCAGAGCCGTGATAGCCGCGCCAGCGCGAGATGATCTTCTTCTTCTGCGGACGCCCCAGGATGTTGTTGTAGTACCAGATCAGCTTGACGTTGGTTTCGTTGGCGTCCGACCCGCCGAGCCCGAAATAGACCTTGGACATGCCCTCGGGCGCGCGGTCGAGGATCATCTTGGACAGGGTGATCGACGCTTCGGTGCCGTGCCCGACATAGGCGTGGTAATAGGCCAGCTCGCGCGCCTGTGCGGCGATGGCCTCGGCGATCTCCTGTCGCCCGTAGCCCACGTTCACGCAGTAAAGCCCCGCGAAGCCGTCCAGCAAGCGGTTGCCGTCGCGGTCCTCGATGAACACGCCGTCGCCGCCCTGGATGATGCGGGCCATGGATTCGCCGCGCACATGGGTGCCGAGATGGGTCGAGGGGTGGAAGAAATTCTCGCGATCCCACTTGCCGAGCTGGTCGTTGGTCAACATGGTTCGTCCTTTCTGGTGTCTGGTCTGCGGGCGGGTTCAGGCCCAGTCCCGGCACACGTACTTGATATCGGTGAAGGCTTCCAACCCGCTGCGCGCCCCTTCGCGCGCAAGGCCGGACTGTTTCATGCCGCCGAACGGGATCGGGGCGCCGGTGACCTTGGTGCGGTTGACCGCGACCATGCCGAATTGCAGCGCCCGGCTGAGCCGGAAGATCCGGCGCGGGTCCCCGCTGTGGACATAGGCCACGAGCCCGTATTCGGTGGCGTTGGCGCGGGCGACCGCCTCGGCCTCGGTGTCGAAGGGGGCGATGGCGGCGACGGGCCCAAAGGTCTCTTCCGCAAAGATCTTCGCGTCGGCGGGCACGTCCACAAGCACCGTGGGTTCATAGAAGAGCGGCCCAAGGGCCGACCGTTTGCCGCCCGCCACGCAGCGCGCGCCAAGGGCCAGCGCGTCGGCGACGTGGTCTTCCTGCTTTGCGACGGCGTTCTCGTTCATCAGCGGGCCAAGGTCGCAATCGTCCATGCCTGGACCAAGCGTCAGGGCCGCAACCCGGTCGGCGAAGCGCGCGCAGAACGCTTCATAGACGGACCGTTCGACAAGGAAGCGGTTCGCGCCAAGGCAGTCCTGCCCGGTGGTGGCGAACTTGGCCTTCACGGCCTCGTCCACCGCGCGGTCGAGATCGCAATCGGCGAACACGAGGAACGGCGCATGCCCGCCCAGTTCCAGAACAAGCCGCTTCACCGTGTCGGCGGAGCGGCGGTAAAGATGCCGCCCGACTTCCGTCGAGCCGGTGAAGGACAGGGCGCGGACGCGGGGGTCGGTTAGCCATGGCTCCACCACCTCGGGCGCGTGTCCCGTCACCACGTTGAACACACCGGCAGGCAGGCCCGCGCGGTCGGCAAGCTCGGCCAGCGCCAGCGCGGAATAGGGCGTTTCGGCAGATGGATGCACGACCACGGTGCAGCCCGCCGCCAGCGCCGCGGCGGCCTTGCGGGTGATCATGGCCGAGGGAAAGTTCCACGGCGTGATGAGGGCCGCAACGCCCACGGGTTCGCGCCACAACTCCATCTCTGCATCGGGCAGGTGCGAGGTCACGCCTTCGATGTTCGGGCGGCGGGCTTCCTCGGCATAGAATTCGAGGAAGGAGGCGGCATAGCCGATCTCGCCACGCGCTTCCGACAGGGGCTTGCCCTGTTCGGCCACCATGATGAGCGCGAGGTCCTCGCAATGAGCGATCATCAGGTCATGCCAGCGGCGCAGGGCGCGCGCGCGGTCCTGCGGCAGCATCACCGACCAGGCGTCGAACGCCGTCTGCGCCGCGTCCACGGCGGCCGCGCTCTCGGCCTCGGACAGGCGCGCGACATGGCCGATGCAGGCGCCGTCGGCGGGATCGGTGACGGGGAAGGTCGCACCGGACGCCGCGGCCACCCAGCGGTTGCCGATATAGGAAAACGACCGGATCAGTTTCGGATCGGAAAGGACGACGCCTTTCGGGCGGCCAAGCCGTTCGATCATGCTCATGGGGGCTGTCCTGCAGATGGTGTTGCGATGGACGCAGCCTACACCGCGGCGGGCAGAGGTTTCGTCCGAACACGGGCCCGCGCGCCGAAGCTTCCTTCGGAAGTTTCCGCCTTGCGGATCAATCCTTCTGGAGACCGAGCAATTGTGCCAGCGGCAGGTCGCCCGACTTGACGTGCTTCGTGACGACATAGGTGAAGTAGCGCGCCATCCCGATGGGGGATTCGAGCAGCGTGTCGATCAGGCGCTGATAGCTGTTGATGTCGGATGTCACGACCTGCATCAGGTAATCGACCCCGCCGCCGATGGCCCAGCAGCCGACGATCTCGTCATGGCGGGCGACCGCGGCCTCGAACAGCCGGAAGCTCGCGGCCTTGTGGCTGTCCAGTTCCACGACGACGAATACCACGACATGGGCCGACACCAGCGACAGGTCGATATCGGCGCGGTAGCCACGGATCAGCCCCGCGTCCTCCAGACGTTTCAGCCGTTCCCAGCAGGGCGACGCGGACAGGTTCACCCGCCGCGCAAGCTCGGTCTTGGAGATACGCCCCTCGGACGCGAGGACGCGCAGGATCTGGATGTCGCGAGGGTCAAGCTGCACAGGCACAGGTCCGGTTACGGTCGGCGGAAATCCTTGTCAAACCTATCCGCGCGCGCGACATTGTGCCATGTCAATTTGGCCGCCAGATCCGTCGACGCTGGAACGCCCCGCCTATCACTCGCTCGCCATGTGCCTGATGCGCGCGATCGACGCCGACGAATTGCGCCCGGGCACACGGTTGCCCACGCAGCGCGCGCTGGCGTTCGAGCTGGGCCTGAGCGTGCAGACCGTCAGCCGCGCCTATGAGCAGCTTACCCGGCTGGGCATCATCACCGGTCATGTCGGGCGGGGCAGTTTCGTCGCGGCCCGGCAGACCGACGCGTCGCTGCCATGGCAGCGGCCGCCGGGCACCGATGCGCTGATCGACTGCGCGATGCTCACGCCGGTGCTGGGCGCGCCGCAGGCGGCGGCCATGTCACGGACCCTGCGCGACATGGGCGGCGATATCGGCGAAGGCGTGCTGTTCTCGTTCCGTCCGCGGGAAACCCTGCGCGACCATTGCGCCGCTGTGCTGCCATGGCTGGCGCGCTGCGGACTGGACCTGGACGGGCCGGAGCGCGTCTTGCCCACCAACGGCAGCACCGCGGCGATGACCTGTGCGCTGATGACGGCGCTGAAACCGGGCGATCTTCTGGTGGCCGACGCGATGGGGCACCACACCTTGCCGTCACTCGCATCCGCGCTGGGGCTGAAGCTGGAGGGGCTGGACGGCGACGCGCAGGGTATCCTGCCGGACGCCTTCGCGCGGATCTGCCGCCAGACGCGGGTGCGGGCCATCTATCTGATGCCCGCCGGTCTTGGCCCGACCGCCACGCCCATGGATGGGGCGCGGCGGCAGGCCATCGTGGACATCGCGCGGGCGGAGAACGTGTGGATCATCGAAAACGATGCCTGGGGGCCGCTCGACCCCGACAGGGGTCCGCCGATCGCCGGGCTCGCGCCCGAGCGGACGTTCTATTTCACCGGCCTCACGAAATGCCTGCTGCCGGGCCTGCGGATCGGCTGGCTGGTGACGCCCGACGGCATGATCCATGCCGCGCGGACCCGGCATCTCGTGTCGAACTGGATGGCGACGCCGCTGATCGCCGATATCGCCACGCGTTGGATGACGGATGGCACGGCGGCGGCGCTGCTCGATTGGCAGCGGGCGCAGCTTGCGCAGCGCAAGGCACTGGCTGCGCGGCTGCTGGCCAACGTCGCGCACCGGGTTTCACCCGCCGGGATGCATGTCTGGCTGCCGCTGCCCGACCGCTGGCGCGAAGATGGCTTCGTCACGCTGGCGCGCACCAACGGGGTCGGTGTCGCCGCCGGGGCCAATTTCGCGGTGCCCGGCACCGTGCATCTGCGCGGCGTGCGAATCTGCCTTGGCGCGGGGTCCGAAGCGGATATCGATACGGCGCTGCGGATCGTCGCGCGCCTCGTCGATGTCGCGCCCGAGGACGCGTTGCTGGCAATCTGAGCGCTTCTGTATCGGCAGCGGTCGTGCAGACCGTGCAGATTGTCATGGTTCAATATTCCAATTGACTTGATTCAAGTCGTTTCAGACGGTTTGCGGATGACGGGCGGGCTGCCGATTTTGCGTGAAAGGCCCGGGGCGTCGCGGCTGTGACCGGCTTCCGGTGCGGGCCTGCGTTCGACCGGCACAACCGCTGAGACACGGCAGACGCCGCCCGCGACAACAGGAAAGGTGCGTTCGATGAAACGATCAAGTCTGCTGGCGGGAACCGCCGCCGTTGCGATGCTGGCCGGTGCGGCCGCGGCCGACACGTGGCGCTATGCCTTCGAGGAGTCGCTGCAGGAGGTGCAGGGCCAGTTCGCGCAGAAGTTCAAGGAACATGTCGAGGCGAATTCGGATCATACCGTCCAGCTCTTCCCCTTCGGCACGCTGGGCGAATCCGCCGACATCATGGAACAGGCGCAGGCGGGCATCCTGCAATTCGTGAACCAGTCGCCCGGCTTCACCGGCGCGCTGATCCCCGAGGCGCAGGTGTTCTTCGTGCCCTACCTGCTGCCCACGGACCAGGAACACCTCGCCGCCTTTTACGAGGAAAGCAAGGCGGTCAACGAGATGTTCCCGCCGCTCTACGAAGAGCAGGGGCTCGAGCTTCTGGTGATGTATCCCGAGGGCGAGGTGGCGATGACCACCAAGGAACCGGTGCAGACCTGCACCGATCTCGACGAGGTCAAGTTTCGGGTGATGACCAACCCGCTGCTGGTGGAAAGCTACCGGGCGTTCGGTGCCACGCCGACGCCGCTGCCATGGGGCGAGGTCTATGGCGCGTTGCAGACCAACATCATCCAGGGGCAGGAGAACCCGACATTCTTCCTGTATTCCACGAAGATGTACGAGGTGACGGACCACATCACCTATACGGGCCACAACGTGTTCACGACCGCGCTGATGGCGAATGACGATTTCTACGAAGGGCTCGGGGACGAGGACCAGCAACTGATCCAGGACGCGGTAGAGGTCGCCTATGACTTCATCGTCGAATACCAGGAAGGACTGGCCGAGCAGGAGCTTGCCAAGATCAAGGAAGCCAAGCCCGAGATGACCGTCACGGTGCTGTCCGAAGAGGAACGCGCCTGTTTCGTGGAGGCTGCGGCCGACGTGGAAGCGACCTTCATCGAGATGACCGGCGACAGCGGCGCTGCGATCCTCGAACAGATGAAAGCGGATCTGGAAGCCACGGCACCCTGAGCCAGACCCGTCCGCGCCCCGCCGGTTCTGTCGGCGGGGCCACCTCAACGCCCGTGCGAAAGGACCCGCCGTGGCCGAAAAGTCGCCCAGTGACCAGACCAGTGACGAACACGCGTCGAGCCTTCCGGGTATCCTCGGCACGATCGACAGCCTGATCTCGCGCGTGGAATCGGTGATGCTCGCGGTCGGCGTCCTGCTGATGGCGACGAATACCATCGCCAACGTGATCGGGCGCTTCGTGTTCCAGAGCAGCCTGTTCTTCTCGGAAGAACTGAACCGCATCCTGATCATCCTGATCACCTTCGCGGGCATCAGCTATGCCGCGCGGCAGGGCCGCCACATCCGCATGTCGGCGATCTACGACGCGATGCCGCCCGCCACGCGCAAGGCGATGATGGTGGTGATCGCGCTGGTGACCTGCGTGTTCATGTTCGGGCTGTGCTATTTCTCGGCAGCCTATATCGGCACGCAGGCCAGCCGGGGGCGGCTGTTGCCATCGCTCCAGATCCCCGTGTGGTGGACGCTGGTGTGGGTGCCTGTGGGGTTCTTCATGACCGGGATGCAATACCTGCTAACTGCCATCAAGAACCTGACGCAGAAGGACATCTACCTGTCCACGCGGGTCCTGGAAGGATACGACAATGACGAAATCGAGATCTGAGGGGACCGCACCATGGCACTGACGATCTTTTCGGTCATGATCGTTCTTCTGCTCCTCGGGTTTCCGATGATGATCCCTCTCATCACCGGGGCCTTCGTGGGCTTCTACACGATGCTGGGCGGTTTCTCGCAGATGGAAACCATGGTGCAGCAGTTCATGGCGGGGATCCGGCCGGCCTCTCTCATCGCCGTGCCGATGTTCATCTTCGCCGCCGACATCATGACGCGCGGGCAGTCCGCGGCCCGGCTGATCGACATGGTCATGTCCTTCGCGGGCCACCTGAAGGGCGGGCTGGCGATTTCCACCGCGGCGGCCTGCACGATGTTCGGCGCGGTGTCCGGGTCCACGCAGGCGACCGTGGTCGCGGTGGGCGGGCCGCTGCGTCCGCGCATGCTCAAGGCGGGCTACAAGGACAATTTCGTTCTGGCGCTGATCGTGAACGCGTCGGACATCGCGTTCCTGATCCCGCCCTCCATCGGCATGATCATCTACGGGGTCGTGTCCAACACCTCGATCTCGGAACTGTTCATCGCCGGGATCGGGCCGGGGCTGCTCATCCTTGTGCTGTTCTCGATCTACGCGGTGATCTACGCCATCCGCAACGACGTGCCGACCGAACCGAAGTCGACATGGGGCGAACGGTTCGCGGCGATGCAGCGCGCGGTCTGGCCGCTCGGGTTCCCGGTCATCATCATCGGCGGGATCTATGGCGGCGTGTTTTCCCCGACCGAGGCGGCGGCGGCTTGCGTGTTCTACGCGCTCCTGCTGGAGGTCGTGGTCTTCCGGTCGATCAGCCTGGCCGATGTCTACAGGACGGCGCAATCCACGGGGCTGATCACGGCTGTGGTCTTCATCCTCGTGGCGGCGGGTGCCGCGTTTTCCTGGGTGATCTCCTTCGCGCAGATCCCGCAGGCGGTGCTTGGCGGGATCGGGATCGACGAGATGGGCCCTTACGGCGTGCTGTTCGTCATCTCCATTGCGTTCTTCGTGGGCTGCATGTTCGTGGACCCGATCGTCGTGATCCTCGTGCTGGTGCCGATCTTCGCGCCCGTGGTCCAGAGCGTGGGGCTCGACCCCGTGCATGTGGGTATCATCATCACGCTGCAGGTCGCTATCGGGTCGGCCACGCCACCCTTCGGCTGTGACATCTTCACCGCCATCGCCGTGTTCAAGCGCCCCTACATGGAGGTGGTACGCGGCACGCCGCCCTTCATCCTGATCCTGTTGAGCGTGGCGGTGCTGCTGATCTTCTTCCCGCAGATCGCGCTGTTCCTGCGCGACCTCGCCTTCCCGCAGTGACGGAGGAGACGATGTTCAAGCATATCCTCGTCCCCGTGGACGGATCGGACAACGCGCTGCGTGCACTGGACAAGGCCGTGGAACTTTGCGGGATCGTCGGGGCGCGGCTGTCGCTCATCACCGTCTACCGGCATTTCTCGCTGCTGGAGGCGTCGTTTTCCATGGTGCGGCGCGAAGACCCCGGCCCGATGGACGACATCATGCGCGACTACGCAAAGGAAGTGGCCGAGCACGCCAAGGCCCATGCCATCGCGGCGGGCGCCGCGGATCCGCATGCCTTCGTCAAGAACGGTCCCGTGGCGCGCAGCATCGTGGGTTTCGCGCGCGACCACGACGTGGACCTGATCGTGCTGGGCGGGCGCGGCGTCGGATCGACGGAAAACTACCTGCTGGGCAGCGTGTCGCACAAGGTCACGGGCACGTCCCCGTGCCCGGTGCTGGTGGTCTAGGGCGATGGATCGTCACGGTGCGGTCACGCCGTCCGAAGTTGCCGTGGCACTCGATCCCGCGGACGCGGTGGCACGGCTGGGCCTGATCGTGCTGTCCACCGACCTGACAACCGAACGGGACGCGGCGCGGATCGTGCCGCCCGACCACGCGGCGGTGCATGTCGCGCGGGTGCCGTTCCAGAACCCCACGACACCCGAGAACCTGCGCCGCATGGCGCCGCTGCTGACGCGGGCGGCGGATTTGATCCTGCCGGGCGAACCGCTGGCGGGGATCTACTATGCCTGCACATCCGCGTCGGTCGTGATCGGCGATGCCGAGGTGGGCGAAGCGATCCACGCCGCGCGCCCCGGTGTGCCCGTGGTCACCCCCACGGCGGCAAGCCTCGATGCCTTCGCCGCGCTCGGGGTGCGCCGGATCGCCCTGGTCACGCCATATCTGCCCTGTACCACCGTCCCGATGGTCGGCTATTTCGAACGCGGCGGGCTGGAGACCGTGTCGGCCCATTGCCTGGGGATGGAGGACGACCGCGACATGGCGCGCGTGTCGGCACAGACGATCATCGATGCGGTGCTGGCCGCCGACAGCGACGCGGCGGAGGCCGTGTTCCTGTCCTGCACGGCGCTTCCGGCGCTTGGGGTGATCGACACGCTGGAGGCGCGGCTGGGCAAGCCGGTGGTGACGTCGAACCAGGCGGGCCTTTGGCGGATGCTGCGCCATGCCGGGCTGATGGCGGATCGCGCGCCGGGGCGCATCTTCGCCACACCGCTGGGGGTGGCATGAGCGACCTGCGCGACCGGACGGTCACCATCGACGACATCGACGCGGCGCAACGGCGGCTCGCGGGCACGATCCGGCACACGCCGGTGGACCCCTCGCCGTCGCTGACCGAGCTGGCGGGCGTGCCCGTGCACCTCAAGCTCGAACACCACCAGCGGACCGGCAGCTTCAAGTTCCGCGGCGCATCGAACGCCGTGGCGCAACTGACGGAAGCGGAGCGCGCGGCGGGGGTCGTCGGCGTATCCACCGGCAATCACGGGCGCGGGCTGGCGCGGGCCTGTGCCGACGCGGGCGTGCGCTGCATCATCGCAATGTCGGAACTGGTTCCGGCCAACAAGGTGGACGCGATCCGCGCGGAAGGTGCCGAGATCCGCATCGCCGGTCGCAGCCAGGACGAAGCGCAGCATCTGGTCGATGACCTTGTGGCGCAGGGCATGACCATGATCCCGCCCTTCGACCATCCCCAAATCATCGCCGGGCAGGGCACCTGCGGGCTGGAAATGGCGGATGCCATGCCCGACATGGCCTGCGCGCTGGTGCAGCTTTCGGGCGGCGGGCTGATCGCCGGTGTCTCCGCGGCGCTGAAGGTCCGCGTGCCGGGCGTGAAGGTCATCGGCCTGTCGATGGAACGGGGTGCCGCAATGCATGCGAGCCTCCATGCCGGACGCCCGGTCGAGGTCACGGAACTTCCTACCCTCGCCGACAGCCTTGGCGGCGGCATCGGGCTGGGGAACCGGTATACTTACCACATGGTCCGCGACCTTGTGGACGAGGTGGTGCTGCTGACCGAAGCCGAGATCGCGGCGGGCATCCGGCACTGCTATTGGCAGGAACGCCAGATCGTCGAAGGCTCGGGCGCGGTGGGCGCCTCGGCTCTTTTGTCGGGCAAGGTCGTGCCGGATGGGCCGACCATGGTGCTTCTGAGCGGCGGGAACATCGACATGGGCCTGCACCACCGGATCGTGTCGGGCGAGGACGTGGACCTGATGGAGGCCCACACCTGATGCCTGCCATCGCCGTGCTGACGGAACCCGACCTGCGCCGGATCGTGCCGCTGGACCTTGCCGCGGTGGACGTGGTGGAGGGCGCCTTTCGCGCGCTTGCGGGGGGTAAGGTCGTGATGCCGCCCGTGCTGTCCATGGCAATCGCCGAGTTCAATGGCGAGGTGGACGTGAAGACGGCTTATGTGCCGGGGCTGGACGCCTTCGCGCTGAAGGTGTCGCCGGGCTTCTTCGACAATCCCAAGCAGGGTCTGCCGTCCACATCGGGCCTGATGATCCTGTTTTCCGTGCGCACCGGCCTGTTGCAGGCGCTGCTGCTCGACAACGGCTACCTGACCGATATCCGCACCGCTGCCGCGGGCGCCGTGGCTGCGCGGCATCTTGCACGGGCGGATGCGACCCGGGTGGCGGTGCTGGGCGCGGGCACGCAGGCACGGATGCAGGTGGAGGCGCTTTGCCGGGTCCGTCCCATCGCCAGTGTGCGGGTCTGGGCACGCAGTTCCGACGCCGCGCGGCGGCTGGCGGCGGGGCTGTCCGCGGATCTCGGGCTTGGCGCGGTGGCGCGTGTGGACGCGCGGGATGCCGTGGCCGGCGCCGACATCGTCGTGACCACCACGCCCGCGACGGTACCCATCCTGATGGCGGACTGGCTGGAACCCGGCCAGCATGTCACCGCCATGGGCTCCGACCAGCACGGCAAGGGGGAGCTTGACCCCGCCTGCCTGACCCGCGCGGATCTCTATGTGCCCGACCGGCTGGAACAGACCCGCATCATGGGCGAGTTGCAGGGCGCAATCGCTGCCGGATTGGTCGCACCCGACGCATCCTTCCCCGAGCTTGGCGCGGTAATCACCGGCACAGCGCCGGGCCGCACCAGCCCGCACCAGATCACCGTGGCCGACCTGACCGGCACCGGGGTTCAGGACACCGCCATCGCCACCCATGCCCTCGCCCGCGCCAGAAACGCGGGTCTGGGCACCACTTTCGAAAGCTGATCCATGGCCATCGTCGATACCTTCCGTTTCTCGGACGCCGAGTATGAATCCCGTCTTTCCCGCGTGCGCGCCGCGATGGAGGCGAAGGGGATCGACACGCTCATCACGTCGGACCCGTCGAACATGGCGTGGCTGACGGGGTATGACGGCTGGTCCTTCTACGTCCACCAGTCGGTCATCGTGGGGCCTACGGGCTACCCGGTGTGGTTCGGGCGCGAACAGGACGCGCAGGGCGCGCTGCGCACCGTCTACATGGAAGAGCCCGACATCATCGGCTACCCGGACTATTTCGTGCAGTCGTCCGAACGGCACCCGATGGATTACCTCGCGGCCAAGCTGACCGAACGCAACTGGCACACCGGCCGGATCGGCGTGGAGATGGACAATTACTGGTTCTCGGCCAAGGGGTACGCGGCGCTCAGCGCAGGGCTGCCGGATGAACTGGTGGACGCCACGAACCTCGTGAACTGGCTGCGCGGCCCGAAATCGCCCGCCGAGCTGGACCGGATGCGCAAGGCGGGCAAGATCGTGGAACGGATGCACCAGCGCATCGTCGACAAGGTCGAACCGGGGATGCGCAAATGCGATCTGGTGGCCGACATCTACGACGCCTCGCTCCGCTTCGACGAGGAATGGGGCTTCGGCGGCGACTATCCCGCCATCGTGCCGCTGCTGCCGTCGGGCGCCGATGCCGCCGCCCCGCACCTGACATGGGACGACAAGAAGATGGCCACGGGCGAGGGCACGTTCTTCGAGATCGCGGGCTGCTTTCGCCGCTATCACTGCCCGCTGTCGCGCACGATCTTCCTCGGCAAGCCGACGCAGGCGTTCCTCGATGCGGAAAAGGCTGTGCTGGAAGGTATGGAGGCGGGTCTGGAGGCCGCGAAGGCCGGCAACATGTGCGAGGATATCGCCATCGCCTTCTTCAACGTGCTCCAGAAATACGACATCGTGAAGGACAACCGCACCGGCTATCCGATCGGGCTGTCCTATCCGCCGGACTGGGGCGAACGGACCTGTTCGCTGCGACCCGGCGACCGGACGATCCTCAAGCCCGGCATGACCTTCCATTTCATGACCGGGTTGTGGATGAACGACATGGGGTTCGAGATCACGGAAAGTATCGTGATCGGCGAGGACGGGCCGGAATGCCTGGCGAACGTGCCGCGCAGGATGATCGTCAAGGACTGAGGTCCGCGGATGCGGCGCCCGCGTGCCGTACGTCAATCGGCGGTGGCGCGGGCGGCGATGGCGTCGAAGCGCGTGTCCAGATCCGCCGCGATGTCGGCCAGCGCAGAACCCCCTTCGTCCTGGTAGGGCGCGAAGACGAAGCTCGGTTCCTTCCAGCTCAGCGTGGCGGTGCCGTCTTCGCTCTCGGTCACGTAGAACCGTATCGGGGCCTCGATCATGGCGGCCGTGCTCAGCCCGAGGATGCGCACGGCGAAGTCGTTGTTGAACACGCCCAGCACGCGGTTTTCGGGGATCTCGATACCGCGTGCCCGCGCCGCGCCCGTCGGTCCTGCCTCGGTCACGATGCCCATCCCCTCGGCGGTCACGGCGGCGCGCAGCCGGTCGAGCAGGTCGGCATGGGCAAGGTCGGTGTCGATGACCCGCCAGCCAGCGCGGGGTGCGAGGTCCGCTGCCGCGCCCCCCGACGCCATAGCGACGACGGCGGTGCAGGCGGCAAGCGCCTTCAGGACGTTTCTGAACATGCGTGTCGGTCCTGGGTCATTGATGCGGCCCCACCTCTAGCACGGGGCAGCCGGTCGCCATGCCCACACCCGCGTGATGTCGCGCCCATGTGATCGTGGGCGGGCGGCGGATCAGTCGAGCAGCCCCCCGATATCGACGCCGAACAGCCAGACCGCCAGCGGCACCGGGGCCACGGCGCACAGGATGGCGATGACCGTCGGGACAGGCAGGAACAGGCGGCTGAGCCCGGCGGTGAACAGGATACCCCCGCCGCCGCCGATCACCGAACTGCCGGGCATGTTGACCAGCAGGGCAAGCAGAACATAGCGGAACCGCGTCGCCAGGGGCCGCAGCCATGCGGGTGTCCGGTCGCGGAGGGCATCGATCCGCTCCGCGCGGCTGAGCGGTTCGACGGCCGCGAGCAACCGGCACGCCCCGGTCATGTGGAGATCCGCAAAGAGCCGGTGCAGCCGCGCATAGGGAATCCACTCCCCCGCCGCGTAGGCGAGGCACAGCCCGGACACCGTGGCGAGGTAGATCACCGGCGCGATCGATGGCCCTTCGAGCGCCATCAGCATCAGCCCGATCTCGAGCCCCGGTACGAACGGCACCGCGATCAGCACGGCATAGGCCACCAGAAACGCCACCAGCATTCCGGTCCGCACCCGGTCGTCGGCGAAGGGATCGTGGGTCGATACCCAGTCCATAAGAAGATGCAGCCCGTAAGCGATGGCGCCCAGCAGGCACAAACGCATCGTGACGCGGAAAACGGCACGGCCACGGGCCCGCCTGGTGACGGGTGGCCCGGCCACGGGGTGGGGGCGCGGACCATCATCCATGCGCCGCGTCCCTCCGCCATATCCGCCCGCGTCCGGCAGGCGCGTCGCCGGGGATGGTCATGGTGTCACCCGTGTTCGAACCACATGCCGCGACACTAGCCGGTCCGGCGTGCAGCTACAAATCGCAGCGCCGCCGGGTCGCATGCCGCCGGCGACGCTCCGGCGCCCGCCACCGCGCGCATGCGGTCCTGCCCAAGATCGGGCACTGGCGGGACGATGGGGTCACGGGCGCTCTCGGGGTCGTGCCCGCATGCTTCCCGGATCGGGGGGCTGCCATCCACTTTTCACGAGCTGGTGAAGGACGCGATGCTGGCCATTGCCGCCGCGATGCGCCACCCTCATGCCATGGGAAACCGTGCACGCGCGCCTGCGGCACGAACGAGGGGGTATTCCATGATCCGCATCCTGTTCTGCGCCGCGGTGGCGGTCGCCGCATTGCCCGCCAGCGCCGAGACGTTCCGTTGGGCATCGACCACCGACCCGCAATCCATGGACCCCCATTCCACAAGTTCGACCCCGGTGCTCGGGTTTCTCAACAATGTCTACGAGGGCCTCGTGCGGCGCGGACCGGACATGGCTATCGAACCGTCGCTCGCCACGGCGTGGGAACCCATCGACGGCGGCGCGGGCTGGCGGTTCACTCTGCGCGAAGGCGTGACCTTCCACGACGGCGCCGCGTTCACCGCCGAGGATGTGCTGTTCTCCTACGATCGCGCGGCGTCCGAGGCATCGGACGTGCGCAGCTGGTTCGCGCCGGTGTCCGAGGTCGTGGTGGTGGACGACTACACGGTCGAGATCATGACGACATCGCCGCAGCCCCTGTTCCCGGACAGTATCGCCAACTGGATGATCATGGATGCCGACTGGGCGCAGGCGAACGGCGCGGAGCTGCCCGCGCGGGACACGGAAAACTTCGCCACCCGCAACGCAAACGGCACCGGCGCCTTCCGGCTGGTGGACCGTCAGCCGGACCTTCAGACGGTGCTCGAACCCTTCGACGGCTGGTGGGGAGATGCTGCGGATCACGGGATCACGCAGGCAGTCTTCACGCCGATCCAGAATTCGGCCACGGCGGTCGCGGCGCTGCTGTCCGGCGAGGTGGACATGATCGAACCCGTCCCGGTGCAGGATGCCGACCGGGTGGATGCGAATGACGGCACGCGCGTCGTGCGCGGTATCGAAAGCCGCGTCATCATGCTGGGCTTCCCTCATGACCACGACACCCTGCGCAGCGGGGCGGAAAACCCGTTCACAGATGTCCGCGTGCGCCGGGCCGTCGCCCACGCGATCAACGTGCCCGCAATCCTCCAGACCATCATGCGCGGCTCGGCGGAACCGGCGGCGCAGCTCGTGGCCGCGGGCACGAGCGGCTATTCCCAGCCCCATGACGCGCGCCCGGCGTACGATCCCGAAGCCGCGCGGGCACTGCTGGCCGAGGCGGGCTATCCCGACGGGTTCGCGTTCGACCTGTCCTGCACGAACGACCGCTACCTGAACGACGAAAGCGTCTGCCAGGCCATCGTGGGGATGCTGGCGCAGGTCGGGCTGGAGGTGACGCTCGACGCGATGCCCGTATCCAACTACTGGCCGGAGCTGCGCGAGGACAATTTCGACATGTTCCTGCTGGGCTGGTCGCCGGGCACCTTCGACGCGGAACACCCGATCCGGTTTCTCGTGCACACGGCGGGCGACCGGCTGGGCACGTGGAACTTCGGCGGCTATTCCAGCGCGCGGATCGACGAATTGCTGCCGGTGATGCAATCCGAGATCGACCCGACAGTGCGACAGGCAGCGATGGAAGAGGCCGCGGGCATCATCCAGGACGACATGGTCTACGTCCCGCTCTACGTGCAGCCGCTCCTGTGGGGTGTGCGCGAAGGGGTGGAGGTCACACAGCGCTCCGACAACTTCCTGATCCTGCGCTGGGTGCGGATGAACTGATATGATCGGTCCGGGTCCAGGGCTTGCGGTCCTGGCCAAGACGGGCGCGTTGTCGGCGGCGCCCGCAGAGGGTGAAGTTACATAAGTCCGGTTACGCCGTGCGCATCCCGGCAGGATCGCGCAACGGGTGACGTCACCTTTCGCAGGGTCCAAGTCGCGCGGGACCACCCCGGCCCTGCGGCCGGATCGGGCGCACGCCGCGCCGTGCCGGACCGGCCTGCACGCAGCACCTGGCTGACGGAATGTCAGCGCAAATGCCCGCCGGTCAAGCGCGGCTCGCGGATGACCGGGCTGTGCCCGAAAGCGGCAACACGACCCGGGCCGAAAGCCCGCCCGTGGCTCTGGTGGCCAGCGTCACGTCCCCGCCATGGGCGCGCAGGATGGCCCGCGCGATCGGCAGGCCCAGACCGATCCCGCCAGTGTCGCGCGACCGCGACGCTTCTAGCCGGGTGAACGGATCGAACACGCGCGCGCGATCCGCTTCCGGAATACCCGGACCGTCATCGTCGATCCGTATCTCGGCATGTTCACCCGTGCCCGCGACAGAAACCCGCGCACCACCGCCATAGCGTTGCGCGTTGTCGATCAGGTTGCGCAGGGCGCGGCGCACCGCCATGCGGCGGATATCTGCCAGCACCGGCGCCGGGGCGTCGACGGCGATCGGCGGTCCCGTTTCCGACAGCTCCCGTCCAAGATCGCGCGCGAGCGCCGCGAGGTCGGTCCGCTCCATCGGCTGGTCGGTGGACAGGCCGCGCGCATAGGCCAGCGTCGCCTCGACCATCTCCTGCATCTCGTCCAGCGTGGCGACCATCCGGGCGCGGGTCTCTTCATCCTCCACCATCTCGGCGCGCACCCGCAGTGCCGTGATGGGCGAACGCAGGTCGTGCCCCAACGCCACCAGCATCCGCGTGCGCCCCGCCACCATGTCGGCCAGCCGCGCGTGCATCCGTCCCAGCGCGTCCGACAGGGCACGCACCTCGGCGGGGCCCTGCGTCGGCAGGTCGGGTGCGGGACCGTCCAGCCCGAAACGCTCGGCCGCAGCGGACAACTGGCGCAGCGGATCGGTAATCCGCCGCAGCCCGACCCAGAGCGCGCCCAGCACCAGCACGAGCGACAGCAACGCAGCCCCCGCGAAGGCCGGCCGGGCCTGAAGATCCGGCCGCAGCAGCCGGGCCTGCACGTTCAGCCAGCGCCCGTCGGCCAGCGGCAGGGACAGGCGGTACTCCGCGGGGCCGGCGCGGCGGTGCATGCTGTCCATGGCGTCGCGCGTGCCGTGTGGACGGTCACCCGGGCGCAGACCCGCCGCCCCGCCTTCGGCCACCAGCGGCGCGGGCTCGACCCGGAAACGCACCAGCCGCGAATTCACCGCCGCGAGGATATCGCGGTGGCTGTCGCGCGGCGTGCTGTCGAGCGCGCGGGCCACGGCGGTCGCGCGTTCCGCGGTGCCCGCCCGCTGCGCAGCGCGGATCGCCGCGCCGCGCTCGTCGGCAAAGATCCACGCGGCGATGATCTGCGCCGCGATGAACGCGGCCAGGATCAGAAGCGCAAGCTGCCCCGCAAGGCTGCGCGGCACGACCCGCATCACGGCACCGCCTGCACGTCGGCGGCAAGGCTGTAACCGCCCGCGCGGATCGTGGCGATGATGCGCGGGCGGGCTGGGTCGTCCTCGATCTTGCGGCGCAGGCGGCTGACCTGGTTGTCGATGGTGCGGTCGAACACGTCCGCCGCCCTTCCGCTGGTGATGTCCAGAAGCTGGTCGCGCGACAGCACGAAGCGCGGGCGTTCCAGGAACGCGGTCAGCAGCTTGAATTCGGCGGTGGTCAGCGTCACGTCTCGGCCGTCCTTGTGGGCCAGCGCGCGGGTGTCGGTGTCGAGAACCCAGCCCGCGAAGGCGTACCTGCGCCCGTCAAGCCCGCCCGCCAGCGGCTCGGGTCGGTCGGACCGGCGCAGGATCGCCTTGATCCGGGCCAGCAATTCACGCGGGTTGAACGGTTTCACAAGATAATCGTCGGCACCTACCTCCAGCCCTACGATCCGGTCCGTATCCTCGGACAAGGCGCTGAGCATCAGCACCGGCGGCCCGTCGCCGGTGGCCAGCCGCCGTGCCGCCGACAGCCCGTCCTCGCCCGGCATCATCACGTCGAGCACGACGAGATCGAAGCGGCCCGCGCGCAGGGCCGCGTCCATTTCGGGGACGTCCCGCGCGGCGGTGGCGCGCATGCCGTTGCGATCGAGATACCGCACCACCGCGTCGCGGATTTCGCGGTGGTCGTCCACGACAAGGATATGGGGCGCGCGTGCGGGGTCGGTCATGGGGTCTGCATACCGCGGAAAAAGTCCGCAGGGACAAGGTATCGCGTCGCGGCCTGTCGCGGGCAGCGGCGCTTGCGACAGAACGATACAATTCTGGTGGCGGTCCGGCAATCTTCTGCGACACGGGTCCCCCATCTCTGGCGCACCGAAACACGGACCGAAGAGGAAAGACCATGACACGCAAGACAATCCTGATGCTTGGCGCCGCCGCCATGATCGCTGCCACCGCCATCGCCGCAAGCGCGCATGACGATGGCCGCGCCCGCGGCGGCCCCGGGCACATGATGCAGGGCGAACACGCGCCGGGCATGCCGGGACACGGCGGGCCAGGCATGAAGCGGCGCGGCGCCGGTGGACCGATGGGCATGGCCGACAGCCCCGTCTTCGGGGCCTTTGATGCCGATGCCGATGGCCGGGTCAGCGCGGCCGAGGCCGAGGCGGGCCTTGCCGGGCTGCTGGCGACCCATGACGCGGATGGAGACGGCAGCCTGTCGCGGGACGAGTTCGACGCCGTCTTCGCCGCGTTCACCCGTCATCGTGCCGCGCGGCCCTTCGCCATGCTCGACGCCGATGAAAACGGCCAGATCGATGCAGAGGAGATCCGGTTCCCCGCCGAGATGATGGCCCGCCGGGAACGGATGCACGATGCCCTGCCCGATGCGGGCGGCGCGCGCCAGTAACGGCCGTGCATCTTTTTTGCGCATGGGGTCGGGGCCGGGTGTCGGCCCGGCCCCGACCAGCACCAAGTCAGTTCCGGGTAACTCAGATGGCGAGGTATTCGGCGCGCATCTCGGCGTTGTCCAGCACTTCGGCCGCGCTGCCGTCGAACACGATCTGCCCGCCTTCGAGGATGATCGCGCGGTCGGCCAACTCCAGCGCGCGCACCGCGTTCTGTTCCACCAGCACGGTGGTCATGCCCTGTTCCTTGATGTGCTTCAGCGTCTTCTCGATCTCGTCCACGATCACCGGCGCCAGGCCCTCATAGGGTTCGTCCAGCAGCAGCACCTTGATGTCGCGCGCCAGCGCACGGGCGATGGACAGCATCTGCTGTTCGCCCCCCGACAGGGTCGTGCCCTCCTGCCGGCGGCGTTCGCCCAGCCGCGGGAACAGGTCGTAGACCCGGTCGATGGACCAGCCGATGGGCGGCGCGATCTGCGCCAGTTGCAGGTTCTCCTCCACCGTCAGGCCGGGGATGATGCGTCGATCCTCGGGCACGAGGCCGAGGCCCGCCACCGCGGCCTCGTGGCTGGTCATCTTGTGCAACGCCTGGTGGTCGAGCCAGATCTCGCCATGGGTGACGGCGGGGCTGCCCAGCCGCGCGATGGACCGCAGGGTCGATGTCTTGCCCGCCCCGTTGCGTCCCAGCAGGGCGAGGATCTCGCCCTCGTGCACGTTGAAGCTGATGCCCTGCACGATGTAGCTTTCGCCATAATAGGCATGCATGTCGTAGACCGACAGGAAGGCGGGCGCGGTCGCTGCCCGGTTCGCATTCTTCGAGAAATCCGTCTTGGCGTTCATGGTGTCGCTCCTGTCGGGCGCGGATGGGGTCATGTCACGCGGCATGGCCGAGATAGGCTTCCTGCACCTTGGGATGGCCCTTGATGTTCTCGGGCACGTCTTCCACCAGCGGCGATCCCTGCGCCAGCACGGTGATCCGCTCGGCCAGGCTGAACACCACGTGCATGTCGTGTTCGATGATGACCATGGTGATCGGACGCGACTGCTTGATCTGGCGCAGCAACTCGATCGTGTTGTTGGTGTCGGCCCGCGCCATTCCGGCGGTCGGTTCGTCCAGCAGCAACAGGCGCGGCTGCTGCACGAGGCACATGGCCATTTCCAGCCGCCGCTTGTCACCCCGCGACAGGGATGCGGCGTGCATGTCGCGCTTGTCGGTCATGTTGACCTCGTCCAGCATCGCGGCGGCCTGTGCCACGATATCGGCCTCGTCCATCATGTGTTCATAGGCGTGCATCCGGAACGGTCCGTCGCGCTTGGCCAGACAGGGGATCATCACGTTCTCGAACACGGTCAGGTCGCCAAAGATCTCGGGCGTCTGGAAGACGCGGCTGATCCCCATCTGGTTGATCTCGTGCGCCTTGCGTCCCAGCACGCTCTGGCCGTCGAACAGCACGGACCCGGTATCGGGGATCAGCTTGCCCACGAGACAGTTCAGCAGCGTGGACTTGCCCGCCCCGTTCGGCCCGATGATCGCGTGCACGCTGTTTTCCGCGATGGACAGGTTCACGTTGCCGAGCGCCTGTAGACCGCCGAACCGCTTGTTGACGTCCTTGACTTCGAGAATTCCCATGGGGTGCGCTCCTTATTCGCCCGGATGGGGGCTGGGCTGCGGGCTGCGACGGTCGGAATCCGGGCCGCGTCGGGCGGGCCGCTTGCGTCGGAACAGGCGGGCGATGCGTTGGCCGCCTTCGACAAGTCCGCCGGGCAGGAAGATCACGACGAGCATGAACATCAGGCCCAGCGTCAGCAGCCAGCCGTCACCCACGAACATCTGCGCCACCGCCACCGCCGCGCCCTGCAGGCCGTCGGGCAGGAAATCGAACATGGCGTTCAGGTCGCGTTCGTTGAGGCGCGAGAAGATGTTCTCGAAATACTTGATCATGCCCGCGCCCAGCACTGGGCCGATCAGGGTGCCTGCCCCGCCGAGGATCGTCATCAGAACGACCTCGCCGCTCGCGGTCCAGAACATGCGGTCGGCACCGGCCAGCGGATCGACCGCCACCATCAGCCCGCCCGCGAGCCCTGCGTACATCCCCGAGATCACGAAGGCCGCGAGGGTATAGGGCTTGGGGTTCAGGCCTGTATAGTTCATGCGCTGCTGGTTCGACTTCACGGCCCGCAGCATCATCCCGAAGGGCGAGCGGAAGATGCGGATCGACAGGTAGAACGCCACCAGCATCAGCGTCGCGCAGAAATAATAGCCGAAGTTGAAGGTGAAAACCCAGCCGCCCATGGCCCAGTCGAACCCGTCGCGCATGGTGATACCGAAGAAATTCACCGCCGGGATGGAATTGCCCGCGGCGCCGTCCAGGATGCGCGGATCGCTCAGCGACAGTTGCAGACCGCTTTCGCCCGCGGTGATCGGCGTCAGCACCGAATACGCGAGCGCGAATGACATCTGCGCGAAGGCCAGCGTCAGGATCGAGAAATAGATCCCCGACCGGCGCAGGCAGATGAACCCGATCACCAGCGACGCCAGTCCCGCGATGACGGTCGACGCGATGATCGCCGGCACGATGTTCACCGTCAGCAGTTTCATCATCCAGACACCCGCATAGGACCCGATCCCCAGGAACGCTGCATGCCCGAAGGACAGGTAGCCGGTCAGCCCGAACAGGATGTTGAAGCCGATGGCGAAGATCCCGAAGATCACGAAACGCTGCATCAGGTCCGGGTAGCCCGCGTTGAAGCGTGCGAGTCCCGACGCATCTGGAAATGGGTTCAGCAGGAAGGGCGCGAACACCACCAGCCCCAGCACGACGAGGAACAGGGTCAGGTCCTTGCGGTTCAGTCCGAGCATGGGTCAGTCCTCCATCACGCCCTTGCGGCCCATCAGCCCGCGCGGCCGCACCAGAAGCACGATGATCGCCACGAGATAGATGATGACCTGGTTGATGCCCGGGATCAGTGCGATCACGGCGCCCATGGATGCGAAGCTTTCGATGATGCCGAGCAGGAACCCGGCCAGCACCGCGCCCGGCAGACTGCCCATGCCGCCCACAACGACCACCACGAAGCTGAGCACGAGGAAATTCATCCCCATGTCGTAGTTCGGGGCGACGATGGGCGCGTACATCACCCCGGCAAGCCCCGCGACCACGGCCGCCAGCCCGAACATGATCGTGAAGCGCCGGTCGATGTTGATGCCCAGCAGCCCTACGGTCTCCCGGTCGGCCATGCCGGCGCGCACCACCATTCCGAATGTCGTGAACCGGAGAAACGCGAAGATCCCCCCGATGATGACCGCGGCGAAGCCGAAATAGACGAGCCGCCAGTAGGGGTAGATGATGGTGAACGGGTCGAACCCCAGCATCACGCCGAAATCGAACGACCCGCGAAACGCGTCGGGTGCGGGCACGGGGATCGGGTTGGCGCCGAAGAAATACTTGATGATCTGCTGCAGCACGATGGCCAGCCCGAAGGTCACGAGGATCTGGTCGGCATGGGGCCGCTTGTAGAAATGCTTGATGAGCCCACGTTCCATGACGATGCCCACCACGGCCATGACGGGGATCGCCAGCAGGATGGCCAGCGGCACCGACCAGTCGATCAGGACACCGCCCACCGTCTCGCCGAACCACGCCTCCACATAGGGCACCTCGACCTTGAGCGGATTCCCAAGGAAATCGGTCCGCGACTCGTCCACCGTGGAAAAGGAGGCCGAGAAAAATGCCTGCAGCGTCACGGCGCAAAAGGCCCCCAGCGCGAACAGCACGCCATGGGCGAAGTTGACCACGCCCAGCGTGCCGAAGATCAGCGTGAGCCCGAGCGCGATCAGCGCATAGGCCGACCCTTTGTCGAGCCCGTTGAGCACCTGAAGGATTATCGCGTCCATCCTTGCCACCTTTTCGAAAATAGGCCCGCCGACCCCGTGTCGCGGGGGCGGCGGTACGGTTGGCACGCTCCGGGGTGCGTGTCCGGAGCGTGACGGATCGGATCGGGGTCAGGCGCCCGGGTTGCACTCGCCCAGCTGGCCGCCCGCGAATTGCGGGTGGTCGGGCTCGTACCAGACCTGTGCGACCGGGGTGACCTCGACGACCTCGAGCAGGTCGAATTCCGATTCCGGCTCTTCCTTGCCGCGCACCACGAGCACGTCCTTGAAGCATTGGTGATCTGCGGCGCGGTAGAGCGTCGGGCCGTTGCCGAGCCCGTCGAAGACGAACCCGCGGTTGGATGCCGAGTCGATGCCGGGCAGGCTGTCGTCGCCTTCCAGCGCCTCCACGACCGCGCAGGGGTTGAACGACCCGGCCCGTTCCACGGCGTCGGCATAGAGCAGCGTCTGGCAATAGACCGTGTGCGCGGCCTGGCTCGGCGGGAAGCCGTACTTGGTGCCGAAGGACCGGGTGAAGACCTGGCTCGCCTCGTCGGGCAGCGACCAGTGCCAGTTGGTGGACCCGAAGATGCCCTTGATGTTCTCACCCGCGCCGCGCGCCATCAGCCGCGAGAAGAGCGGCACGACGATCTGGAAGTCCTTGCCGTTGGCCTGTGCCTCGCGCAGTCCGAACTGCACCGCATTGGTCAGCGAGTTCACCATGTCGCCGCCGTAATGCACCAGCACCAGCGTATCGGCGCCGGATCCCAGCACCGGCGTCAGGTAGGACGAGAAATCCCCCTGCCCCAGCGGCGTCAGCACCTTGTTCACGGTTTCCCAGCCAACGCCCTCGGTCGCCTCGGAAATCGCCTGCTCGGTGGTGTAGCCCCAGTTGTAGTCGGCGGTCAGGTAATACGCCTTGCGGTCGGCCCCGTAGGCATTCGCCAGCACCGGCGCCAGCGCCGCGCCCGACATGTAGGAATTGAAGAAATGGCGGAAGCCGTTGGCGCGGCGATCCTTGCCGGTCGTGTCGTTGGCGTGGGTCAGGCCCGCCATGAACATCACGCCCGCCTCCTGGCACAGCGCCTGCACCGCCACCGCGACGCCCGAGGACGACCCGCCGGTGATCATCACCGCGCCGTCCTTTTCGATCATCGACCGGGCCGAGGCGCGCGATGCGTCGGTGTTGGTCTGTGTGTCGCCGGTGACATATTCGACGCGCTTGCCGAGGATGCCGTTGCCGGTCAGGACCGTGCGCGACCCGTCCGCGTAGCGGAAGGTTTCCAGCATGCCGTTGTCGGCCCCGGTGCCGTTCAGATGCTCGACCGCAAGCTCGTAGGCGCGCAGCTGGTCCGCGCCCTCGTCGGCATAGGCGCCCGATTGCGGCACGTTGAAGCCGAGCATGACGGTGTCGCCCGTCGGTTCGTTGGTAAAGGCGTGCGCCCGGCTGGTGAAGATGGTCGGCAGCGCGAGTGCGCCACCAGCGACCGCGCTTGTCTTCAGCAGACGGCGGCGGGTGAAGTTGGACATGGTCGACCTCCCTGGGTTCTCGTTGTTCGTATCAACCCCTTCGCCCCGACCACGGGGCTGATCACAGCGTCCGCGGTTTGGTCAATTCACACAACAAATCCTTTGAATGGCTTGCATTTTTTGTAAACGAATGAACTGCCGTGGCCGATTTCTTGTAAAAGTCTTTTTGTCGCAGTGCAGAATGTGCGACGCTGCGCCGCAGCTTGCCCTTGACCGGAAACGCGGAATCGGCGCAGCGCGATGCGCGGGAATTCAGGGTCCGGGCGGCATCCGCGACTCCCAAGGGCGCCACGCATGGCCGGGTTCCACACGTCTGGCGGGAATGCGGGGGGCAGGACGCCAGGAACGCGGGCCACCGGTCGCAGAATCGGCAGGTCGGTACGGACGGCGGTCCACGGCACGGCGGCCCGTGTCACGGTTGCCGCACTGCCGCCGCAGGGATCGCACGGCCCGCCTACCGGTGCCCCGCGTGCCCGGCCTGTGGCCGCCCGCGGTGCATGGCGGCAAGGTCCGCGCCTCTGCCAGTCCTCCGCGCGTGCGATCGCCCCGCGCTCCGCCCGGCCGTCATGTTGGCGCAGGGGCCGTCCGCCGACTTGCGCCGCGCCGTGGCGCCCTCTTGCGCGCGGATCACCGCACGGGGATGCGCACCCGCAAGACCCCGAGCGACAGCTCCATCCGGAGACTGTCCGTGGTGACCCCGTGCGATACCGGCAGTCGCACGACGAAGTCGTGGCGGTCGTCGTCGCGCTCGGCCTGACGGCGTTCCGCGCGTTCGTCGCCCTGCCCGGCCGCATGCGCCACCTTGCCCTCGATGTGGATGAACCCGTCCTCGACCCGTGCCGACAGTTCCTCTTCCCTGAATCCGGGCACGTCGAGCCGAATGACGATAGCCTGGTCCGTCTCGAATACCTTCACCTTCGGCAGATCACCGTCGAGCCGGTCTGCGTCGGCCCGCAGGTCGGCATAGAGAGAGGCCCAGAAATTTTGATCACCGGTGTCGGTCGCGCACATCTTCTTAGGCCCTTGCTTTAATGGTTCGCTGCCCGCAACGCCGCGACGTATACGGGGCCGAAAGACCGCCATCACACCCGCGGACGCGGTTGCCCGACCGGTGCCAACGGGCGCAGGGCGCTATCGCTCGACAGCAGCAAGATTACTATCTCAGGCCGCGGCACTCCAGCCACAACGACCTGCCAAGATCATTCGCCGCAGCGGCAACAGAATCCTGCCCCCGTGCAAGCCCAATCTTGCACCGGTCTCGCCGCGACTCCGTCTGTCTGCGGCGCGCCATGGTCGGACCCGGTGTCCGCGCCGCCCCATCGCTGCCGGGCGACTCCGCTGCGCCCGGTTGCGGCCCGCCCCTTCGGTCCGGCGAGCCGTTCCCGAAAGGGTTGCACGGACAAAACCGCCGCGCAATAACCGTGCAGATGTGATGCAGGGGACACGAGTGGCGGCCTGGGACGATCATGCCGATGCCGGCGAGAAGCACTTCGTCGTTGCGATAGGCGCGTCCGCCGGGGGGCTCGATGCGCTGGAACGGTTGTTCCAGGGGATGCCGAACGATACCGGCGCAGCCTTCGTCGTCATCCAGCACCTGTCGCCCGACCACAAGAGCATGATGGCCTCGCTTCTGGCGCGGCACACCGCGATGCCGGTCGTCACGGTCGAGGACGACATGCCGCTTGCGCCGAACACGGTGTTCCTGATCCCGCCCGGCGCGATCATGAAGGTCGAAGGCCGCCAGTTGCGCCTGACGCCCAAGGCACCGCGCGTCCTGACCTTGCCCATCGACGAATTCTTCCATTCGATGGCCCCGCATTACGGCGATCATGCGGTCGGCGTGGTCCTTTCGGGCACCGGGTCCGACGGCACGCGCGGTGCGGGTGCGATCAACGAGGCGGGCGGTTTTCTCATCGCCCAGGACCCGGCCGATGCCCGGTTCGACGGGATGCCCCGCAGCGTGATCGCCACCGGGCTCGTGGATGCGGTGCTGCCGGTGGACGGCATCGGCGAACGCCTGACGGCGCATCTGACCAGCCAGCCGGTCCAGATCCGCGCAGGCGACGCCCCGCATGTGGACGATTACGACGGGCCGGACGATCCCATGTCCGGGATTGTCCACCTGTTGATGCGCTCCGGCCACGTCAATTTCGAGGACTACAAGCCCGGCACCGTCAACCGCCGGATCGAACGGCGGATGTCGGTGCGCCAGACAGCCGATCTCGACGGGTATTACCGGCTTCTTCAAGCCGATCCCGACGAACAGCGCCTGCTGAAACGTGAGCTTCTCATCCCGGTGACCCGCTTTTTCCGTGACCCGGACGCGTTCGAAACCCTGTCGGAAAAGGTCGTTCAGCCGCTTGTCGCGGGCAAGGCGAGCGGGGATGCCATCCGCATCTGGTCCGTTGGCACGTCCACGGGCGAAGAAGCCTACAGCATCGCGATGATGTTCCTCGAAGCCTTCGATACGGCCCGGAAATGGCCACAGTTCAAGGTCTTCGCCACGGATGTCGAACAGGCCAACGTGGATCTCGCCGCGGCGGGCATCTACCCCGCCTCGATCGAGGCCGAGATCGGGCCCGGCCGGGTCGACAAGTATTTCCTGCGGCGCGGCGACCAGCTTCAGGTGCGCCCGGATCTGCGCCAGTCCATCGTGTTCGCGCGGCACAATCTTCTGGCCGACCCGCCCTTCACGAAGCTCGACCTGGCGATCTGCCGCAACATGCTGATCTATTTCAAGACCGCGGCGCAGGACCGCGTGCTGCGCAAGCTGCAATATGCGCTGCGGATGCAGGGCTTTCTGTTCCTCGGCTCGTCGGAAACGCTCGGCGCGGCACAGGGGGATTTCGGCACCGTCTGCCAGCGCCACAGGATCTGGCAGAAGCAGCGGGAATCCCGGATCCCGCTGCGCGACATCGCCTCGGATGCGGCGCCGCGGTCGGGCCAGGGATCGTACAGGGCCACCGCCCCGGTGACGTTCAACCGCGTGCCGAAATCCGCCGTCGAGCTTGGGTACAAGTCGCTGATGGACGGGTTCGGACCGCCGCCCGCCGTGCTGGTGAACGAGCGGCAGGAAATCGTCCATTCCTACGGAAAGGTGCAGCAATTCCTGCGGGTGCGCGAAGGCGCGGCGCGGCTCGACCTCAGCCGCATGTTGCCGACATCGCTCGTGCCCGTCGCGTCGGCGGTGCTGTTCAGGCTGGCGCGGACCCGCGAAAGGACGGCGTCGGACCCGGTGCGGTTCGAGGACGAGGACGGGAACCGCCAGCGCGTTCGCCTGCATGCCGTGCCCGCCGGCGAACGCGACGGCGAAACGCTGGGCCTGCTGGTGTTCGAGGAATTGCAACCCGACGGCGCCGGAACGGGCAGCGATCCCGTCAACGTGATGGACGAGGCCTCGGAGCGCGTCGAGATCCTCGAGAACGAGCTCGCCGCCACGCGCGAAAACCTCCAGGCCACCATCGAGGAGCTTGAAGCCTCGAACGAGGAATTGCAGGCCACGAACGAAGAAATGATGGCCTCGAACGAGGAACTGCAAAGCTCCAACGAGGAATTGCAATCGGTCAACGAGGAACTGAACACGGTCAATGCCGAGTACCAGGAAAAGATCCAGATCCTGAACCGGCTGAATGCCGATCTCGACAACCTGACGCAGATCGTGTCGACCGGCGCGATCTTCGTGGACGCAGACATATGCGTGACGCGGTTCAGTCCGGGCACGGCCGGCATCTTCAGCCTGCGCGACACCGATATCGGCCGGCCGCTCGGGGAACTGAACCACACGCTCGATTACCCGGCGCTGATGTCCGACCTGCGCCGGACACTGCAGTCGCATTTCGAGATCGAGACCGAGGTCACGGGCGCGGCGGGCCGGACATTCCTTGTGAAGATGATCCCCTACAAGGTGCCCTCCTCCAGCGAATACGGGGCGGTGCTGACGCTCCTCGACACGACCGACATGCGCGCCCGGCTGCGGCTTCAGGCCGTCATCGACAGCCTGGCCGAGCATATCGCGGTGCTGGACTCGCAGGGCACGATCCTCATGGTCAATCACGCTTGGAAGGAATTCGGGCGCAACGCGGGCGATCCGGGCGAGCGGTACGAGGCGGTCGGCGTGAACTATCTCGATGTCTGCCGGGTCGAACAGGGCGCGCCCGACAGCACCTTCGCCGAAAAGGCGCGAACCGGGCTCGGGGATCTGCTCGCGGGAAAGATATCCGAGTTCTCGCTCTTCTATCCGTGCCACGGGCGGGACGAACGGGCGTGGTTCGTGATGAATGCGCGCCCGCTCGGTGGCGATTTCGGTGGCGCGGTGGTCAGCCACGTGGACGTCACGGAGTGGCAGAAAGAGAACCCCGCGTGACCAGCGTCCCGGACGGGGGGGATGGCGGGGACGGCGACGCGCCCGCCATCCTGCACCGGCTGCGCGGGGTGCTGGCGCGGGCGATGCTGGACGAGCGGGACAGGCAGGCGGTGCCGCATCTCCTGGACCGGCTCGCGGTGCATCTGGACGAACAGCGGGCAGCACTCGACGATATCCTCCAGGTGCAGACCGAAGCGCTCGCCGCGCTGTCGCTGGACGCGCTCGTCTTTCGCAAGCTCCCGCTGCCGGCCGTCCGGGTCACCCTGGATCTCCATGTGCTGGAACAGAACGACCGGGCGGCCGCCCTGTTCGGGCCGCCGCGCAATCCGGGGCTGCCGCGCAATATCCTCGCCACGGCCATGACGCGGCAGGATTTCGACATGCTGCGCCGCACCATGGCACGGGCCGAACGGGACAGCGCCGCGGTGACGGCGCCCTTCGCGCTGACCGGCACGGTGCCGCAGGCGGGTGCAGCCGGTGCCGTGTCCGGGCCGGTGCGTGCCCATTGCCTCTGCGTGCGGCTGCGCGACGATGACAGGCGTCTCATCGTCTTCGAACCCAGCCGCAACGACACGCAGCACGAGGTCGAAACGCTCCGCCTGCTCATCGACCGGACCGAGATGCTGACCTGGGTGACCGACCCCGCGGGCCATTTTACGCAGGCGAGCACCGCCTTCGCCGCGTCGGTCGGACACAGTCCCGACCAGGTCGTGGGCCAGCCGCGTCTTGCCGTGCTGCCCGCAGAAGAGGCGGTGTTCCACGAGAACTGGGACACCCGGATCGCCCGCACGGGCAAGGCGGTGCGTTTCCGCGAAAGCCGCCATTGCATCGCCGCCAGCCAGCCCGGCGCGCACCCGCTGCGGCGCGTGTTCGAGACGACGAAATTCCCAATCGTCTCCCCCGGTGGCCGGATCACGGGGATCGCCACGATCTCCGCCGACATCACGCGCACCGTGGAAGAGGCGAAGATGCGCCGCCTGAGCGAACAGGTCTTCGAACAATCCTCCGACGGGATCGTGCTGCTGGACGCGGATCTCCGGATCGAGATGGTGAACCCCGCATTCGAGCGGATGATGGGGTTCCGCGCCGACGGCGTGAAGGGCCACCACATCGACGGCTTCCTGCTCGAACGCGAAAGCCGTAATGTCCTGCGCAAGATCCGCTCGGGCCTGAACCTCCACGGCAAGTGGGCGGGCGAGGTCATGCAGCGGGCCGCGTCGGGCCGCGATGTCGTGGTCTGGTTCTCGATCAATCAGCTCAACGACGCTGCGGGGCAGCGCGCCGGGTACGTGGCCGTGCAGACTGACCTGACCCATGTGCGCGAGATCGAGAGCGAGAACATGCGGCTCGCCCATTTCGACCATCTCACCGGGCTGCCCAATCGCGTCGAGCTGATGGACCAGATGGCCGACCTGATCGCCTTCGCGCGGGTCGGGTCCCGGTCGCTCGGTGTCGTGTTCATGGATCTCGATCGGTTCAAGGCGATCAACGACAGCCTGGGCCATACCGCAGGCGACCGGCTGCTCAAGACGCTGGCGGGGCGCCTTTCCGCGATCCTGCGCGGCGACGACCTGCTGGCGCGGATCGGGGGCGACGAATTCGTGCTGCTCCTGCCCGGCCTGACGGCGGCCCATGCTCATGAAACCGTCGCCCGCTTCGCCGAGGCCGTGCGCCGCCCCTTCGATCTCGACGGGCTCGCCGATTACCAGGCCAGCGCGTCCTTCGGGGTCGCGCTCTATCCCGATCACGGCACGACGGTCGAAGACCTGCTGCGCCACGCCGACACCGCGATGTACAGCGCCAAGGCTTCCGGCCGGGACCGTATCGCCCTTTACGACCCGAAACTGGGCGAACAGGCCGCGCAGTCGCTGAACATGCGCAACGCGGTGGTGCCCGCGCTCGGCAATGGCGAGATCGAGCTGCATTACCAGCCCATCTTCCGGCTTCACGACAGGCGCGTCTGCGGGGCCGAGGCGCTGGTGCGCTGGAACCGCCCCGGCTTCGGCCTGATCCAGCCGGGCGAATTCCTGCCCTCCATGGAACTCGGGGGGCTGATCGCGCAACTGGATCATTTCGTCCTGCAGGAGGCGATCGGCACCCTTGCGGACTGGCAGCGCCGGGGCCTGTGCCGCGACGGCTGGACCATGTCCGTCAACCAGACCGCCGTCGACATCACCGCGGCCAACTGGTCCGGCAGGCTGCGGCAGATGATGGTGCAGGCGGGGCTTGTGTCCGCACCGCGGGGCGGGGGGCCCGACGCAGTCGCGCTTCAGATCGAACTGACCGAACAGCACATGGCGCAGCCCAGCGACACGGTTTTGCGCAACCTGCACGCGCTGGCCGGGATGGGGGTGTCGCTGGCCGTGGACGATTTCGGAAAGGGTTACAGCAACATGTCCTACCTGCAATCCCTGCCGATCACGACGCTCAAGCTGGATGCGGCCTTCGTACGCGCGCTCGACATCGACCCGGATGCCAACGTGCTGGTGGAAGCGATGGTGGGCCTCGGCAAGCGGCTTGGCTACCTGACCGTGGCCGAAGGCGTCGAAAGGGACAGCCAGGTCAGGATCCTGTCCGGCATCGGCTGCGATATCGGCCAGGGTTTCCTCGTGTCAGGGGCCTTGCCCAAGGTCGAATTCGAAACCCGCTTCCTGAACGGCTGACGGACGTTGCCGCGCCGCAGGGGGGGCGGATCGCCCCCCGGTTGCATCGACGGCGCCCCGCCGCCGCGGGTCAGGCCGAGTAGTTGGGGCTTTCCCGCGTGATCTGCACGTCGTGGACATGGCTTTCCTTCAGCCCCGCCCCGGTGATGCGCACGAACTGGCAGTCGCGGCGCATCTCCTCGATCGTCGCGCAGCCGGTATAGCCCATCGCCGCGCGCAACCCGCCCACAAGCTGGTGGATCACCGCCGCCGCAGGCCCCTTGTAGGGCACCTGCCCCTCGATCCCTTCGGGCACCAGCTTGTCGCTGGCGGCATCCTTCTGGAAATAGCGGTCCGCCGACCCGCGCGCCATCGCCGCAAGGCTCCCCATCCCGCGATAGGACTTGAACTGCCGGCCCTGGTACAGGATCACCTCGCCGGGGCTTTCATCCGTGCCCGCCAGCATCGATCCGATCATCGCGCACTGGGCCCCCGCCGCGATGGCCTTGGCGAAATCGCCCGAGAACTTGATCCCGCCATCGGCGATCACCGGCACGCCCGCGGCTTCGGCGGCGCGGGCGCAATCCATGATCGCGGTCAGTTGCGGCACGCCGACGCCCGCGACCATCCGCGTGGTGCAGATCGACCCCGGCCCGATCCCGACCTTCACCGCGTCCGCGCCGGCATCGATCAGCGCGCGGGTGGCGTCGGCGGTGGCGACATTGCCCGCCACCACCTGGACCGAGTTCGACAACATCTTGATCCGGCGCACGACATCCGACACGGCGGCGGAATGGCCATGGGCGGTGTCCACCACCACCATGTCGATCCCGGCATCGATCAGCGCCTCGGCCCGTTCATACCCCGCATCGCCCACGCTGGTCGCCGCGGCCACGCGCAGGCGGCCAAGGTCGTCCTTGCAGGCCTGCGGGTTCAGGACCGCCTGCTCGGTATCCTTCAGCGTCAGAAGGCCGGTCAGCTTGCCGTCGCCATCCACGACCAGCAGCTTCTCGATGCGGCGCGCCTTCATCAGGTCGCGCGCCTCTTCCAGCTCCGCCGGTTCGCGCAGCATCGCCAGCCGGTCCGATGTCATCATCACCCGCACCGGCGTCGCGTCATCGGTGGCGAAGCGCATGTCGCGGTTGGTCACGATCCCGACGACCCGGCCCGCGTCATCGACCACGGGAAACCCCGTGACCTTGTAGCGCGCGGCCAGCGCCTTGGCGTCGGCCAGCGTCTGGTCGGGGGTCAGCGTGACGGGGTTGTAGACGATGCCGGATTCGAACCGCTTCACGCGCCGAACCTCGTCGGCCTGTTCCTGCACCCCGAGATTGCGGTGGATCACCCCGATCCCGCCGACCTGGGCCACGGCGATGGCCATGCGGCTTTCCGTCACCGTATCCATGGCCGAGGACATGATCGGCACGTTCAGCCGGATAGACCGCGTCACCTGCGTCCCGGTATCCGCCTGCGACGGCATCACCGAGGAAGCGGCGGGAAGAAGCAGAACATCGTCGAAGGTCAGCGCCTCGCGAATCTCCATAGGGGTCTCCTGCGGGATGTATCGGTTGGCGCGTCCCTATCGCATGGAAGCGGCAGGGGCGAAAGAGCCAATCGCCCCTACAGGTAGTGCAGTGATGTCCCCTTGTGGAACAGATGCAGCTTTTCCGGCGCCGCCGTCAGGGCCAGCTTGGTGCCCCGCTCGACATGCACGATGCCCGGCAGCTTGGCGACCATCTGCTTGCCTTCCGCGCCGCCGGTGTTGGAGTACATCACCGTCACGTCGCCCAGCCGTTCCGAGATCTCCACGTCGAAGGGCACGAAACCCGGCGCGCCGTCCTCCGCCACCACCAGGTCCTCGGGCCGCACGCCCAGTTTGACCTTCGCCCCCATCAGGTTGTCGGCCGACGGCACATGCGCCGTCACCTCGCCCCCGGCGGTGCGGACGGTGGTGTGCTGGCCCGTTCCCGTCACCTCGGCATCCATCAGGTTCATGGCGGGCGAGCCGATGAACTGCGCCACGAACGTGTTCTGCGGGCGTTCGTACAGGTCCAGCGGCGTGCCGACCTGGCTGATCCCGCCGCCCGCCAGCACCACGATGCGCGTGGCCAGCGTCATCGCCTCCACCTGGTCGTGGGTGACGTAGATCATCGTGCTGTCGGGCATCGATTCCTTCAGCTGCGCGATCTCGATCCGCGTCGCCACCCGCAACGCGGCATCGAGGTTCGACAGCGGTTCGTCGAACAGGTACACCTTCGGATCGCGCACGATGGACCGCCCGATCGCCACGCGCTGGCGCTGCCCGCCCGACAGCGCCTTGGGCAACCGGTCGAGATACGGCTCCAGTTGCAGGATCTTCGCGGCCTTGTTCACCGCCGCGTCGATCTCGTCCTTGCTCTTCTTGGCGATCTTCAGCGCGAAGCTCATGTTGTCGCGCACCGTCATGTGCGGATAAAGCGCGTAGGACTGGAACACCATTGCGATCCCGCGTTGCGCGGGCGGCACGTCGTTCATCACCTCGCCCTCGATCTCCAGCGTGCCGCCGGTGATCTTCTCCAGCCCCGCGATCATCCGCAGCAGCGTGGACTTGCCGCAGCCCGACGGACCGACGAAGACGATCAGCTCGCCCTTCTCGATGTCGAGATTGATGTCGCTCAGCACCCTGACCTCGCCATAGGCCTTCGCGACATCCTTCAGGTTCAGTTCGGCCATGTTTGTCCCTCCCTCAATGCCCGCGCTCAGGTCTCGTCCGTGCGGCGCAGCGCGAACACGGCCTGCCATGCGGGCAGGCGAAGCCCCCCCGCGGTCTCTTCCACGCGGAACGGTGCGCCGCGGTCGATGGTCCAGTCCCCGTCCGGCAGCGCCACGTCCTGCGGCTTGTCCGACAGGTTGAAGGCGCAGAACACCTCCTCACCGTCATGGTCGCGGACGAACGAGATCGCATCATCCTTGGCGGCGACGATGGTCATGCCGCCCTTGCGCAGCGCCGCGTGCGCCTGCCGGAAACCCAGCATCGCGCGATAGAACTGAAGCATGCTGCCCGGGTCGCGCTCCTGCTTCGATACCGCATGGCCCAGATGCTCCATCGCCACCGGCAGCCACGGATGCGCCTCGGTAAAGCCGCCATGGGCGGCGTCCGCCGACCACGGCATCGGCGTGCGGCAGCCGTCGCGCCCCTTGAACTTGGGCCAGAACCGCTTGCCATAGGGGTCCTGCAGATCCTCGTAGGCGACATAGGCCTCGCCCAGTCCCAGTTCCTCGCCCTGGTACAGGCACACCGAGCCGCGGATCGACATCAGAAGCCCGGCATAGGCCCGCGCCGCGGCATCGCCAAGCCCCCAGCGGGTCGTGTGCCGCACCACGTCATGGTTGGAATAGGCCCAGCAGGCCCAGCCCTCGGTCACGATCCGCATGTAGCGTTCCAGCACCTGCGCCACCTGCCCGCCCGACGGATAGACGTTCGACAGGAAGTCGAAATCGTAGCACATGTGCAGCAGGTCGTCCCCGGCGGTGTATTCCGCCTGCACCTGCGTGCCGCGCTGGCTTTCGCCGACCTCGCCCACGCTGGTGGTGCCGGGATAGTCGTCCATCACCGCGCGCAGACGCCGCAGGAAGCCGATATTCTCGGGCTGGGTCTTGTCGTACAGGTGATCCTGGAAATTGTAGGGGTTCACCGCGGGCGCCGTGTTCTCGTTGCGATCCTCCGGCGCAAGCGGCGGGTTGTCCCGCAACTGCCGGTCATGGAAATAGAAATTCACCGTGTCCAGCCGGAATCCGTCGACGCCCCGGTCCAGCCAGTAGCGCGATATCCGCAGCATCTCCTCCTGCACGGCCGCGCAATGGAAGTTCAGGTCCGGCTGCTGGGTCAGGAAGTTGTGCAGGTAATACTGCATCCGCTCCCCGTCCCATTCCCACGCGCTGCCGCCGAAGATCGACAGCCAGTTGTTGGGCGGGCTGCCATCGGGCTTGGCGTCGGCCCAGACATACCAGTCGGCGCGCGCATTGTCGCGGCTCGACCGGCTTTCCTTGAACCACGGGTGCTGGTCGCTCGTGTGGCTCATGACAAGGTCGATCAGCACCTTCAGCCCCAGCCCGTGCGCCCGGTCGATCAGCGCGTCGAAATCGCCCAGGCTGCCGAACATCGGGTCCACGTCGCGGTAATCCGACACGTCATAGCCGAAATCCAGCATGGGCGACCGGAAGAAGGGCGAGATCCAGATCGCATCCACGCCCAGCTTCGCCACGTGTTCCAGACGGTGGATGATGCCCGCCAGATCGCCGATGCCGTCATTGTTGCTGTCCTGAAAGGACCGGGGATAGATCTGGTAGATCGCGGCGCCGCGCCACCAGTCTGGATCGACGGGCCCGGCGGGCCGATGGGGCGCCGGGCGGGGTTCGAGATGAACCATGGAATCGTACTCCGGTTACTTGTCAGTCACTTCACGGACCCGGCCAGCAGGCCGCGCACGAGGAACCGCTGCATGGTGAAGAACACGACCAGCGGCACGGCGATGGACACGAAGGCCGCGGTGGCAAGGATGCCCCAGTCGCCGCCGCGCGACCCCAGCAGGTCGTCGGCGATCTTGACGGTCATCACCTTGGCGTCGTCGGACGACGGCAGGAACACCTTGGCCACCAGCAGGTCGTTCCATGTCCACAGGAACTGGAAGATCGAGAACGCGGCGAGCGCCGGCAGGCTCAGGGGCAGCACGATCTTGGTGAAGACCTGGAAATCCGTGGCCCCGTCCACCTTGGCGGACTCGATGATGTCGCGCGGCAAGCCGACCATGTAGTTGCGCAACAGATAGACCGCGAGCGGCATGCCGAACGCCGTGTGCGCGAACCATATGCCAAGAAAACTCTGCCCCACCCCGATGGAATTGTGGAAATTCAGCATCGGCACCAACGCCAGCTGCAAGGGCACGACCAGCAGCCCGACCACCGCGGCGATCAGCCAGCCGCGCCCCGGAAAATCCATCCACGCCAGCGCGTACGCCGCGAAAGCCGCGATCAGGATCGGGATGATCGTCGCGGGGATCGTCACCGTCATCGTGTTGATGAAGGCGCGGTCCATGTTGTCAGCGGTCAACACCTGCCGGTAATTCGCCAGGGTGAACTGCGGCGGCGTCTTGGCCGCGAAATAGATTCGCTGGGTGCCCGATGGCTCCTCCGCGCTGACCAGCCGATAGGTCCCGTCCGGGTTGACGGTCAGCATGGCCCCGTCGCGGGTCTCGATCTCCGTGCCCGCGACCGCCGCGCGCGGATCGAAGGCCGACACGCTGAACGCCGTGACCTGCCCTGCGCCGCTGCCGAAGGTTTCCTGCAACTCGGGATCGTCGAAGATGTTGCCGCTCAGCACCCAGTCCCCGTCGATCTGCGCGGCATCCCCGCCCGCCGCGGTGCGGAAGGTCAGTTCCACCGAGAACGGCGCCTGCCACCAGCCCGAGGCCGAGATCTGGTCGCGGTCGCGGAACGACGACACCAGCAACCCCACCGTGGGGATCAGCCAGATCAGCACCAGCGCCAGCACCGACAGATGGGTGGCGATGGAAAGGCTCGATTTCTTGCCTGCGATATTGTCCATGTTCCCGACCTCCTCAGCGCATTTCCCGGCGCGCCTGGACGATGTTCCAGACCATCACCGGCAGCACCACGACCATGATGACGAAGGCGACCGCGGTCGCGCGCCCGTCGTCGCGGAACATGAAGCTCATCATGTAGCTGGGCAGGATCTCGGTCCCGAAATTGCCGCCCGTCATGGCATAGACGATGTCGAAGACCTTCAGCACCAGCACCGTGACCGTGGTCCACACGACGACGATTGTGGGCATGATCTGCGGCACCTTGATCTTGAAGAACACCTGGAACGGGTTGGCGCCGTCGATGATCGCGGCCTCCACCGTTTCCTCGGGGATGCCGCGCAGCGCGGCGGACAGGATCACCATGCAGAACCCGGTCTGGATCCACACGAGGATGAACATCAGGAAGAAGTTGTTCCAGAACGGGATCTGGAGCACGTCCACCGGTTCGGACCCGAACAGCGCCGCGCGGATCGCGTTGATGAGCCCGATATCGCCATCCACCGCGTAGACGAATTTCCAGATCAGCGACGCCCCGACGAAGCTGATCGCCATCGGCATGAAGATCAGCGACTTGGCGATGTTGCCCCAGGACAGCCGGTCGGTCAGCTGCGCCGCGATCAGCCCGAAGAAGGTGGCGGCGGCGGGCACGAAGATCACCCACAGAAGATTGTTCAGGAACGCCTGCCGGAACGCCTCGGACCCGAACAGGGTGGCATAGTTGCCAAGCCCGATGAATTCATCCCCCGCCCGGTTATAGAGCGACCGCAGGAACGACCCCACGACGGGATAGACCAGATACAGCCCCAGCACGAAGATCGCCGGGAACAGGAACAGCCACGGCCGCCACTGGTTCGCGCGGTTGATGTTGTGCCCCGCGCGCGGCCCCTGGGCCGGGAAGATCACCTTGTCGAGAACGAGGTTCGAGAAATAGAAATACGCGACGCAGCCGCCGACCCCAATCAGGATGGTCACGATACCGCTCAGGAATGGATGCATGCCGCCCCCTCCAAGGCTCTGGGTGGTCGCGCGGGTCCTGCGCTGTCGTGCTTGCGCGGACCCGCGCGCCTCGGTCTCGGGCGGGCCCGCGTGCAGGCCCGCCCCGTGTCACGTGGCCGGGGCGCTCAGTTGATGTCGTCCCAGCGCGCCTGGATGTTCGACGCGACCTCGCCCGCATCGGTCCCGGACACGTAATCCACCATCCCCGTCCAGAACGCGCCCGCGCCGATCTCGCCGGGCATCAGGTCCGACGCATCGAAGCGGAAGGTCGTCGCGTTGGTCAGGATCTCGTTCAGCGCCCGCTGCGAATCGTTGGCGAAGACATCCACATTGGCCGCGGTATAGGGCGTCAGGAACCCGGACTGCGCCATCCAGATCTCGTGCGCCAGCGGCGTCTTCAGGAACTCGATCAGCCCGTGCGCCACCGGCGCGTCGTTGGTGATGGCAAAGAGCGTCCCCGCCCCCAGCACCGGCTGGCCCAGATCCTCGCTCTCATAGGCGGGGAAGTAGAAGAAATCCACGTCCTCCCCCATCTGCGTCCCTTCCGGGAAGAAGGTCGGGATGAAGGTCGCCTGCTTGTGCAACAGGCACTCGGGCGGGAAGTTGAACAGGCCCGCCGGGCTGTCGCGGAAATCCGTGGTCGCCACCGCCTGACTGCCGCCGGACACATACTCTTCGTTGCGGGCGAAATAGCCGAACTCCTCGATGGCGTTCACCACCGCCGGATCGTCGAACGGCATGTCGTTGGACACCCACTGGTCATAGACCTCGGGCGGCTGCGTGCGCAGCATCATGTCCTCGACCCAATCCGTGGCCGGCCAGCCGGTCGCGGCGCCTGATCCCAGCCCGATGCACCACGGGGTGCCGCCGTCGGCCACGATCTGGTCGGTCAGCGCCTTCAGCTCCTCCATGGTCTGCGGCACCTCGTAGCCGAACTCCTCGAAGATCGCGGGGACGTACCAGACGAGCGACTTCACATCGACCTTGTAGAAGAAGCCATACAGATCGTCCTCGCCGTCCGGCCCCGCATAGGTGCCCAGATCGACCCAAGATTGCCCGGCCGCGTAATTGTCGAGAACCCACTGCCCGGTCCCGTCCGCCAGCGGCGTCAGCGCCCCGCGCCGCGCCAGGTCCGATGCCAGCCCCGGCTGCGGGAAGATGCCGATATTCGGCGCCGATCCCGCCTGTACGGCGATCACGATGTCCTGCTCGAAGCTTTCGGACCCGGAATAGTTGATCTCCGCCCCGGTCGCGTCCGCGAAATAGGCCAGCACGGAATTGACCAGCCGCGCATCTTCGCCTGTCCAGGGCCCGGTCAGCGACAGCGCCTGCCCCGAATAGTCATGCTCCGCCGCAAAGGCTTCCAGACTATCCCAGTTGAAATCGCCTTCGCCTATCGGGAATTGCAAATCCTGCGCGAACGCACCCCCGGCGGCAAACGCGATCACCGCGGCGCCGGCACAAAGCCTCTTGGTCATCAGAACCTCCCAGTTCCCTGTTGTCTCGTGCCCACCGTCTTAATGCGTGACCCGGCCCGAGTCAAAGCACATTCAAAGCGCTTTGGTCAGCACAGGGTCGCCCATCGCGCCGCCCCTGTCAATCCCGCCCGCATGGGGAGCCCTTGTTAATCTGTCACATTCAGACCGCGTCACGCCGCAGCGCAGAATATGGCCTTCGTTGACCTTGCACGGGACAGGGCTTAGCGTGAGTTCGATTTGAAAGCGTTTTGGAAGCCGTCCGTCGATGAATCTCAAGGATCTGGCCGCCAGTCTCGGCCTGTCTCAAACCACCGTCAGCCGCGCGCTGAACGGCTATCCCGAGGTGGCGCAGGCCACCCGGCAGCGGGTGCTTGCCGCCGCGCGGGCGCATAACTACAGCCCCAACACCCGTGCCAAGGCGCTCGCCACGGGCCGGGCCATGGCGATCGGCCATGTCATCCCGCTGGCGACCTCGACCGAACTCGTGAACCCGGTCTTCGCCGATTTCATCGCCGGGGCGTCGGAAACCTACATGCGCCATGGCTATGACATCGTGCTGTCCGTGATCGGCGACGACGACGAGGATCGCGTCTACCGCGACATGGCGGCGAAACGCATGGTGGACGGGGTGATCCTGCAATCGCCGACCACCGACGACCGGCGCATCGCACTCCTGCGCGACCTCGGCCTGCCCTTCGTCGTCCATGGCCGCGCCACCGACCTGCCGGACGACTATCCATATGTCGACGTGAACAACCGCCGCGCCTTCAAGCGCGCCACCGAATTCCTGATCGATCTCGGGCACCGGCGCATCGCGCTCGTCAACGGGCGCTCGCAACTCGGCTATGCCGTGCGGCGGCAGGCGGGTTTCGTCGAAGGCATGGCCGCGCGCGGGCTGACCCCCGATCCAGACCTGCTGCTCGCCGACGAAATGACCGAAGGCTACGGCCATGCCGCCATGCGCACCCTGCTCGCCCGCCCCGACCCGCCGACGGCCGTGCTGGCCGCGTCCACCATCATCGCCTTCGGGATGCGCCGCGCGGCCGACGACGCGGGCGTGCGGCTGGGGCGCGACATCTCGCTCATCACCTATGACGACGACCTGTCCTATTTCCGAAATGGCGGCGCCGAGGCGGTGTTCACCGCGCTGCGCTCCTCGGTGCGAATGGCCGGGCGGCGCGCCGCGGAACTGCTGGTGGACCTGATCGAACGGCCCCATGACGCCGCCGGCCTGCCGCGGCAGGATCTGCTGGAGGCCGAACTGATCGTCGGGCGCTCCACCGGCCCCGCCCCGTCCGCCTGAACGCGCCGCCGCCGCACGCCACCACCCGGTGCGCCTTGGCACGGGCCGCACGACGGCTTACACGGAACCGATAGCGCTCACCGACAGGACCATCCCGATGACCACGCTTGTCGCCGATATCGGCGGAACCAACACGCGGCTGGCACTTTGCGACACGCCCGACACCCCGCGCGAGGTCGCCCGCTTTCGCAACGCGGAATTCCCGTCGCTGGACGCCGTGCTGGTCCATTATCTCGATGGGCTGGGCCGCCCCGATGTGGCCGCGGCCTGCGTCGCCGTGGCGGGGCCGGTGCGCGGCGGCGTGGGTCGGATGACGAATCTCGACTGGGCGATGGACCCGGCCACGTTGCGCAATGCCACCGGGGCGGCGCGCGGCCATGTCATAAACGATCTCGAAGCACAGGGCCACGCGCTCGACGATGTGCCGACCCGGCGGCTGATGGGCCCCGCCCCGGACCGCGAGGCCGGGCCGCGCCTTGTCGTGGGCCTGGGCACCGGGTTCAACGCGGCCCCCGTTCATGCCGCGGCGCGCGGTGCGCCCGTCCACGTGGTGCCCTCGGAATGCGGTCATATCAGCCTGCCCGTGCGCGACGATGCCTCCCATGCCCTCGCCCTGTCGCTGCAAGCCGCCCATGGCTTCGCCTCGGTCGAAGAGGCTTTGTCGGGCCGCGGCCTTCTGGCTGTCAACGCCCATGTGGCGGGGGACGCGGCGCACACCACGACGCAATCCCTGCTCGCCGCGCTGAACGACGCGCCCTCGGACACGGACCGCGCCACGGCGGACCTGTTCTGCGCGACGCTGGGCCGGGTGCTGGGGGATCTCGCGCTGGTGCATCTGCCCTGGGGCGGCATCTATCTCATCGGCGGTCTGGCCCGCGCGATGTCCCCGTTCTTCGATGCCCACGGCCTGCCGGACGCGTTCCACGACAAGGGCCGTTTCGGGCCGTTCCTGCGCGATTTCTCGCTGCTGATCGTCGAAGACGATTACGCCGCGCTGACGGGCTGCGCCCGCTACGCCCTGCGCCACGGCTGAACCGAAAGCCGCACGCAGGGTCCTACGGGAGTCCTACAAGAGTCATACAGGAATCCTACAAGATGCGATCGGTTCTCAATCGCCGCTGCCCGGCGGCGCGAACAGATCGCCGTCTTCCTCCGATCCGTCGGTTTCTTGCGCCTCGCCCTCGGCTGGCGGCGGTCTGTTGTCCAGCAAGCCCGCCGCGCGCAATTCCTTGAGCCCCGGCAGATCCCGCGCCGATTCCAGCCCGAAATGGTCGAGGAACGTTTCTGTCACCACGAATGTCACCGGCCTGCCGGGCGTCATACGCCGCCGCCCCAGCCGCACCCAGTCCATCTCCAGAAGCTGGTCGATGGTGCCCCGGTTCACGCCAACCCCCCGGATTTCCTCGATTTCCGCGCGGGTGACGGGCTGGTGATAGGCGATGATCGCCAGCGTCTCGATCGCCGCACGGCTCAGCTTGCGGGTCTCCACGACCTCGCGGCGCATCAGGAACGACAGGTCCGGCGCCGTCCGGAACGCCCACGCGCCCCCGACCCTCACCAGCCGGACCCCCCGCCCTTCGTATCTTTTCTCCAGCAGCACCAATGCCTTGGCGGGATCGCTGCCATGTGGCAACCGTGCCGCCAGCTCCTTTTCCATCACCGGTTCCGCCGACGCGAACAGCACCGCTTCCACCATCCGCTCCTGCTCAGCCAGGGGCGGCGCGTCGAACAGGCTGTCATTCGGCAGATCGTCAGGGGCTTGTGGCGTGTCGTTCATGCCTTGTCCCGCGTCGCACGCAGCCGAATCGGCGCAAAGTTCTCGGCCTGATCCAGCTCCAGTTGCCCCGCCTTGGCAAGCTCCAGCGCCGCCGCGAAGGTCGATGCCAGCGCAGACCGCCGCCGCAGCGGGTCGGCCGTCCAGCCATCGGGCAAATAGCTCGCAAGATCAGTCCACTCGCCGGCATAGCCGATCAGCGGGCGTAGCCGCGCCAGCGCCTCTTCCATGGTTAGGATCGCGTTGCGGTCCATCACGAAGGGCCGGAAATCGTCCTTGGTGCGCAGCCGCGCATAGGCCTGCATCAGGTCCAGCAGCGATGCGGTGAACTGCGCGCGCCGCACCCGGCCCACGGTTTCGGGCTGCCCGCGCGCGAAGACATCCCGCCCCAGCCTGTCCCGCCCCATCAGCCGCGCCGCGGCATCCCGCATCGCTTCCAGCCGTTCGAGTTGGAACGCCAGATGGGCCGCCATGTCCTCGCCCGACGGACCTTCGTCGGCGGGGTCGGGCGGCAGCAGCAGGCGCGATTTCAGATAGGCGAGCCATGCCGCCATCACGAGGTAATCCGCCGCCAGCTCGATCCGCAGCTCGCGCGCCTTGTCAACGAAAACAAGGTATTGCTCGGCCAGCGCCAGCACGGAAATCCGGCGCAGATCGACCTTCTGCGTGCGCGACAGCGACAGCAACAGGTCGAGCGGCCCCTCGAACCCGTCGACATCGACGATGAGCGCCTCGGCCGCGCGGCGCGCGTCGATCTCGGTCACGTTGCCGGTTTCGGGTGTTTCAGACATCGCACGCCCAGCCCGTCAGGTCGGCCAGTTCCGCCGCCATCGATGCCAGATCTGCCGTGTCCGGCGCGTGGCGGCAGGCCAGCGCGTGCGCCGCTCGTGCCGCACCGTCCGCATCCATCCGCCCGGCCCCGGCGACGGCGCCCTCCATCTCTGCCCGGTCGCCGTTGCAGTGCAGGACGATATCGCAGCCCGCCACCCGTGCCGCCGCCGCGCGCGCCGCCATGGTCCCCGACAACGCGTGCATCGACAGATCGTCGGTCATCACCAGCCCGTCGAAACCGATCCAGCCGCGCACCTCGTCCATCGCTGCGCGCGACAGCGTGGCCGGTGCGTCCGGGTCAAGCGCCGGGAACACGATATGGGCTGTCATGCCCAGCGGCAGGTCCGACAGCGCGCGGAAAGCCGCGAAATCGCTCCCGCGCAGATCGTGCAGCGTGGCCTCCACCACGGGCAGATCCTTGTGGCTGTCCGCCTGAGCACGCCCGTGGCCCGGCATATGCTTGACAACCGGCAGCACGCCGCCTGCCATCAACCCGTCCGCCGTCGCCCGCGCGCAGGCCACAACATCCCTCAGCCCCGTCCCGTAGCAGCGGTTGCGCAGGAATGGGTGCGTGCCGTCCCCGGCGATGTCCGCCAGCGGCGCGCAGTTCCCGTCGATCCCCGCGCGGCGCAGATCGTCCGCGATCAGCCGCGCGCGCAGATACATCGCCCGCGCGCCCCCGGTCTGCGCCATGTCCAGTGCGGGCGGCCAGTCGCGCCAGTCCGGCGGGCGCAGCCGGGCGACGCGCCCGCCTTCCTGGTCCACGAACACCGGGGCATCGCGGCCCACGGCATCCCGAAGGTCGCCAGTCAGGGCGCGCAACCGGTCGGGCGTGTCAACGTTGCGGGCAAAGAGGATGAAGCCCCAAGGGTCCGCATCGCGGAAGAAATCCCGTTCTGACGGTGCAAGATCCGGACCTGCGCAACCGAGGATCGTGGCACCGCTGGCCGCGGCATCTGATTGGGCATCGGGCGGGGTCTGTCCTGTCATGGACGCGATCCTAGGCAGGTGCGGCCCCTGTGCAAACCGCTATCTCGCTCAGCGCTTCACCGTGGCCACGCAGGCATCGCCGTTCGCCTCCAGCACGGCGCAGAAGGCCCGCGCGGACGCAACGTCGTCGAAGCCCTGGGCCTGAAGGCGATAATACGTCCCACCGTCGCCCGGCAGTTCCTCCACCACGGGCGTGCGGGTGGCAAGATAGGCCCCGAACCGCGCGTCGAGTTCCGCCCAGGAGGCAAAGGCCGCATCGCGCGATCCGAAACGGCCCAGTTGTGCAAGACCCGTCCCCGGTGGGATGGACGCCGCGTCCTTCACCTGAAAACTGGCGAGCACGGGCAGCCCCGCATCGGGCGCCGCACGCGTGACGATATCCGGGTCCGGGCGCGGCGTCGGGCGCGGCAACTCCACCGCCGGACTCGCGGCCGGGGCCGGTGCGGCGCCGTCGCCCGCGATGGGCTGTTCGCCAAGCACTTCGCTCAGCGCACCGTCGATGGCATTGCGCAGGACATCCGCCGGATCGGCGGGCGCGGCGGCCGTTGCCGCCGGTTCGTCGTCTTGCGGCGAGATATCCTCGGGGGCAGGTCCAACGGGTTCGGGCGCCAGCACGATCCGTTCGCCCACGGGTGGGGCGGGGGCTTCGGCGGGGACACGGTTCAGGGCAAGCCCTTGGTGCGCGGCCTCGAACCCGCCGGGATCGTCCGGGGCCACCCGTGCCGGTCCATCCATCGCCCGCACGACGGGCACGTTTCGCACGTCGCGCGTGGCCAGATCGTGGACCCAGACCACAAGCCCCGCCATCAGTGCCGCCGAGGACAGCGCGCCCAGCCAGCCCATCAGCCGCGGCGCGACGGATCCTGCCGTGGCCGCAGCCTCCGGGTCATTCCCGAATGCGTCCGGATAAGCCATGTTCGCCCCAATTCATCGCCGGTGGACCCGCTGGGACGCACCGAACCGCCTGCTCGTGCCCCTGGCGATGCGTCGTGACTTAGCGCATTTCTTCCAAAGGCTTGACGCCAAGGATACCAAGTCCTGCCGAAATGACAACGGCCACGGCGCGCGGCAGGGCGATTTTCGCCGGATCGCCCCGGTCGTCGTCGGACAGGAAGCGCAGGTCCGGTTCCGCGTTGCCGCGATGCCAGAGCGCATGGAACGCGCTGGCAAGATCGTAGAGGTAGAAGGCCACCCGGTGCGGCTCTCCGGTCTGGGCTGCGATATCCACGAGGCGGGGCCATTCCGCGAGCTTGCGCACCACGTCGAGTTCTGCCGGGTGGGACAGCCCCGACAGGTCCGCCGCGGCCAGCGCCGCATCGTCGGGCACCGTGCCTGCGGCGGCGGCCTTGCGCATCACGGAACACACCCGCGCGTGGGCGTATTGCACGTAAAAGACGGGGTTGTCCTTGGACTGCTCCAGTACCTTGTCGAAATCGAAATCCAGCGGCGCGTCGTTCTTGCGGGTCAGCATGACGAAGCGCGTGACGTCCGCGCCCACCTGGTCGACCACGTCGCGCAGGGTCACGAAGGTGCCGGCGCGTTTCGACATCTTCACGGGCTCCCCGCCGCGGGTCAGGCGCACGAGCTGGATCAGCTTGACCTCAAGCGGCACGCGCCCATCCGACAGCGCGGACACAGCTGCCTTCATGCGCTTGACATAGCCGCCATGGTCGGCCCCGAACACATCGACCAGCATGTCGAAGCCACGGGAAACCTTGTCATAATGGTACGCGATATCGGGCGCGAAATAGGTCCAGCCGCCGTCGGATTTCTTCACCGGGCGGTCGACGTCGTCGCCATGGGCGGTGGAGCGGAACAGGGTCTGTTCGCGCGGTTCCCAGTCTTCGAGCGTCTTGCCCTTGGGCGGTTCCAGCACGCCCTGGTAGATCAGCCCCTTGGCATCGAGATCGGCCAGAGCGGCCTCGATCCGACCGGTGCCATAGAGCGACTTTTCCGAAAAGAAGCTGTCCATCCGCACGCCGAGCGCGGCAAGGTCTTCGCGGATCAGCGCCATCATGGCGTCGGTGGCAAAGGTTCGGACCTCGGTCAGCCAGACGGATTCGGGCTGTCCGACATAGGCGTCGCCCACCTTGTCCTTCAGCGCGCGGCCCACGTCGATCAGGTAGTCGCCGGGATAGGTCCCGTCCTCGAACGCGACCTCCTGCCCATGCGCCTCAAGATACCGCAGATAGACCGACCGCGCGAGCACATCGACCTGCGCGCCGCCATCGTTGATGTAGTATTCGCGCGTCACGTCATACCCGGCATGGGCCAACAGGTTCGCCAGCGCGTCGCCGAAAACCGCGCCACGGGTGTGGCCGACATGCATCGGTCCGGTCGGGTTGGCCGATACGTATTCGACATTCACCCGCTTGCCCTGCCCACGGGTGACGCGGCCATAGTCGGCCCCCGCGGTCAGGATACCCGCGACCAGGCGTTGCCAGACGCCGTCGGCGAGCCGCAGGTTGATGAAGCCCGGCCCCGCGACCTCGGCCTGAGCCACGCGAGCGTCGGCGGTCAGCCGATCCACCAGCGCCAGCGCGATGTCGCGCGGCTTGAGACCCGCAGGTTTCGCCAGCACCATCGCGGCATTGGTCGCCATATCGCCATGGGCCGGGTCGCGCGGGGGTTCGACCGTGACATTGGCGAAATCGAGCCCCGCCGGAAGCGTGCCGTCGCGGGTCAGCGCGTCCAGCCCGTCCAGCACAAGCGCCTTGATGTCGTCGAAGAGATTCATGTCCATCCCCGTGTCCAATGCGCGCTCGTGTATCACGTAGGCGAGCCGGTGCAACGCCCGGAGGGTCGCGGCGGGGCTGGACGGACGCGCGCCGCTCGCCTAGCACACAGGCAGCAGGGGGAGCACGCCATGAAGATCGCCACCTTCAACATCAACGGCATCAAGGCGCGCATCGGCGCGCTGACCGACTGGCTGGACGCGGCGCAGCCCGATGTCGCCGTGTTGCAGGAGATCAAGTCGATGGACGACGCCTTCCCGGCCGAGCATTTCCGCGACATGGGCTACATCGTCGAAACCCACGGGCAGAAATCGTTCAACGGCGTGGCGATCCTGTCAAAACTGCCGCTGGAGGACGTGCGCCGCGGCCTGCCCGGTGACGAGACCGACGAACAGGCCCGGTTTATCGAGGCGACGGTGATGGGCGACCGGGCCGTGCGGGTCTGCGGGCTTTACCTGCCCAACGGCAACCCCGCGCCGGGGCCGAAATACGACTACAAGCTGGCGTGGATGGCGCGGCTGGAAGACCACCTGCGCGACCTGCTGGCGCTGGAGGAACCGCTGGTGGTCTGTGGCGATTACAACATCATCCCCCAGTCCGAGGACGCGGCCCGCCCGGATGCATGGGCCAAGGACGCGCTGTTCCTGCCCGCGTCGCGCGCGGCGTTCCGGCGGATCGTGGCGCTGGGTCTGATCGACGCGTTCCGCGCGGTGCATCCGCATATCCCGCCGCAACCCGCGCCGGGGCATTACAGTTTCTGGGATTATAAGGCAGGGGCGTGGAACCGCAACGACGGCATCCGCATCGACCACCTGCTGCTGGGGCCGCAGGCCGCCGACCTGCTGATCGACTGCCAGATCGACAGCGCCGTGCGCGGGGGCGAGAAGCCGTCGGACCACGTGCCGGTGTGGGTGTCGCTCGCGGCGTGATCCGCTACGGCGCGGTCTGCGTCACGTCGTGGCGATACAGCCAGTCGAACCGTTTCAGCGGCGCATCGGGCGCCAGCGTGCCGCCCAGCCGAAGCGCGGCATGGGCCAGTCCGCGGACAGGCCCGCGCAGGTGATAGGCGCGTGCGTTGCCGTTTGCCGCCGCCACGATCCGCATACATCGGGATCGGCGCGCAAGCTGATATGCGGCGAACGCATCCTCCGCCCGGTCGTGATGGGCAAGCGACGCGGCCAGCACCCACGCGTCTTCCAGCGCCATGCAAGCGCCCTGCGCCAGGAAGGGCAGCGTCGGGTGCACCGCGTCCCCCAGCGCCACGAGCCGGCTGGCATGCCATTGGGTGGCGACCGGGTGCCGGAACAGCCCCCACAGGAACACGTCCTGCACGTCGTCGAGCAACGCCCGCACGGGGGCTGCGAAATCGGCGAAGGCCGAACGCAGGTTCGCGGGGTCGTCGGGCTGCGTCCAGCCCTCGGCGGCCCATTCCTTGCGTTCCTGCACCGCGACCACGTTCATCACCCGCCCGTCGCGCAGCGGATAGGCCACGAGATGCCGGCCCGGCCCCATGTAGACCCGTGCCTCAGGCGGTGTGCCGCGGGGCGCCGGGACCAGCGCGCGCCACGCCACCTGCCCCGTGAACCGCGTGGCCGTGACGGGCCCGAGACCCGCGCGGACCACGGACCGCACGCCATCGGCCCCGATCGCCAACGGCGTCGTCCGGGTCGTGCCGTCCCACAGGTGCAGGGTCACGCGGTCATCCCCGGGTTCGACGGACGCGACCGGTTGCCCTGTCCGCAGTTCGACCCCGCACGCGACCGCGGCGTCGGTCAGCACCGCCAGAAGATCGGCCCGGTGCACGAACAGCCAGTCCCCCGGCAACGCCGCGATATCGAGCCGCAGCACATCCGCCCCGGATCGCCCATCCATGAGCCGGACCGCTTGGCCCGGAACCGACCTCGCCCGCAGCGCATCGCCCACGCCAAGCGCATCCAGCACGGCCATCCCGTTGGGGCTGATCTGGACGCCGGCCCCCAGTTCGCGCAGGGTGTCGGCGCGTTCCAGCACCATCACCCGTGCGCCGCGCCGCGCGCAGGCCAGCGCCGCAGCCACACCGCCGATGCCACCGCCGATCACGGTGATGTCCTGCCCGATCAGCATGGTCCTGTCGCCTCCCCGCCATGTGCCACCCAGCAGACACGAAAACACCCGGCATTGCAGCCGGGTGCTTCATGTCCTGTGGTGCCGTACCGCGCGCTCAGTCGTCGCGGTGCACCTTTTCGCGCCGTTCATGCCGTTCCTGCGCTTCCAGCGTCATCACGGCAATCGGGCGCGCGTCGAGCCGCTTGAGCGAGATGGGTTCGCCGGTCACCTCGCAATAGCCGAATTCGCCGTTCTCGATGCGCCGGAGCGCCGCGTCGATCTTGGATACCAGCTTGCGCTGCCGGTCACGGGTGCGCAGTTCCAGCGCGCGGTCCGTTTCCTCGCTTGCGCGGTCGGCGATGTCGGGAATGTTGCGGCTGCTGTCCTGCAACCCTTCGATCGTGTCCCGGCTCTCCTCAAGAATGTCGGCCTTCCACGCGAGCAGCTTGCGACGGAAATATTCAAGCTGGCGTTCGTTCATGAATGGTTCGTCCTCGGCGGGACGGTAGTCATCGGGTAGAAATACCTCGACCTTCATGGATGATCCCTTGTCCGACCCGGCTGCCCCGACAGGTGTGGCGTCTGTCTTGTCCTGGTGCCTGTTGAGCATACCGCAACCTCCTGTGCCGGTCGTCTACCCGAACCTAGATGCGCTGTCACGCACAAAGAAACGGGCTCCCGGCGCGGCTTGCGGCGCTGCGGCGCTGTGATAGGTTCGCCCCCGAAACACGGGGCATCATGCAGGAAAAATCCATGAAATTCGCGGGCACGGACCAATATGTCGCCACCGACGACCTGACCGTCGCGGTCAACGCGGCGGTCGCGCTGGAACGGCCCCTGCTGGTCAAGGGAGAGCCCGGAACCGGCAAGACGGAACTGGCCCGCCAAGTGTCGCTCGCGCTGGGTCTGCCGATGATCGAATGGTCGATCAAGTCCACCACCCGCGCCCAGCAGGGCCTGTACGAATACGACGCGGTCTCGCGCCTGCGCGACAGCCAGCTGGGCGACCCGCGGGTTGAGGACGTGTCGAACTACATCCGCAAGGGCAAGCTGTGGCAGGCCTTCGACGCGCCGGGCAAGGTGGTGCTGCTGATCGACGAGATCGACAAGGCGGATATCGAGTTTCCCAACGACCTGTTGCAGGAGTTGGACCGGATGGAGTTCTTCGTCTACGAGACCGGGGAGACCGTTTCGGCGCGGCACCGGCCGGTGGTCATCATCACGTCCAACAACGAAAAGGAACTGCCCGACGCGTTCCTGCGGCGGTGTTTCTTCCACTACATCCGCTTTCCGGACATGGACACGCTGCGGCGCATAGTCGAGGTGCATCACCCCGGCATCAAGCCGCGACTGCTGCAGACCGCGCTGGAACAGTTCTTCGAGCTGCGCGAGACGCCGGGTCTGAAGAAGAAGCCGTCGACGTCCGAGGTGCTCGACTGGCTCAAGTTGCTCTTGGCCGAGGACCTGTCGCCGGAGGATCTGAAGGCCGACCCGTCGACCGCCCTGCCCCGCCTGCACGGCGCGCTCCTGAAGAACGAACAGGACGTTCACCTGTTCGAACGGCTGGCCTTCATGGCCCGGAGCGGGCGGCGGTGACCGTGCGTGTCCGGGCAATAGCCCCGCCGGATCGCGCGGCGTGGGGGCGCCTGTGGGAAGGGTATCTCGCGTTCTACGAAACGACACGACCGGCATCCCAGTTCGACCTGCATTTCGCTCGGCTGACGGGCACGGAGCACCCGGAATGGCATGGCCTCGTGGCCGAAGGGTCGGATGGCCCGGTCGGTCTTGCCCATGTGCTCTTGCATCCCCATGGCTGGCAGGCGCGCGACACCGCCTATCTGCAGGACCTGTATGTCGATCCGGACGCACGCGGCGCGGGTGCAGGCCGCGTGCTGATGGAGGCGGTCTATGATCTTGCGGACAGGGTCGGGGCCGAGGGCGTTTATTGGACCACCCAGCATTTCAATGCCGAGGCGCGCGCGCTCTATGACAAGGTCGGCACGCTGACACCTTTCGTGAAATACGCGCGCGATTGAAACGCATGTCCGGATATCTGGGCGAAACCGCGGCTGCCGGGCCTGCCCGCGCCCGTGACTGTCCTTGTGCCACCGGGCAAGCCCGGCGGCTGCATCACGCAATGACCGTCGAGGGTCGCACAATGAGCGCGGGCGCCGGTGCCGGGGTCGTCGCCGGACCGACGCCGCCCGCGATCTCGATGATCAGCCGGTCGATCGCCAGGCGCGCGACACGATCCAGCTTGAGGTTGAGCGCGGTCAGTTGCGGATTCGCCTCCCGTGCGCGGGCGCCGTCGTAGCGTGTGATGACGCGGATGTCCTCGGGCACGCGGCGGCCCGCCAGCCTGACCGCCTGCAGGGCCCCGGATGCGAAGGCATCCACGGGCGACATGATGCCATCGACTCCCGGTCTGTCGCGCAAGATCTCGGCCACCATGCGTGTGGCGCCTGCCTCGCCCAGTTCCTCGTCCAGTTCCAGAACATGGGGCGTCATGCCGGTCGCCTCGGCCTGCGCCAGATAGGCCGAGCGCATCGCCGCATGGGTCGCCCGCTTGCTGGACCCGACGACCAGCAGGAATTCCCGCGCGCCCGCGTCACGCAGGTGGTCAAGCATCAGCCGCGCCATCAGGGGATAGTCGAACTGGATGCAGGGCATGTCGCTGCCGCCGCTATCCCCGATCGTCACCGTCGGGATGTTGCGGTCCCTCAGGATCTGGCCGAACGGGTCGTCCGCGCTCGGTTCGATCAGAAGCGCGCCGTCGATGCTCGTGTCGCGCAGCACCTGCGCCGCGTTGGGAACCGGGGGAACCAGCACGAGCGCCAGACCGTGATGGAGTGCCGCCTCCGCCGCGGCGGCCGCGATTTCCATCAGGAAGCCGAGCTTGGACGGACCGGCGGCGACCGGCGCGGGCATGGAGGAAAAGACCGCGATGGAATTCGCCCGCCCGGTCCGGAACCGCCGCGCCGCGGCATTCGGAACGTAGCCGAGTTCGCGGACCGCCCGCATCACGCGGTCAAGCGTCTCCGCCTCGACATGGCGGGTCTTGTTGAGCGCGTTCGACACCGTCGCGGGCGACACACCGGCCGCTTTCGCGACATCCGTGATCGACACGCGCTTCAACCGCATCGGGTCGTTTGTCATTTGTTCGCCCTTTTTCGGCGCATGTCGCTGAAAAATTCCGCGCGCGCACCTTTTCGTCCACTCGATCTCGTTAAAACGTTTTACAGGCGTCGATTCAAGCATTATTGCTCGGTAAAACGTTTCAACGAAACCTGGCGAGGTCACCATGCTCAACATGACGTCACGGCAAGACAATCACACCGCGGTCCCGACCAAGGTCGATCAGGTGACCCTGCGCCGAAGCGGCACAGGGCTGCGCGCCCATGATCCAGACCGCGCGGCACAGGGGTTCACGCTGTATGCGCGCCAGACCGGGCAGGGCTGCGTCGATCTGGTGGACATGCAGGGACGCCCGGCCCATCGCTGGGATCTGCCCGTCCGACCGGGGCGCGACGCCGTCATCCTGCCCAATGGCAATCTCGGCTATAACGGCAGCCATGCCACCTCCGCCGCGCTCTATCCGGCGTGGGATCTCTGGCATGGCGGCGATTTCATGGAAGTCACGCCCAAGGGCGAGATCGTCTGGCGGCACGAGGACATCTTCCATCACCACGACGGGCAATGGCTGCCCAACGGCAACCTGCTCTATACCGTCGCCGCCCCCCTGCCGCCGGAAATCGCGGCCCGAGTCACCGGGGGCGATGCCCGCAAGGACGCGCCCGACGGCGTCATCCAGAGCGATATCGTCCGCGAGGTGGACCGGCAGGGCAACGTGGTCTGGGAATGGCGGCTATGGGACCATCTGCGCCCCGAGGATTTTCCGATCCACCCCAATTTCGACCGCCGCCACTGGCCCATGATCAACGGGGTATCGCTGACGCGGGACGGGCTGGTGCTCATGAGCCTGCGCACCACGTCCGGCATCATCGCCGTGCGCAAGGATACCGGCGATCTTGCCTGGCACCTGGGGGCGGATATCTGCCACCAGCAGCACACGCCGATAGAGACGGACAGCGGTGCCATCCTGTTCTTCGACAACGGCAACCTGCGCCCCGGATCGTCCAACCCGTTTTCCCGCGCGCTGGAGATCGACCCGAAGACGGGGCAGGAGGTCTGGGCCTACCAGGACCCGAACGCGCCGTGCTTCTTCTCGCCCTACATGGGCAGCGCGCAGCGGCTGTGGAACGGCAACACCTTCATCTGCGAAAGCGCGTTCGGGCGCCTGTTCGAGGTGACGGCGGAGGGCACGGTCGTCTGGGAATTCGTCATACCCGATTTCGCCCCCTATCCCGCACCGCTGTCGAGCTTCATTCCGGGCGTGCACAACAGCGTGTTCCGCGCGCATCGCTACCGCAAGGAGGCCATGCCATGGCTTTGAACGAAACGCAGATACGCACCGGCGGGCGGTCCTTCGGCCAGATGATGACGGGCGTCGGGTCGGCGGGGAAACCGCTGGTTTCCTTCGGCTTCGTGCTGGTCATCTGGACCGCGGTGGGGCTCAGCGGCTGGTTCCCGGAATCCATCTTTCCCGCGCCGTGGTCGGTCTGGTCCGCCACGGTCGAGATGGCGCAAAGCGGCGTGCTGTGGCGCGACCTGTCCGTGTCGCTCAGCCGCGCGGCGGTCGGCTTCAGCATCGGCGCGACCCTTGGCGTGGGCATCGGGTTGATGACCGGGCGGGTGGCGCTGGTACGCACCCTGCTGCACCCTTTCCTCAACCTGCTACGTCCCATTCCGGCCATCGCGCTCGTGCCCGTGGCCATCGTCTGGTTCGGGATCGGCGAAGGATCGAAATACTTCGTCATCTCCTACACCGTGTTCCTGGCCGTGTGGTTCAACACTCACCACGGCATGCAGTACGTGCCGGAAACCTATCTGCGCGCCGCAAGGTCGCTGGGGGCATCCAAGGTCCGGGAATTTGCGCAGGTGGTCGTGCCCGCTGCCGCGCCGCACATCTTCGCGGGCATCCGGCTGGGCGTGGCGCTGGCCTTTCTCAGCCTCGTCGCGGCGGAGCTGTCCGGGGCCTCCTCCGGCCTCGGGTTCCGGCTGCAGGAAGCCCGGCAATTCATCCGCACCGATCGGATGTTCTCGCTGCTGATCATTCTGGGACTGCTGGGGGCGACGATCGACATGATCGTGCACCGCATCGGGCAGCGGCTCGTGCATTGGGAGCAAGGTTGATGAAAGGCGACGTATCCGCAAGACAACTCTGCATTCGGTTCGACGGGCGCGACGGCCCCGTGACGGCGCTGGCCCCCACGGATCTGGACCTCAAGCCGGGCACGTTCACGGCGCTGATCGGACCTTCGGGCTGCGGCAAGTCCACGCTCATGAACGCGATCGGCGGCTTCGTGCCCCCATCGTCGGGCAGCCTGACGCTGGATGGCGACCCGATCACCGGACCGTCCGAAAAGGTCGGCGTGATTTTCCAGCAATACGCCCTGTTCCCGTGGTTCACCGCGCTCGACAACGTGCAGTTCGGGCTGAAACGCCTGCGCCTGTCACGGGCCGAGGAAACCGACCGCGCCATGGCCGCGCTGGAAGAGGTCGGCCTGACCGCGCACAAGGACAAGTATCCGCAGGCCCTGTCCGGCGGCATGAAACAGCGTGTCGCCATCGCACGCACCTTTGCCTTCGGACCCGAGGTTCTGCTGATGGACGAGCCCTTCGGCGCGCTGGATGCGCAGACGCGGCTGATCATGCACTCCCTGCTGATCCGCGTCTGGCAGAAGCACAAGGCGACCGTTCTGTTCGTCACCCATGACGTGGATGAGGCCCTGCTTCTGGCCGATCATGTGCATGTCATGTCGGCTGCACCGGGGCGGCTGATCCGCCAGTACGACCTGCCGCAGGCCCGCCCGCGCACGATGCGCGGGGCCCCCGAACTGCTCGATATCCGCGAAGAGATCATCGGCCTTCTGCATCCGGCGGCGATGTCCGCCTGACCTAATCCCCCAATCGAAAGGAAACACCATGAACCGCACACTCATCCTTGCCGCAGCGCTTGTCGCGGCACCGCTTGTCGCCCAGGCCGAACGCATCGTCTTCGCCTGGACCCCGAACCCGCAGACGCCGCAGGTCGATATCGCACTTGCCGAAGGCATGTTCGAGGCGGCGGGGCTCGACGTGTCCATCGTATCCTTCCCGACCGGGCGCGAAGGCTTCGAGGCGCTGCTGGGCGGGCAGGTCGACATCACCTTCATGGCGGAACTGCCCGCCGCCACCGGCGCCCTGCGCGACCAGGACTTCGGCATCGTGGGGGAACTGGCCCGCTATACCGGATCGCGGATCGTCGGCCGTGCCGATGCCGGCGAATTCACCAGTGCGGCAGATCTCGCGGGCCTGCGCATCGGCACCACGCTGGGCACCAACGTGCATTTCATGCTGTCCGGGGTTCTGGACAGCGCGGGCGTCGAGGCGACGATCGTCAACGCCTCGCCGGTCGATCTCGTGTCGGCCATCACGCGCGGCGACGTGGATGCAATCGCCCCCTTCCCGACCTTCTACGCGGCCGCAGCCGACGCCCTGGGCGACGATTACCGCGAATTGCGCGTGGACAGCTACCAGGTCCACTACATCCTCGCCGCCAGCCCCGCCATGCTCGCTCGCGAAGAGGCATTGACCACCTTCCTGTCCGTGCTGGCAGAGGCCGACGACATGGTGGCCGCGCAGCCCGCGGGCGCGATGGAGGCCGTTTCGGCGTCCCTCGGCGGGGCCATGTCGCCCGAAGCACTGTCGGTGATGTGGCAGGATGTCGATCTTGGCCTGACCCTGTCGAACGACCTGTTGGACCTGCTGGTGGCCGAAAGCGCATGGATCGTAGGACAAGGCGTCGTGAATGCAGAACCCCCGACCCGCGGGGAAATGCGGGCCTATTTCGTGCCCGAAGCCCTTGGGGCCGTCGATCCAGCGCGCGTGACGGTCGAGTGAAGCGCGAAACCGGGGGGAACGTCTGCGACGGAACGCAGACCTTCCTCCTGGTACCATGGCACCGGAATGTACCGCACGGGCTGGCGCGCTGAAGCGGCCGGTTGCGCGGGCGCCGCGGCACGGGGCGCATGCCGCTCGGCCGCCGTCCTTCAGTCCCGTGCCGGCAAGGTGACCCGTGCCAGTAGGCCGCCAAGCGCGCCCGTGCCAAGCGAGACTTCACCGCCATAGGCGGCCGCACGGTCGGCGGCGATGGCCAGCCCCAGCCCGTGACCCTGCGTGGTCTCGTCGAGCCGCGCACCACGGGCCATCAGCCGGTCCCGCGATGCGGCAGGGATGCCGGGGCCGTCATCCTCGATCTCGATCACGAGGTCCGCGCCCGCCCTTTGGGCCGCGATCCGCACATTGCCCGCGGCCCAGGCCACCGCATTCTCGCACAGCGCGCCAAGGATCTCGGCCAGATCCTCGGCATCGCCCCGGAAATCCGGTGCCCGATCCGCGGCAAAGCACAGGTCCACGCCGCGCCGCCGCGCCTCGGGCCGCAGTACGACCGCCACGTCCTCCAGCACCGGAGCCACGGCACAATGCGCCGCCGGATCGAGCCCCGCCGCCGTGGCGCGGGCACGCTTCAGGTGCCAGCGGATCGTGCGATCCATCCGCGCGATCAGGTCGGCGTCGTCGGGGCCAGCGCGATTGGCCAGCACCGCCAGCGGCGTCTTCAGCGCATGGGCCAGGTCCCCGGCATGGGCGCGTGCGCGGGCCAGCTGGGCGGCATTCACGGCGATCAGCCGGTCCAGTTCGGCGGCGAGCGGGCGAAGTTCGGCCGCCCTGGGTTGCGGCACCGCCAGCGCGCGCCCGTCGCGGATCCGCGCCACCGCGCCGGTGAAGGCCGTGAGATCCGCAAGCCCCACGCGCACCGCCGCGACCTGCGCCGACAGCAGCGCCACGCCCAGCACGGCCAGCGCCACGATCACCGGCCTGCGGACGCCCGCGAGCTCCGCCGCCGCTTCGGCGGCAGGCAGGGTGACGGTCACGCTCAACGCGCGCCCGTCGCCAGGTGCGGTGAAGGCCACGCGCCGGGTGACCAGCGCAGCACCATCCGGGCCCGTCATGCCGCGCCCGTCGGGCCCCAGATCACCGGCAAGCAGGGACGGCGCGCGGGCCAGCACGGCGTCGCCGTCTGCGACTTGCCAGTACCAGCCCGACAGCGGGCGTTCGAACCGCGGATCGGCAGGCGGCGGGGCAACCGTGAAATTTCCCGCGGCATCCCAGTCGGACGCCGCCATGACGCCGCGGGCGGCGGCATCCAGTTCGGCCCCCAGCCTTCGGTCCACGAAATCCGACAACACCGCCGACAGCGCGAGCCACGCCAGAAGCAGTGCCAGTACCGTCAGCCCCCCCGACCACGCGAGCAGCCTTGCGCGGATCGATCCGGGTTTCACGCGGGATCGCCAGGCAGCAGGCGATAGCCTTCGCCGCGCCGCGTTTCGATCCGGCCCTCGCCGATCTTGCGGCGCAATCGGCCGATGACGACCTCCATCGACCGGAAGTCGCGGTCTGCATCGCGGTCGTACATGTGTTCGGACAGGTCCGTGCGGCTGACCACGCGGCCCTTGTGCAACAGCAAGAAACGCAAAAGCTTGGCCTCGAACGCGGTCAGCTTCAGGGCCATGCCGTCCAGCGTCACCAGCCCCGTGGCCATGTCCAGTGCCAGCCCGCCCGCGGTCAGTTCCGGCGTGGCGTGCCCCGCGGCGCGCCGCACCAGCGTGCCCAACCGCAGCACGATCTCGTCCATCCGGAATGGCTTGAGCACATAGTCGTCAGCCCCGGCGCGGAAGCCTGCAACCTTGTCGGCCCATGCGTCCCGCGCGGTCAGGATCAGCACCGGGAAATCGAGACCCGCCCCGCGCCAGCGCTTCAGAACCTCGATCCCGTCGAGGCCGGGAAGCCCGAGATCGAGCACCGCGGCGCCCACGGTTTCGGTGGCCCCCAGGAATTCACCGGTCTCGCCGTCATGGGCTGTCTCGACAGTGTAGCCCGCCGCATCCAGCGCCGTGCCGATCTGGCCCGCAAGATCGCGGTCGTCCTCGATCACCAGCACCTTCACGGGCGCTCTCCGGGCAGGATGCGGGCTTCGGCCTGGCCCACCCCGCGCACGTCGATAAACCGGCAGCCCGGGCCGGTCAGGTCGATCCGCAGGACGTTGCCCGCGGGTGTGAGCCAGCGGACCTCCTGCACCAGCCCGTCCTCGTCGTCGCGGATGCGCAATGGCTCCCCCCGGTAGCGCCCGGCGACACAATCGAGCGCTGCGGCAGGCCCGATGGCCACGGCCCCCCGCGGCGGATCCGCAGCGGCGGGCAGGGCCGCAAGGCACAGGCACAGGGTCGCGGTCCGTCGCATGGGTGACTCCTAGCCGCCAGATACTCAACGAAACCCAAACGGCGCGGTTGCGGCCGGGTTGGGCCCGAATCGCGCATGGTGTCGTCACGTTCAGCAAACAGGAGATAACGATGACACGCACGATGACCGCAACCCTCGCCGCCGCCCTGCTCGCCGCCAGCTTCGGGGCGCCGCTCCTGGCGCAGTCGGACCGCGCAGCCGATGCCGATCTGCCGCAGATACTGCGCGATCTGGGCCTGACCGACACCCGCACCCGCCCCGACGATGGTGAAACGGACATCGTCGGGCGCCTGCCCGGCGGCGGCTGGATCAAGGCCGAGGCGCGCGGTGACCGCCTGTTCGAGGTGAAAAGCGACGGGGCGGCCCTGCCCGCCAGCCTCGTTGCGGCCATGATCCCCGAGACCGTTCGCACCGATCCCCGGTTCGCCGATATCGCACGCCTGACGGAGATCGAGATCGACGACCGTGAGATCGAGATAGAGGGCGTCACCGACGACGGGATGCGGGTGGAAATGGAGCTCGACCGCAACGGGCGCATGAAGGAGTACAAGCTCGAACGCGATGACCGGCGGTCGATGAACCGCGACGCCGCGCGCGCGCGCCTTGCGGAATTGGGATACACCGATATCGGCTTCGTCGAACGGGGCGGGCGCCATGTGGAAGCAATGGCCCTGAACCCCAACGGCGAACGGGTGGAAGTGCGGCTGGACGACCGGGGCCGTGTCGAACGCGAACGCGCCTGGCTCCGCTAAGGTGCGTCGGGCGGTGCAAGCACGCGGATATGGGCGCTTGTCGGGGTCCCGGACAGGCTGCCGGTCTTGCATACGTCATGCCGGTGTTCCGGGCTGTCCAAGCAGGTCCGGCCCGGGCACCGTGTTCGTCGTTCCAGGCTGTGGGGCGGGCCGGGCATGCACGATGCCACGCGCATCGAAGGCCGTCCGACCGGACCTTTTTGGTTCACCGGCTTGTCGAAACCGGATAACGGCGCGACGATGCCTGCGCGGCGCACCGATGTGTGCCTGCCACCGACACCGACACCGACGAAAGGCACGGACCCATGACACGATCCAACGCGGCCCGGGCGGCGGGCGACACGGTTCCAAAACCGATGCACGGGGCCGGCGGTGACGGGTTCGGCCTCCTTGGGCGTTCAATTCGGAAAGGGACCGGGTGCGAACCAACCGGGCCGCACCGGGGCGCAAGCCATCGCAGGCGGTCCTTCCGGGCGGCCGGCAGGGGTGGCGGCGTGTCCGGGCAACAGGACTCCCGCCCGGAGAACCGGTGCCCGACCCAAGGACGGCCGCTTGCAGGAGGTCTTGCCATGCCCGAATGGCCGCGCAAAAGGCCCACCATGGAACGTTCCGGCTGGCGCGCGTCTGGCGATAGCGTGCCAACCCGCGATGATCGTGCGACGAACCTTGGCGCACAGAATGAAGGAGCCTGAGCCATGACTTTTTCGTGCCTATCGGGCCCTGCTCGCCTTCTGCTGCCCGGCCTGCTGGCGCTCGGCGCCTGTTCCGTCCCTGTGACCGACATGGATGGGACCGAAACCCCGGTTTCGACGGAGGTGATGACCCAGCTTGACGCTGTCGCTGCGCCCTACCAGGACCTTCAATCGGTACGTTTGCTGCCCGAGGATGGCTGCTACTGGTATCGCCATGTGGGGCCGGTCGAAACGACGCTGCTTCCGCTCAGGACCGCGACAGGCCAGCCGATCTGCACGCAGCGCGCGGCGCAGGCCGAACCGTGACGGCCACGCCCAGTTGCCGGCGTACTGTCAGCCGTGCACGATCTTCGTGGGCGCGGCCGTCGCTCAGTTCCGTGCAATTACCGGACCATCGCCCCCGGCCGGGTAGAGATGGGCCGTCACCCCGGTCCGGACCTGCCCGTACAAATCGTTGATATGGGCCATGACCATGCGCACGCAGCCCGAACTCGCGCGGCTGCCGATGGACCGCGGGTAGGGCGTGCCGTGGATGCGCAGGTGCGTGTCCCTGTCGCCGATATAGAGATAGAGCGCCCGCGATCCGAGCGCGTTTTGCGGGCCGGGGTCCATCCCGTCGGCGTATTGCGCATAGGATTCGGGGTCCCGCGCGATCATCGCCGGTGTCGGCGTCCAGTAGGGCCATTCCGCCTTGCGTCGGATGGTATAGGTTCCGGGTTCGTAGAGCCCGCCCCGACCGATGGCGACGCCGTAGCGCATGGCCGTCCCGCCCTCTTCGATATGGTAGAGATACCGCGCGGTCGCATCGACATGGATGTCGCCGGGCACAAGCCCCGGATTCGCCGTGACGCGCCGCGGCAGCAGGCGCGGATGCAGGCCCCATGGGTTCGTTGTGGCAGGGTCATAGCCGGGTGGCGTCACCTGCGCGTCCCACGCGGCCTTTTGCCGTGCGGTCGGTGCGGTTCGTGCAATCGCCGGCCCCGGTATCGCGGGGGACAACAGTGCGGCGGTCCCGCCGATGAAATGACGTCTGGTCAGCATGGCAGCTCCGCCAACATGATCGTTCTCAGTATCTCAAACTCGCGGGGCAGAGAAAAGCACGGGGCATGCGGCCGCGTGCACGACCTTGTGATGTTCGGCTCGTCCAGTCCACCCCCAGATCGCGGCAGCGGGGCACCTGGCTGCAATCAGGGCGCGCAGCGACACCACGGAACGTAGCACCGGATTGCCGCCGCCGTGCACTGACCTGCTGAGCGTAGCCCGATCCACCGCATGGGCGAGACAGGGGCATGGGCCGTCGGTCCGCACCGCCCTTGGTCGGCGCGCCGCTGCCGAATCTGCCATGCCGACCACGAAGGTGCCGCCATCCCGGCATACACTCGCCCGTAACCCATGCGCGGCGCGTATCGGCGCGAGATCCGCTGCCATGGTCGCAATGCACGCCAACGCGGTACTGATCGCCGCCATGTTGTCCGGCACTACCAGATGCGCGACGGTGGTGGCCTTCTGTGACCTGCCCGTCTGCACCGCGTCGACCGGACCTCGGTCCCGGTCTTCTCTGCGCGGTCGGGCGGAACCGGCCGCCACGAAATCAAGACACCGTCACATCGAAAACAGATTTACAAAACCGGTATTGTGGATATGATTGAGTCATGACGACGACCAGTCCCCATGCCCGCGCGCTGGCCGCCCTTGGCCATGACGCCCGCTTGTCGATCTTTCGCCTGCTGGTGAAGGCGGGCGACGACGGCTTGCGGGTTGGCGATATCGGCGCGCACGTGGGACTCGCGCCCTCGACGCTGGCGCACCATTTGTCGGCGCTCGTCGAGGCCGGGCTGGTGCTGCAGGACA
>NZ_QDFI01000168.1 GCF_003254465.1 Meridianimarinicoccus zhengii
GGCGCCGCCGCCGATGCGCGCGACCAGCGGCGCCGGGTCGGCGGGCGAGCCGTTGTCCACCACGACCGTCTCGGCCGTGCCGGGCCGGGCGGCCAGTTGCGGCACCAGCGCCGCGAGGCAGCGTTCCAGGCGGACCGTGTCGTCATGGTGCGGGATGATGACGGCGATACGGGGTCGGGGGGACGGGTCGGCGGAAGGATCGGCGGACGGCCCGGCGGAAGGATCGGCCTGCGGCGCGGCCGGGTGGCCGGATCGGGAAGGGGGCGGTTGCATGTCGAAAGGGATCCATCGTCAAGACACCCCCGCCTTGTCGCAAATCGCGGCGGGCTTGCATAGCGCCACGGGACCCGCACCGCGGGCCGCCGCCGGAGTCTAGGCGCGGGGGCGTTGTCCCTGTATAGCGGGCGGGTTCCGTCTGTTTGCAAGTGAGATATCGTATCATGGTCGAGGAATTTTCGCACACGCCGCGGCACGGGCTGGGCGTCGTCATCGTCACCTTCAATTCGGGCAGCGAAGCGGTCGATTGCGCGGAGACGCTGCTGGCGTCGGCCGCGGCGGCGGGGGTGGCGCTGCGGGTCGTGCTGGTGGACAACGATTCCACCGACGACACGGTGGCGCGGCTGCGCGACTGGGCGTCCGGCACCGTCCCCTACGCGGTGCCGGCGGACCTGCCCTTCGTCCACGGCACCGTGCCCAAGCCCCTGCCGCTGGCCGAGGGCGGGCCGGACCTGCCGCCCGATCCGGACACCCGGCTGACCCTGATGCAGACCGGCGTCAATCGCGGGTTCGCGGGCGGGGTGAACGCGGGGCTGTCCTATCTGGCGGGCTGTCCCGATATCGGCCATTTCTGGGTGCTGAACCCCGACAGCGTGGTGGCGCCGGGGGCGGTGGCCGCGCTGGTGGCCCGGCTGGCCGATCCCGCGCCTTATGGCCTGCTGGGCGGGCGGGTGACCTATTACGAGACGCCCGACCGGATCCAGATCGACGGCGGCACGGTGAACTGGCGCACCGGCGTGACCGGCAATCTCGGGCGGCGCCAGTCCCATGCCGCGACGCCGCCGCCCGACCCGGCGCGGATCGATTTCATCATGGGGGCGAACATGGTCGCCTCGCGCGCGTTCTACGACGCGGCGGGCCCCATGCGCGAGGACTACTTTCTCTATTACGAGGAGGTCGACTGGGCGATGCGGCGCGGCGCGCTGCCGCTGGATTACTGCGACGGGTTCCGGATCTACCACCGCGCGGGCAGTTCCATCGGCTCGCCCACGCCGGAGCGGCTCGCCTCGCCGTTCTCGCTCTATTTCAAGCACCGGGGCCGGATGAAGTTCCTGCGCCGGTTCCGGCCCCGCAGCCTGCCCTTCGCCACCGCCTTCACCCTGGCCTATGCCGCGCGGCTCGTGCTGCGCGACCGGGCCCCGGCCCATGCCGCGGCGGTCCTGCGCGGGGCGTTCATGCTGGCGCCGCCCGCCGGCGTGC
>NZ_QDFI01000169.1 GCF_003254465.1 Meridianimarinicoccus zhengii
TCAAAGAGTTGGTAGCTCAGAGAACCTTCGAAAAACCGCCCTGCAAGGCGGTTTTTTCGTTTTCAGAGCAAGAGATTACGCGCAGACCAAAACGATCTCAAGAAGATCATCTTATTAATCAGATAAAATATTTCTAGATTTCAGTGCAATTTATCTCTTCAAATGTAGCACCTGAAGTCAGCCCCATACGATATAAGTTGTAATTCTCATGTTTGACAGCTTATCATCGATAAGCTCATTCGCCATTCAGGCTGCGCAACTGTTGGGAAGGGCGATCGGTGCGGGCCTCTTCGCTATTACGCCAGCTGGCGAAAGGGGGATGTGCTGCAAGGCGATTAAGTTGGGTAACGCCAGGGTTTTCCCAGTCACGACGTTGTAAAACGACGGCCAGTGAATTCGAGCTCGGTACCCCTGGAAAACTAAATGAAACTCTACAATCTGAAAGATCACAACGAGCAGGTCAGCTTTGCGCAAGCCGTAACCCAGGGGTTGGGCAAAAATCAGGGGCTGTTTTTTCCGCACGACCTGCCGGAATTCAGCCTGACTGAAATTGATGAGATGCTGAAGCTGGATTTTGTCACCCGCAGTGCGAAGATCCTCTCGGCGTTTATTGGTGATGAAATCCCACAGGAAATCCTGGAAGAGCGCGTGCGCGCGGCGTTTGCCTTCCCGGCTCCGGTCGCCAATGTTGAAAGCGATGTCGGTTGTCTGGAATTGTTCCACGGGCCAACGCTGGCATTTAAAGATTTCGGCGGTCGCTTTATGGCACAAATGCTGACCCATATTGCGGGTGATAAGCCAGTGACCATTCTGACCGCGACCTCCGGTGATACCGGAGCGGCAGTGGCTCATGCTTTCTACGGTTTACCGAATGTGAAAGTGGTTATCCTCTATCCACGAGGCAAAATCAGTCCACTGCAAGAAAAACTGTTCTGTACATTGGGCGGCAATATCGAAACTGTTGCCATCGACGGCGATTTCGATGCCTGTCAGGCGCTGGTGAAGCAGGCGTTTGATGATGAAGAACTGAAAGTGGCGCTAGGGTTAAACTCGGCTAACTCGATTAACATCAGCCGTTTGCTGGCGCAGATTTGCTACTACTTTGAAGCTGTTGCGCAGCTGCCGCAGGAGACGCGCAACCAGCTGGTTGTCTCGGTGCCAAGCGGAAACTTCGGCGATTTGACGGCGGGTCTGCTGGCGAAGTCACTCGGTCTGCCGGTGAAACGTTTTATTGCTGCGACCAACGTGAACGATACCGTGCCACGTTTCCTGCACGACGGTCAGTGGTCACCCAAAGCGACTCAGGCGACGTTATCCAACGCGATGGACGTGAGTCAGCCGAACAACTGGCCGCGTGTGGAAGAGTTGTTCCGCCGCAAAATCTGGCAACTGAAAGAGCTGGGTTATGCAGCCGTGGATGATGAAACCACGCAACAGACAATGCGTGAGTTAAAAGAACTGGGCT
>NZ_QDFI01000170.1 GCF_003254465.1 Meridianimarinicoccus zhengii
TAGCAGGTCGCTGAAATAGTTCCCGAGCTGGAACGCTGTCCCGTTCTCAGTGCCGCATCGACTGACGGTCATGCCTGTCGGCGCGTCCGTGGCTCGCACCTCGGTCCATCTTTCCCGTCATGCTCCCAGCAACCGCGGTAGCCGGGCAAGGTTGTTGGCGGCCATGGTCAGGATGAAGCGGGATCGGACGCGCTCGACGCCCCGATACATGGTCTGAGCCATGCCGCCGACGGTCTTGGCCCAGCCGAACGGCTCTTCGATCTTCTTCCGGTGCTTCTGGGACAGGGCGTAACCTGCATGCCGCGTGGTTCGACCGTCGATCGCTGAATATCTCGCTTTCTGGGCGACATGGGGCGTGACGCAGGCTTGTCGCAGGTCGGATACGAACCCGGCCGCATCATATCCCTTGTCAGCACCCAGCGTCAGCCGCCTGGTGGATCCGGGGGAATGACGATGGACCATGTCCAGCGCTGCCTTGCGTTCGGCATGACCGTCAGCCTGGGTCAGATCACCCTGCACGACAAACCCGTGCCGGTTTTCCATCAGCGCATGGCCCATGAAGCAAAGCACCGCACCCGTGCCGGGGGATTTCTTGTAAAGGCGCGCATCCGGATCGGTGGTCGAGGCATGCGTCGCGTTGGAACGCTTCTCGCCCTTGAAGTCGACCTCGGCATTGCGGTGGTGGCGGTTGTTGCGGGGCATCGGGTCGGTCTCGGCTGGGGTCTCGTAAGGTACGGTCTCAAGGGTGGTACCCGGGGCGGGCGGATCGCCCGGCCCTTCATCGTCAGGCGGGGTGGCCTCGGCCTTCGGCTGGAAACTCTTCATCGATGCCCAAGCCTTGATCAGCGTGCCATCGACCGAGAAGTGTTCATCCGAAAGAAGCGGCGCGACCTCGCGATGCGCCAAGATCGCCGCCATCACCTTGCGTGACATCTCCGTGGTCAGAAGACGGTCGCGGTTCTTTGTAAAGACCGTCGGCACCCACACGGGATCGTCGATGCCGAGGCCCACGAACCAGCGCAATATCAGGTTGTAATCCATTTGCTCCATCAACTGGCGTTCAGACCGGATGGAGAACAGGATTTGCAGCAGGCTTGCCCGGATCAGCCGCTCGGGTGGGATCGAAGGCCGCCCGAAGTCGATGTAAAGCGCCTTGAAATCGGCATCGAGGCTGGCGAGCGCATCGTTGACGACCTGCCGGATCTTGCGCAGCGGGTGCCGTGCCGGGATGCGCTTTTCCAGATCGACATAGCTGAACAGCGACCCGCTCGTCTCGTCCACACCCCGCATCATCACCCCCGCCGTTTCCGTGCCGAGGGTGAATCATGTTCTCAAACCTCTGTCGAGGCTGGACTATTTCAGCGGCCTG
>NZ_QDFI01000171.1 GCF_003254465.1 Meridianimarinicoccus zhengii
CTAAGCCGCTCCGCGGCAAGGGCGCCCTTGGCTGGCGTTGATCCTTATTTTCAGCGTTTGTCTATGTGGCCCGGCTTTCTGGCCTGACGATTGGGGTCTTCCCACCGTCAGACAGGAGGTTCCCATGGAGGAGAAGAAGACCACTCCGCTGCGCCAGCGGATGATCGAGGACATGAACATCCGCGGGTTGTGCGAGAAGACCCAGAAAGCCCACATCCGGAATGTGAAGCATTTCGCGTCGTTCCTCGGGAGGCCGCCTGACACTGCCACGCCGGAGGATCTGCGGTCATACCAGCTCAAGATGACCGAAGAGGGGGTGACCGCCAGCACCTTCAACGTGCGCATCATCTCGCTGCGGTTCTTTTTCGGCGTCACTTGCGGGCGCGACGAGATGAAGCGCTTCATGCAGTTCCACCGCAACCCCCGGAAGTTGCCCATCGTCCTGAGTGTCGAGGAAGTGGCCGATCTGATGGCCGCCGTGCCGGGCCCGGGTCTGAAGTATCGCGCGGCGCTCGGGATCAGCTACGGAGCCGGGTTGCGCGCGTCCGAGGTCTGCAACCTCAAGGTCAAGGATATCGACAGCGACCGGATGCTGATCCACGTCGATGACGGCAAGGGCGGGCGTGATCGCAAGGCCATGCTCTCGCCCAGCCTGCTGGACCTGTTGCGGGATTATTGGCGCGAGTCCCGTCCCGAGGGCTGGTTGTTTCCGGGCAAGCCCAAGATCTGCCCACTTTCACCGCGTCAGTTGAACCGGGCGTTCACCTCGGCCAAGCACATGGCGGGCATCAAGAAGGCCGCGACATTGCACACGCTGCGGCACAGCTTCGCGACGCATCTGCTTGAGGCCAACACGGACGTGCGGGTGATCCAGGTGCTGCTCGGTCACGCCAAGCTGACGACGACGGCGCGTTATACCCATGTGGCGACAAAGACGATCCGCGGCACGGTCAGCCCCTTCGAGCAGATGAAGCTGCTTCAGGACGAGACCCTCCGACGAGGACTGGAATAGCACCCGGAGCGCGTGCCCCGGCCAAGGCTGGAGATCGCTGACATCTTCCGTGCCCATGGCCCTGCGTGGCGGCGCGCCAATGCCGGGCATGTCAGCCTCTCCCAGCTGAAGGTGATGTCAGCGATCGAAGCCTGCCGGACCGAGGCGCTCGGCGGGCATGTGGCGGCGTGTGCCAAGTGCGGCCACCAGCACATCGCATACAACTCCTGCAAGAACCGGCATTGCCCGAAGTGCCAGGGACCGGCGGCGCGGGACTGGATGGCGGCGCGTGCGGACGATCTGCTGCCCGTGGAATACTTCCACGTCGTCTTCACCCTTCCGGC
>NZ_QDFI01000172.1 GCF_003254465.1 Meridianimarinicoccus zhengii
TTTGCATAGACCGTTTTCAGAGTAACCAGCGCATCGCTACGCCGCCAGCCAAAAACGCTGATAATTAGAAATTAATGATAAACAGGGAGGGATATCAGTGAAAGGGGGATCGGGGATCCTAGAGTCGCCTATATTGGTTAAAGTATTTAGTGACCTAAGTCAATAAAATTTTAATTTACTCACGGCAGGTAACCAGTTCAGAAGCTGCTATCAGACACTCTTTTTTTAATCCACACAGAGACATATTGCCCGTTGCAGTCAGAATGAAAAGCTGAAAAATACTTACTAAGGCGTTTTTTATTTGGTGATATTTTTTTCAATATCATGCAGCAAACGGTGCAACATTGCCGTGTCTCGTTGCTCTAAAAGCCCCAGGCGTTGTTGTAACCAGTCGACCAGTTTTATGTCATCTGCCACTGCCAGAGTCGTCAGCAATGTCATGGCTCGTTCGCGTAAAGCTTATCGATGATAAGCTGTCAAACATGAGACCTGCAGGAATTCGGTACCCGATCCATTTTCAGCCTTGGCACAAGGGAAGTAATTAGAGATGCAGATAAAAAAATTAAAGGCAATTATTCTCCGATAAAGACGCTGGTTAACAGAGTACAGGCTCGTTTATTGATGAGCATAGTGACAAGAAAATCAATACGGCCCGAAATATAGCTTCCAGGCCATACAGTATTTACTCAAACAAATTACTATGCAGTTTTTGCACCACCTGCTCGGCATCTTCGCCGGGCACCAGGAAGCACAGGTTATGGCTGGATGCGCCATAACAAATCATGCGAATGTTGAACGGTTCCAGTACGCCGAATACCTCTTTGCCAACGCCGCAGGCTTTTGACAGGTCATTGCCAATCAACGCGACCAGCGCCAGACCTTCTTCCACCTCCACCCGACACAGTGCGGAAAGCTCCATCAGCAGAGATTGCGTCAGCAACGTATCGCCAGTGGAGGTTGAACCGGTGGTATCAAGGGTTAATGCCACGCTCACTTCTGACGTGGTGATTAAGTCTACCGAAATATTATGCCGCGCGAGGATGCCGAAAACTTCCGCGAGGAAATCGCGAGAATGCAGTATATTCAGGCTGTGCAAAGTGAGCAGAGTCTGATTGCGACGAAGCGCCAGAGCGCGGAACAGCGGCGGATTTTCAGTTTTATTGCACACCAGCGTACCACCTGCGCGTGGGTCTTTGCTGGAGCCGACAAAGACCGGGATATCGCTGCGTACTGCGGGTAGCAACGTTGCCGGATGCAGTACTTTTGCACCAAAAGTTGCCATCTCTGCCGCTTCG
>NZ_QDFI01000173.1 GCF_003254465.1 Meridianimarinicoccus zhengii
AAGCCGCCTGATCATGCCCTCAGGCCATCAGGGAAATTACACCAGCTTGACGGACGCTATCGGCCGGACTGGCTGGGGATGCTCGAAGGTATCGGCATCGCGACCGACCGCGACTTCGCACCTGATGACGAGACCCGCGCGATTCTCGATGCGGCGGCCCGGACGGGCTACAAGACCAGCCGCGTGATCGGTTTCCAGCACGGACTGAACGGCATGGATTTCCGCGTCTACGACGACCGCCAGTGGCTGAACCCGGTCAACAACGTCTCCGCGCGCTGGCCCGACGTGCCGGTCGGTCTCGACTGGATGTCGTCGGATGCCGGCTACCGTGAACTCGACGCGCGGGCGTGGTTCTTCACCGACTACTTCTCGATCAGCCCCGGCATGGTGTCGATGACGCCCGGCAAGGGCGCGTTCTACATGATCGCCTTCGAGGACGCCGAGGGCGAGCCGCTGGTCGGCAACCGGAGCTACACGCTCGACCTGCCGCCGGACATCCCCGCGGAACTGTTCTGGTCGGTCACGCTCTACGAGGCCGAGAACGCCTCGGGGCTCGACAACGGGCAGCCCTTTCCCTCGCTCGGCAAGCTCGACGAGCCTGCGCAGAATGACGACGGCAGCACGACGCTCCATATCGCCCCCGAAGCGCCCGAGGGGCATGAAGAAAACTGGCTCGCGACAGCGCCTGACCGCGGGTTCTTCGCGATCCTGCGCCTCTACGCCCCCTCGGAACCGGCCCTGGACGGCAGCTGGAAAACGGGCGATATCGTGAAGGTTGAGTAGCCAAGGCACATAGAAGCGGAAAAGCGCACGCGATCAAAGCTCCCGTTGGTTTTTTTGCCATCCCGTCGGCGGAGCGAGGCGAAGGTGGAAGCGGCAAAATGGCCTACCTCGCAGAAGGGAAATGGGAGGAAGGGGGATCACGTGAGTGTCGCAACAATCAGCACGTCGGCTCTTTCCTAGCCCCATAGTGCGTTCTGATGCAGACCAGCGAAGCTTTGGATCAGGGAGGAATTCCGACGACGAGTGCCGCCGCAATCGGTCTCAGCAAGGCAACGGGAGGGATCACAGGCCGACGCGTGTTCACACCCTAATGAGCGGAAGCAGCGAAAGGCAGCTTTGACAAGCCGCGCCGCAGCATTGTGGTGGGGACTGGAGGACGGCTTTGGGCCGTGCACGACAGGGCAGTCGCAGCGGGCGGGAGGACTAAGCCGCTCCGCGGCAAGGGCGCCCTTGGCTGGCGTTGATCCTTATTTTCAGCGTTTGT
>NZ_QDFI01000174.1 GCF_003254465.1 Meridianimarinicoccus zhengii
CCCTCGACGCTGGCGCACCATTTGTCGGCGCTCGTCGAGGCCGGGCTGGTGCTGCAGGACAGGCAGGGGCGCGAGGTGTTCAACCGGGTCGATTTCGACGCCACGCGCGCATTGGTCGGATTCCTGACATCGGAATGCTGCACCGGTGTCACCGTTCTGGCGTCGGAGGACGCGGACTGATGCGCGTGCGCGGCTTTTTTCGCCCCGAAACAACTGGAATGCCGGAGATCTGGTGATGACCGACACAACCCTTGCAGCGTCCGGCCTCCGGTCCACGCTGCGCCACCTGTGGACGGACCAGCGCGTCTGGCTCGCCTCCGCCGCGATTCTTGCGGTGCTGGCGATCGTCGACCCGATGCAGGCCAAGGACAGCGCACGCTTCGCGGCGGGCGCGCTGCTGCACACCGCGCCCTACCTGGTCCTGTCCATCGCCATCGCGGCCTGGGCCGGGGCGACGGGCGCGGACAACCTGATCGCCAAGGCGTTCACCGGGGCGCCCGTGCTGATGATCGGGCTGGGCGCGCTGGCGGGCGGCATCTCGCCCTTCTGTTCGTGCGGGGTGATCCCGCTGATCGCGGCCCTGCTGGCGATGGGGGTGCCGCTGTCGGCGGTCATGGCCTTCTGGCTCGCGTCGCCGATCATGGACCCGTCCATGTTCGTGCTGACGGCGGGGGTGCTGGACCTTGAATTCGCCATCGCCAAGACGCTCGCGGCCATCGGGCTGGGCCTGTTCGGCGGCGCTGTCGTGCACGTGATGATGAAGGCCGGGGCCTTCGCCGACCCGCTGCGCGACGGTATCGGCAATGGCGGCTGCGGCGGCGCGAAGGTCCGCGCGCCGAAACCGGTGGTCTGGCGCTTCTGGTCCGATGCCGACCGGCGCGCAAAGTTCGGCAGATCGGCGCTGAGCACGACGCTGTTCCTCGCCAAGTGGCTGACACTGGCCTTCATTCTCGAAAGCCTGATGCTGGCGTGGATCCCGGCCGAGACCGTGACCGCGGCGCTGGGGGGCGACGGGCTCATGCCCATCGCGACGGCCACGCTGGTCGGTGTGCCCGCGTATCTCAACGGTTACGCCGCGCTGCCGCTGGTGGGCGGGCTGATCGATCAGGGCATGGCACCGGGCGCCGGGATGGCGTTCCTCGTCGCGGGCGGCGTGACGTCGATCCCGGCGGCCATGGCGGTCTGGGCGCTGGCGCGGCCGCCGGTCTTCGCGCTCTACATCGCCCTGTCGCTGACCGGCGCCTTCGCCGC
>NZ_QDFI01000175.1 GCF_003254465.1 Meridianimarinicoccus zhengii
AGTGCGGCGACGATAGTCATGCCCCGCGCCCACCGGAAGGAGCTGACTGGGTTGAAGGCTCTCAAGGGCATCGGTCGACGCTCTCCCTTATGCGACTCCTGCATTAGGAAGCAGCCCAGTAGTAGGTTGAGGCCGTTGAGCACCGCCGCCGCAAGGAATGGTGCATGCAAGGAGATGGCGCCCAACAGTCCCCCGGCCACGGGGCCTGCCACCATACCCACGCCGAAACAAGCGCTCATGAGCCCGAAGTGGCGAGCCCGATCTTCCCCATCGGTGATGTCGGCGATATAGGCGCCAGCAACCGCACCTGTGGCGCCGGTGATGCCGGCCACGATGCGTCCGGCGTAGAGGATCCACAGGACGGGTGTGGTCGCCATGATCGCGTAGTCGATAGTGGCTCCAAGTAGCGAAGCGAGCAGGACTGGGCGGCGGCCAAAGCGGTCGGACAGTGCTCCGAGAACGGGTGCGCATAGAAATTGCATCAACGCATATAGCGCTAGCAGCACGCCATAGTGACTGGCGATGCTGTCGGAATGGACGATATCCCGCAAGAGGCCCGGCAGTACCGGCATAACCAAGCCTATGCCTACAGCATCCAGGGTGACGGTGCCGAGGATGACGATGAGCGCATTGTTAGATTTCATACACGGTGCCTGACTGCGTTAGCAATTTAACTGTGATAAACTACCGCATTAAAGCTTATCGATGATAAGCTGTCAAACATGAGAATTCACTAGTTTAATTAAAAGCTTATCGGCCGAGGTGAGAAGGGTTAGTAAGCCATCAAATCTCCCTAAACTTTACAGCAAACCGGCATGCTTAAGCGCCGCTCTGACCGTCTCACGACCACTGTCGGTGATTGGTGTCATTGGCAGGCGCAGCGTATCGGTCGCCACAAGACCCAGTTCCTTACATGCCCATTTCACCGGGATTGGATTGGGTTCGACAAATAGTTTGTTGTGTAATGGCATCAGACGCTGATTAATAACGCGTGCCTCGGCAAAATGCCCTTCTGCTGCCAGTTTGCACATCTGGGCCATATCACGCGCTGCGACGTTAGTCGTAACGGAAATAACCCCATGACCGCCCAATTGCATGAAGTCCAGCGCGCTCGCATCATCGCCGCTCAGCAGAACAAAATCATCTGAAACCAGCTCTTTGATCTGGTTTACACGCGTTAAGTTCCCTGTTGCCCCTT
>NZ_QDFI01000176.1 GCF_003254465.1 Meridianimarinicoccus zhengii
CTGCGCGGCCGCGCGCCAGGACCGACCGCCCCGCAGCATGGACATGTCCTTCGGCGAGGAAATCGCCGCGCACGGACCGCACGACCCGGCTGCCCCAACGTCGCCGCCCGCGCAGGGGGCCATGGCACCGGACGCGACGGACCATCCGGACGACACGCCGGACGCGGATGGGCGGGACGACGACACGGGCTGGGAGATCGTAGACACCTGATCGACCCCGTTCCCCGAACGAAAGGCGGTCGCGGCGCCGGACCGGATGCCGCGACCACGGCCGCCGTCCCGGCCACGGGTGACCGGTCTCCACCGACCCTGTCGCCTTTGACATACCCTGTCCGGCGATGCAGCCAGACAAGGCACCCAGTGCGGGGCGTCGGCCAATGCGTCGCCGCCGCACGGCATCCGCGCCGTCGCCGCGCGCCGACGCGCCCCAGGTCAGAGCCGGTCAGCTTCCCCAACGACTCCATGAGAACGTATCCGGCGCCGCGCGCCGCCCGAACTCGCGCTCTCCTGCGACGACTCGATCAGTAGGCGCTCCCCACGGCCACGCGCCGCGCCGTCCGCGTCCGGCTTGGCGACCGCGTGTCTGCGCCTGCGCACGACACGTCGCGCGCAACCCGTACCCGTACCCGCACCCGGTCACAGATCTTTCCCCCAGAATCACGCACCGCCCCGAAGCGCCACCAGCCAATGAGGCGACAGGCGTGTCGCGGTCGCAGTGCGATCTGGCGACGGCGGTCGCCGGCCGTCTGGTCTGGCCCTATTGGGCCCGGCGACATGCTCAATGCGGTGCAGGATTACGCAGGCACCCGAACATGACCGAAAATTAACCTTCGATGCCCATGTTGCCTGCAGAGCGCCAAATTGCAGCCGAAAACGCGGAAATCCGGAGACTTTCCGACAAATTCCGCCCGCAGACCCCGATGGCCACCGTTATGCTTGGAATGGCACGGAATTGCTGGTCATTTCAACAATGTAGCCGCAAGCTGGCTTTGACCATTGGAGCTTCGTAAGCCATTGATTTTATTGGCGGCGAATTTGCGGTAGGCGGCGCATTTGGCCTATCTGCAGGCTAGAGCATGTTGAGTTTAATCGGCTTGGTACCCCGCCGCTTTGAAGAAGTTGTTGCACTCTTCATCGGTGAACAGGTCGCACACATGGCCGACGGCCTGCC
>NZ_QDFI01000177.1 GCF_003254465.1 Meridianimarinicoccus zhengii
CTTGTCTTATCAAGAAGCCCGGCTTCCAGTTGATTGGAAGCCACTGCCCGCCACGCCATTTATGGCGGGCAGTGGCGGCGGTCGGATCGAAGCCATCGGGGTCGACAAGGACCGTCTCAGAGTATGATCGACCGCCGTCTTCACCAAGGGCCTGAACGGATACGCGTGTTTGAGCCACGCATGACAAGCATAGGACATGGCGAAGATGACAGAACATACCATCGGCATCGACATCTCGAAAACCCATCTCGACGCCTTCCGGCAGGAAGACCAAGCGGCGCGGCAGTTCGAGAACACACCCTGGGGCATCCGGGCCCTGATCCGCTGGCTCGGCCAGACGCCGATCGCCCGGATCGTGTTCGAGCCGACAGGGCCCTATCATCGGGCCCTCGAGACAGCGCTGTCGGGCAAGTTTCCGTTGGTCAAGGTCAACCCGCTGCACGCGCGTCGCTTTGCCGAAGCTTGCGGGACGCGGGCCAAGACCGATGCCGTCGACGCGCGCATCCTGGCCCGGATGGGGGCCGCCCTGCACCTGGAGCCGGACACCCCGATTTCTAAGAACCAGCTTGTTCTCAGAGACTTGCAGGTGGCACGCACGGCGCTGATCAAGGAACGCACCCGCCTGCGCAACCGCAGTCATGTGCAGCTCAACCCGGTTCTGAAACGCCAGATCAAGGCACGCCTGACGCTGGTCGGGCGTCAGCTCGCCGAGCTCGATGCCGAGATCGCACGCCATATCGCCAGCGACGAAGCCTTGCAGCGCAAGCGCGAGATCCTGTGCTCGATCCCCGGCCTCGGACCCATCGCAGCTGCATTGATCCTCACCTTCCTGCCGGAAATCGGCACCCTCGACAGAAAACAGGCCGGAAGTCTCGCCGGCCTTGTCCCGCACAGCCGCGAGTCAGGCCAATGGAAGGGCAAGTCATTCATCAGCGGCGGGCGAAAGCCCCTGCGTGACGCGCTCTACATGCCTGCCCTTGTGGCCATGAGGTTCAACCCGGACCTCAAGGCAAAATACGACGCTCTCCGCGAGGCCGGAAAACCCGCCAAGGTCGCCATCGTCACCCTCATGCGCAAGTTGGTCGAAACAGCCAACGCTCTCGTCAAAGCTGATCGCACGTGGACCCAAAAAACGGCTTGATCACGACGGATACTCT